>NZ_JBEOYI010000034.1:0-71004 GCF_040297005.1 Streptomyces sp. NPDC001904 | reverse complement strand
CGCGCAGTTCCCCGCGCCCCTGAAGGCATGCGCTGCGCGCAGCCTTCCCCTAGCGAGCGGAGCTCGCTTCAGGGGCGCGGGGAACTGCGCGAGAAGCGGCCACCGGCCCGCACCCGAAGAACAACCCAACAGGGGCGCGGGGAACCGCGCGACCCGCGGCCACCCGCGCACGGCCACAGACGTGACGAACACGGCACCTCGCAGCCCTTAACCCCGCCCCCGACGCCCGCCATGATGGGGAGGTTGTGAAGTCATGAGGTGAGCGGGGTCGTTGCGATGCCAGGCACAGGGAGCGGCACAGGAAACCCGGCGCGACGCACCGCCGTCGCAGCGGCGACCACGAGCGCCGTCGTCCTCCTCACCGCGCTGACCGGCTGCAGCGCCGACGACACCGCCGCCTCCGCGAACCCCCGCTCCACCGCCCTGACCGGCAAGAACGCCCGTACGGCCACAGATCCGGTCCCCCGCGGCAGCGGATCGCGGACCGCCTCCGATTTCAACGGTGACGGCGCCCCCGACCTCGTACTGGACGATCTCGCGCACGACGGGCTCGGCGACGACGCCGGGATCGCGATCGTGTACGGGAAGAAGGGGCACGGACTGACGCCGGGCGTACGGCAGTTGCTGTCCCCGGCGAAGTACGCGGCGCCGACGAAGGGCCAGACCCCGGCGGCGTTCGCGTCCGAGGCGAGCTGCGACCTGAACGCGGACGGCTTCACCGATCTCGTCGTGTCGACCGACCCGCCCTACGACGGCCAGGGGCAGCCGCCCGTCCCCCTCCAGATCCTCTTCGGCTCGCCCGGCGGGATCGCGGGCAAGGGCGTGAAGGTCGCGATCCCGGCGAGGGCGCGGCTCGGCAACGACTGGCCCGACCAGCCCGTGTGCGGCGACTTCGACGGCGACGGCAAGGCCGACCTCGTCGTGCACGCCAGCAACGACAGCCTCTCCTTCCTCCCGGGCCCCTTCACCCGCTCCGGCGCCCCGCGCGGCACGGCCCGTCTCGTACCGTCCTCAGGAAACGTTCCTGCCGGGCCCGCCGCCGACGTGGACGGCGACGGCACCGACGACGTCCTGGTCCGCGCCCACGGCGGCACCGCCCGCGCGACCGTCGCCCTGGGCGGCCCGACCGGCCCGCAGACGGCCGGAACCACGTATCCGGCGGGCACGGACGTGGCGTTCGGCCGGTTCGGCTCGGCGGTCATGACCGGCGACGGCATCGTGCTGAAGAACGGCCGCACCCTCGCCGTCCCCGGCACCACGCTCGACACGGGCGACCTCGACGGCGACGGCCGTACGGACCTGATCGCGTCCGGCGACGGAAAGATCCGCCTCGTGGCGGGCGGCACCCGCGTGCTGAAGGGCTCCCCGGGCGGGGGCCGGGTGATCGCCGTCGCCGACTACGACGGCGACGGGCGGGACGATCTGGTCGTCCAGCGCACCTCCGGGTCGGACTCCGCCAAGGACTCCGTGGTGGTGCTGACGGGCGAGCGGACGGCGTCACTGCTGGCGGCGAAGCCCCGACCGGCCTTCTCGACGGCCGAGTTCACCGCCGACGTCGCCCCCTGAGTGTTCCGGGCCCCCATCGGTTCCCTTTTTCCCAAACGCCTCACAGCTCCCGTACAACCCTTGTACCTGCCAACGAGTCTCCTCTTCGCCGACCTGGAGGTCATGCACGGGACAACTCCCGGCAAACGACAGCCGAACGGCACCTCATCGACGCGGATGTCCGCCAGACATCCCCTTTCCCGCGCAGGAGCCCACCGCATGGCCAAGCACAGAAGTACCTCAGCCGTCTCCCCGGCCCGCATCCGCATCGCGACGGCGACGGCGGTCGCCGCCGCGCTGACCGGCGGTCTGCTCGCCGTGTCCGCGGGCTCGGCGGGCGCGGCCGACTCCGTCCACCACCCGAAGGCGGACTTCAACGGCGACGGCTACGGCGACCTGGCGGTCTCCGCGGGCGACGCCACCGTGGCCGGGCACAAGGAAGCCGGCCAGATCGTGGCCCTGTACGGCTCGGCGAGCGGCATCACCTCCGCCAAGCGCTCCACCATCAGCCAGAACACGGCGGGCGTCCCCGGCGCCTCCGAGGCGTACGACCACTTCGGGTGGAGCAGCGCGTACGGCGACTTCAACCACGACGGCTACGACGATCTCGCCGTCGCCGCCTCGTACGAGAAGGTCGGCAACGATGTCGACGGCGGCACCGTCGCCATCGTGTGGGGTTCGCCGAGCGGCCTCACGGGCGGCACCACGATCACCGACCCCGCCGTCTCCTCGCACGACCGCTGGGGCCAGGCCCTGGCCGCGGGCGACTTCAACGGCGACGGCAAGGACGACCTGGCCATCGGCTCGTCCTCCTCCACCCTGTACGTCTACAAGGGCAGCACGACCAAGTCCGCCTCGCTGGGCGGCCACTACACCGTCAAGCCGAACATCATCAGCGGCAGTGGCGCCGGGCCGCTCAGCCTGTTCGCGGGCGACGTCAACGGCGACCGGAAGACCGACCTCGTCGCCAACGGCTACGAGACCAGCAGCGCCGACGGCTGGAACACCAACTACTACCTGCCCGGCACCGCGTCCGGCCTGACCACGAGCGGTGCCAAGAAGCTCAAGCGCGGCGTCATCACCGGCATCGGCGACGTCAACGGCGACGGCTTCGGCGACATCGTCACCGGCCAGGACTGGGACCCGAACACCAAGAACCCCGACGGCAGCACCTCCACCGTCCCCGAGTCGGTCACCGGCGGCCAGGTCCACGTCACCTACGGCTCCGCGTCCGGCCCGTCCGCCGTCACGAACATCACCCAGAACTCCGGCAACGTGCCCGGCAGTTCGGAGCGCGGTGACTGGTTCGGCAGCGAGCTCGCCCTCGGCGACATCAACGGCGACTCCTTCGCGGACGTCGTCGTCGGCGCCCCCGGCGAGAACCTCGGCTCCGCCGTCAACACCGGCGCCGTCACCGTCCTGTACGGCTCCGCGAACGGTCTGGACACCACGTCGGGCACCCAGTTCTTCGCCCAGTCCACGGCCGGCGTGCCCGGCGGCGACGAGAAGGACGACTTCTTCGGCAGCGAGGTGAAGCTCACCGACGCCAACAAGGACGGCAAGGACGATCTGGTCGTCGGCGCCGTCGGCGAGAACGACTACAACGGCGCGCTCACCTACCTCCCGTCGGACGGCACCAAGATCACCACCACGGGCGCCCGCTCCCTCTCGGCCTCCTCGGTCGCCGTGAGCACCTCGGGCTACCCGGAGTTCGGCGCGAACGCGGCCAACTGATCCACCGGCCGGCCCCGGGGCCTCCCCCTAAGGGCCCGGTGACAGACGCCCCGTAGGGGATGTCACAGCTCAGCCGCAATGCCGGGCCCGATCCCCGGGCCCGGCATCGACCCCGCGGAAACCAGGTACGTTCGACTACGTGGCTGGATTCAGGAACGGACGCGGCCGGGACAACCGCGAAGCGCCCCAAGGCCCCCCGCAGTACTACGGCGGCGGCGGTGGTCAGCAGCAGTGGCCCCAGGGCAACAACGGCGGCGGGGGCGGACACGGCGAGCCGGAGTACTTCGGCGACCCGCGGCAGGCGCCCCGCCCGCAGCAGGGCGGCGGCTACGACCCGTACGCGGCCAACAACCCGGGCCACACCCAGGCGTTCTCGGTGAACCCGGACGAGGACCCGTACGGCCAGGGCTCCACCTACCAGGCCGGCGCGGCCCCGGCCGGCCCCATCGGCCCCCGCCTGCACTGGAAGGACCTCCTCACCGGAGTCGTCTTCCGCCCCGCGCCGACCTACCTCCAGATGCGCGACTACGCGATGTGGGCCCCGGCGCTCATCGTCACGTTCCTCTACGGCCTGCTCGCCATCTTCGGCTTCGACGGCGCCCGCGAGGACGTGATCAACGCCACGCTCTCCTCGGCGATCCCCTACGTCCTCACCACGGGCGTCGCGGTCACGATCTCGTTCTTCATCCTCGGCGTGGTCACCCACACCCTGGCCCGCCAGCTCGGCGGCGACGGCGCCTGGCAGCCCACGGTCGGCCTCTCCATGCTGATCGCCTGCCTCACCGACACCCCGCGCCTGCTCGTCGGCATGTTCCTCGGCGGCAACGAGATGTTCGTCCAGCTCCTCGGCTGGGCGACCTGGATCGCGGCGGGCGCCCTGCTCACCACGATGGTCTCCAAGTCCCACGACCTCCCCTGGCCCAAGGCCCTCGCGGCCTCGGCGATCCAGCTGGTCGCCCTGCTCTCGATCATCAAGCTGGGCACGTTCTAGCCACGTCACGCACGCACACGAAGGGGCCCGGCACCGTCGAACGGTGCCGGGCCCCTTCACGTACGTACAGACGGCCTCAGGCGTCGAGCACCTGACCGTCACGCTTCACCACGGGCGGTTCAACACTCCACGGGAAGTTGATCCAGTCGTCGGTCCGCTTCCACACGTACTCGCACTTCACGAGCGAGTGGGACTTCTCATAGACGACGGCGGACCGCACCTCGGCCACGGTGTCCAGGCAGAAGTCGTGGACCAGCTTCAACGTCTTGCCGGTGTCGGCGACGTCGTCGGTGATCAGGACCTTCTTGTTGGAGAAGTCGATGACGTTCGGCACCGGAGCCAGCATGACCGGCATTTCCAGCGTTTCGCCCACACCGGTATAGAACTCGACGTTGACGAGATTCAGATTCTTGACGTCCAGCGCGTACCCGAGGCCGCCCGCGACGAAGACGCCGCCGCGCGCGATGCTCAGGATGATGTCGGGCTCGTACCCGTCGTCGGCGATGGTCTGCGCGAGCTCGCGGATCGCGACCCCGAACTTCTCGTACGTAAGGTTCTCGCGCACGGGGGCCGTACCGCTGCTGTCGCTCATGTCGCTGCCGCTCACACCTGGGTCCGATGGAAATTGAGGAAGGAACGCGAGGCGGTCGGCCCGCGCTGTCCCTGGTAACGCGAACCGTAGCGCTCGCTCCCGTACGGGAACTCGGCGGGTGACGACAGGCGGAACAGGCACAGCTGCCCGATCTTCATCCCCGGCCACAGCTTGATGGGCAGCGTGGCGAGGTTCGACAGCTCCAGCGTCACGTGGCCGCTGAAGCCCGGGTCGATGAAACCGGCGGTGGAGTGCGTGACCAGCCCGAGGCGGCCGAGCGAGCTCTTGCCCTCAAGCCGCGAGGCGATGTCCTCGGGCAGCGAGATGACCTCGTACGTGGACGCCAGCACGAACTCGCCCGGGTGCAGGATGAACGGCTCGTCGCCCTCCGGCTCCACCAGCCGGGTCAGGTCGGCCTGCTCGACGCTCGGGTCGATGTGCGGGTACTTGTGGTTCTCGAACACCCGGAAGTAGCGGTCGAGCCGCACATCGATGCTCGACGGCTGAACCATCGATTCGTCGTAGGGATCGATCCGTACCCGTCCGGAGTCGATCTCGGCCCGGATGTCCTTGTCTGAGAGAAGCACGCACCGAGGATACGCAGAGCGCGCGGGCCCGCCACAATCGGCGGGCCCGCGCGCTCTGACCTGGTCCGTACGACTACCTGTGCCGCGATTACCGCTGCTGCGGTCCCACAGGAACGGCATGCCGCAACCGAGCACACTTCGGACACCGGATGAGCCGGCCGGGACCGAGACGGTCGGCCTGCTGCATCGGGAACGAAGCAGTGCTGAACACGTGCCCTTCGGCACATCGGACGACGGTGCGCTCCAACGAGTCCATCAAGTCCCGGAGTCCCTTCCCCACGAGCCACTGGGCCAGTTTCCTGGCCGACGACGGGGTCACATTACGGGATGAAAGGGACGCGGATCCAGGCGGCACTCCGACCTCGGGACACCCCTGAGAAACCCTCGCGCGGTCCGCCCACCGTACGCCTCAACTCCCTTCACCCGCAGTCACATCCAGGCCGCACAACGCAGCCGGGCCCCGGCGGCTTGAGCGCCCGGGGCCCGGCATGGGGTACAGTGTCCGGCAGTACAGGCCGCTTCAACGGCGGTACTACGCGGGTGTAGTTTAATGGTAGAACATAAGCTTCCCAAGCTTAGAGCGCGAGTTCGATTCTCGTCACCCGCTCCACAGCTCAGGCCCAGGTCATCGACCCGGGCCTTTTTGCTGTGCGCTTCCGCTCAGTCGCCGCGTGCCAGATCCGTGCCAGATGTTTGATCATCCGACTTCCGTGCCACGGCCCGCCGAGCCTTCCTGACACTCCGGTCAAGCATCCCGGCGACCTCCTGTTGCCGCTCCTTCTCGGAGTGCTGGTAGATCATCGCCGCCTTCTCCGAGGACTGGCCGGCGCGCACCATCGTGTCCTTCAGGGTCGCGCCCGATCCGGTCGACAGGGTGTGCCCGGTGTGGCGCAGGTCGTAGAACCGGAAGTGATCGGGCAGGCCCACGACAGCACGGGCCTTGCGCCAGTACCGGCCGAAGGTGCTGCGGCGGAAGGGCTTGCCGCGCTCGCCGACGAAGAGCAGCCCATCGGGGCCTTCCTCGGCGAAGGACTCCAGGTGCCAGCGCAGCTCACGTGCGAGAAACGCGGGCAGGTAGATCGTGCGGGTACCGGCGTCCGACTTGGTGACACCGGGAGCACGGCGCCCGTTCACCCGCTCCGGTTCGGCGACCCGCACCGTGATCCTCAGTTCGTCCAGGTCGACGTCCCGGCGACGCAGGCCGGCCAGTTCTTCAGGACGGGTCGGACCGTACGCGCCGAGGTAGAGCATCAGACGCCAGCGCATGCCGATCGCGTCGGCAAGGGCATCGACCTGGGCCACGGTGGCGGTGGGCCGCTCGTCCGCTTTCTCCACGCCCGCGCCCTTGATCCGGCAGGGGTTGCGCCGGATCAGTTCGTCGTCGACCGCAGTTTCCATGATGGCCTTCAACAGCCGATACGCCTTAGCCGTCACCGACTGCGACCCAGTGGAGAGTTGCTCCGTGCGCCAGGCCCTCACCCGCGGCGCGGTGATCTCGTCCGGGCGGGCTTCCCGGCTCCGCTGGGGCTGCCGCTCCTGCCTCCGGCCCGCTCCGCCCCGGCTGCGCCGACGCCCGCCCACAGTGGATAGGCCCGGAGGACATGAGTCGAGCACCCGACACGCTCGCGGCTCACGGTCACAGACGATGCCTCCGGCGGGGGATCGGCCGGCACCGGGTGGGAGGGGGCGCCGTTCCCGGCCGCGGGCACATCGTGGCGAGGGCGGTGGGCTCCTGGCGGTGGGCTCCCATCCCGTCCACCGTCGACCCAGGCAGAGCCGAGCGGTTCCCTCAGGAGCGCGTGGGACTGAAAGTCCGTAGGTGAGCAGCTCAGCTTGTCAAGACTGCCTCGTTGAGCTGACACCAGCGGCTGACACCAACAACGACGTACGGCGCCGATCAACGCCGAAACCTCAGCGGCAGCCGAACCAGGGTTCAGCGGACGTTCATCATGGTCGAGAGGGCACCTCGATCGACCTGATGAGGATGCGGCCCGAGCTCAAAGCATGTGAGTGGTCGTGCCCCATCCGTGCCCGATAGACCGGGAACTCACAGGGAATCACGGTCACTAGCGGGCAGTGCGCATGACGAGGGCCCCCGACCAATCTGACTGGTCAGAGGCCTTCAACCTGCGCGGTGTGTGTGGGATTTGAACCCACGGTGACTCTCGCCACGACGGTTTTCGAGACCATGCTCAACCCAAGGCGGATGGGGATGCTGGTGGTTGGGATCGGTCAGCCTCCTGACACGACAGTTACGATCACCGCCGCGATGGCGGAAAGCAGGCCTCCTACAGCAATGAAGCCGTTGAACTTGTCTTTCGCGGTTGGAAAGACGGCACGGCTTATGTTTCCGACCTTGCTCCGCAAAACGATCAACTTTATTTTCTGCCAACGGTGTTGACGTCTCTTACACCCCATCAGCAGGCCGTAGGCGTTATCCCGGCAGTAGGTCTTGCCGTCTCGGTTGACTGCTCCGCACCAGGCCGGCACCCAGAAGGAGGCATAAGCGAAGACGGCAACGGATAAGGCGGCGATGATCGGAAGTGCCCACTGCTGGGTCCACGCGACAATGAGTGGCCCAACCGCGATGTATCCCCAGTACAAGCGCATAGCTTTCCCCATGAAGGCGCAGCGTAGCGGCATATGCGCAGGTCAGGGATCGGCAAGAATTAGACAGAAGTTCCAGCGTGTCGCGTACGGCCCTCTTGACTGGCGCTGTCTCTGGCGACGTTCCTCGGGTCGTCCCTGGGCCGTCTCTGGGCCGTCCGAGGTCGCTCAACACCGGCAGACAACGACCAACGACGACCACTCAGGCGACCTCCACCACGCCCCGGAGCTGCAAAAACGCAGGCCGCCAAGATCTCCGACGACACCCAGGGCAAGAAGAAGGCAACAACCAGCCGTAGCCTTCGGATACGGATCAGACATGTGAGGAACAGCGGGTGAAGCGCGAAGTCGGTCGACCGGTCTACCGGGTAGGCGATGTACTGAGAGTGAGTTGCTCGCCGGCGAGCGCGCGAGTTGCCGATGTTCGGGGCTCCTACGTCTCTGTGGAGTGGCCCTGGGAGAAGATCGATCCGGACTCCCGGTTCCGATGGAACGGCCAAGTGGCCTTCCCTGCCGACCCTGGCTCGTGGGAGTGGTCGTACACGCTGTTTCGCACCGAGCCGAGCCCTCAATACCTGAACCGTGGGGACTCGTGCAGCGTCAGCATTCCCGAGACGCTCGTTCGTGTCGTCGACATCCGGCGCCACGATCCGCCCTTGGACCTGGGTCGGCTTCCTCGACCGCACACGAGGCTGGTCGTACTCCCCGTCGACGCTTCCTCTGACGCCCTACAGGAGGACGAAGCGGCCACGATCGAGATCGAGTCCGCCGCGCCCATCGCGATTGAACTGGTGGAGCAGGCCTAGAGGTCGCCTGCCGGGCCAATCGGCCTCAGCCCACCCGAGGAAGGACAAAGTCTCGGTTGGGTACCGGATGTACAGCAGCGAAGTACAGCAACCACAGCGCCCGTGCTAGTCCAGGCCCGTTCGTAGCGAACACGTGAGTGACTGGTTTGACCGTCACTGACCGCTCTACTTAGAGCTACGGATCAGAAGGGTCGTTGCTCCCCGTGGGCGTCGAGCGCATCGGTGTAGCGCTGTAGCTTCGCTCGCAGTTCCTCTTGGAGGAGGCTTGCTGCCTGGCGGGCCTCCTTCAGGTCGCCGGCCGCGCAG
Organism: Streptomyces sp. NPDC001904; assembly: GCF_040297005.1. Taxonomy (NCBI): domain Bacteria; kingdom Bacillati; phylum Actinomycetota; class Actinomycetes; order Kitasatosporales; family Streptomycetaceae; genus Streptomyces; species Streptomyces sp. NPDC001904. The sequence continues at coordinate 61,836 of NZ_JBEOYI010000034.1, read as the reverse complement.
AGTTCGACGAGCTCGGCGATGTCCGCGGAGAGGATCTGGAGGGTGTCACCCTGGACCAGGACGCCAGGAAAGCGACGGCCGGGCAGACGCACCACGGCGTCGTTGCCGGCATCGGTGAACAGCTCGGCTTCTACTCGCTCCATCAGGGCCCCGTCTCAGTTTCCGTCTCATTCAGCTTCGTTCAGGGCCGTCCATGGCAGGACCGGGGCGGAAGCCAGCGGCATCGCCGGACGGGCTTGAACGCAGGTGGACAGCCTCGTATGTGCCCACGTGCGGCATCAACAGACTTGGAAAGCGTGCATGAGGTGCAGCGGCGGCCTACCGCCCCACGTTTGAGGGTTCAGCCTCCGCTGTCAGTCCCGAGCCGTACGGTCCTGGCCGTGGGCCGCCGGAAATTCGGCGCGTCCTCAGAATGCTGTCCGTAGGCTCGGCGCCGTGACCGAAGACGCCCGCCTCATAGCGAACTACCGAGTCCACGTCGTACCCGCGATTCTGGCTCTGGCCAATCCGCCGTGGCAGCGGAACGTCTGGCTCGACCCGGCGGTGTTCGAGAACCTGGATCACATCTTCCACACACTCTTCGACGACTTCTGCGACGCCGACGAGCCTGAGCGGTTTCTCGGTATCAGCCTGAGAACCGAAGAAGAGGTCTCTCTCATGCGTGAGCTGGGTGTCGCCCTGGCCGAGGCGGAGGTGCAGGCGCCCAACGACACGGACGAGGAGTATCTGGAGTCGTCTTGTTGGCCGGAGGTCGTGGCCGTCGCCGGGCGACTGGCGCGAGTCATGGTTGCCAACGATCTTGGAGAGCTCGTCGCGCTGCACGAGTCCGAGACCGAGGACTAGCCGATCGGCGGCTTCGGGACGAGGTGTTCCCGGGTGGGCACGATGTCAGGGCCGGAAGCGAACGAAGCCGTCGGACTGGTCCAGGTGGAACGGTGAGGCAGGACGCGTCGGGTGCCAGCCCTGGGCGAGGGCCGATGTGATGGCGGCGCTGACATCGCTGGGTAGCACTGCAGCACTCGGTGCTCCGAACCAGTTGCTGGCGTGCGGTTGGTTCGTGGTGACGACGAGGATCGTTCCATGAGTGTCTTCATGCTGCACCGCGTACGTGCACGGCCTGTCACAGAGAGCCTGGTCATAAGTCGGCCGGCGGCGCAGGCGCCAGCGGTAAGCCGTTCCGTCGACGACGATGCGTCGTGAACCCTTGCGGCCGATTGCCCCTCCAGCCCGGTGATCAGGTGATAAGAGACAAGGTAGTAACCGAAGATGTTGTTCACGCGGAAGGGTCCGCGACTTGAGGCTCGCCGCCGCTGGGGCGCTCACCTGGGCAGGCCACTGTCGGCCCAGGTCAACGACCCCGTTCCGGAGCGATCTCCGCGATCAGCGCCCGGACACGGCGTTCGATCTCGTCCCGTATCGGGCGGACCGCCGCGACGTCCTGGCCTGCCGGGTCCGGGAGTTGCCAGTCGACGTAGTGCTTCCCGGGGAAGACCGGGCAGGTGTCGCCGCAGCCCATGGTGATGACGACGTCGGAGGCCTGGACGGCGTCCACGGTCAGCACCTTGGGGACCTCCGCCGAGATGTCGATGCCGACCTCGGCCAGCGCCTCGACCACGGCCGGATTGAGCGTGTCGGCGGGGGCGGAGCCGGCCGAGCGGACCTGGATGCGGTCACCGGCGAGGTGGGTGAGGAAGGCCGCGGCCATCTGCGAGCGGCCGGCGTTGTGGACGCAGACGAACAGGACCGAGGGCTGTCGCGGAGTGTCAGGCACGGGCGGGGGCTTCCTGTGGTTGCGAGGTGGGGAAGTAGCGGCGCGCGTACAGGGCTACGTGGACGAGGCCGATCAGTACGGGCACTTCGATGAGCGGGCCGACGACTCCGGCGAGGGCCTGGCCGGAGGAGGCGCCGAAGGTGGCGATGGCGACGGCGATGGCCAGCTCGAAGTTGTTGCCCGCGGCGGTGAAGGCGAGCGTCGTCGCCTTCGCGTGGCCGAGGCCGACGGCCCTGCCCAGCAGCATTGATCCGGCCCACATGAGCACGAAGTAGACGAGCAGCGGCAGCGCGATGCGGACCACGTCGAGCGGCTGTGAGGTGATGGCGTCGCCCTGGAGGGCGAAGAGGATGACGATGGTGAACAGCAGGCCGTACAGGGCGAACGGGCCGATGCGCGGGATCAGTTTGGCCTCGTACCAGGCGCGGCCCTTGGTCCTCTCGCCGATGCGGCGGGTCAGGTAGCCGGCCGCGAGCGGGATGCCGAGGAAGACGAGGACGCTGCGGGCGATCTCCCACACGGACACGTCGAGGCCGGTCTGTTCGAGGCCGAGCCAGCCGGGGAGAACCTGGAGGTAGAACCAGCCGAGCGCGGAGAACGCGATCACCTGGAACACGGAGTTGAGGGCGACCAGGACGGCCGCCGCCTCACGGTCGCCGCAGGCCAGGTCGTTCCAGATGATGACCATGGCGATGCAGCGGGCGAGGCCGACGATGATCAGGCCGGTGCGGTACTCGGGCAGGTCCGGCAGGAACAGCCAGGCCAGGGCGAACATGAGGGCCGGGCCGACGATCCAGTTCAGCAGCAGCGAAGGCAGCAGCAGGCGGCGGTCGCGGGTCACGGTGTCGAGCCGGTCGTAGCGGACCTTGGCCAGCACCGGGTACATCATCACGAGCAGGCCCAGCGCGATGGGCAGGGACACCCCGCTCACCGTCACCCTGGCCAACCCATCCCCCAGTCCCGGGAGCAGGCGGCCCAGACCGAGCCCGACGGCCATCGCGGCGAGGATCCACACCGCGAGGTAGCGGTCCAGGAACGACAGCCGTCGCGACGCAGTACTCACGCGTCGCCTCCCGGGCGGGTCAGGATGCCCGCGAGGCGGTCGGTCGTCTCCGGCAGCAGCCAGTAGTAGACCCAGGTGCCGCGCCGCTCGCAGTCGATCAGTCCGGCCTGCCGGAGCAGCTTGAGGTGGTGGGAGATCGTCGGCTGGGACAGATCGAAGGCCGGGGTCAGGTCACAGACGCAGACTTCCCCGCCCGCCTGCGAAGCGATCATCGAGAGCAGCCGCAGACGCACCGGATCACCGAGGGCCTTGAAGACTTTCGCCAGCTCGACGGCCTGATCCTCGTCCAACGGTGCGGTCAGCAGGCCGGGGCAGCACGCGTCGGCGTCCCCGGTCTGCCCCAGCACCACAAGCTCTTGATTCGACATTCCTCTATGTTGACAGACTTCGATTCAGCACGCAATGCTGCATCGACAGACATCAATGCAAGCGAATGGAGTACCGCCATGTCCCGCGCTCAGCTCGCCCTGCGTGTCAGCGACCTGGAAGCGTCGATCACCTTCTACTCGAAGCTGTTCGGCACCGAACCGGCCAAGCGGCGCGAGGGCTACGCCAACTTCGCCCTCACCGAGCCCCCGCTCAAGCTCGTCCTCATCGAGGGCGAGCCGGGGCAGGAGACCCGCCTCGACCATCTCGGCGTCGAGGTCGAGTCCACCGACCAGGTCACCGCGGCGACCGACCGGCTCAAGGACGCCGGCCTGGCGACGTTCGAGGAGAACGACACCTCCTGCTGCTACGCCCTCCAGGACAAGGTCTGGGTCCACGGCCCCGGCCAGGAGCCCTGGGAGGTCTACGTGGTCAAGGCCGACGCCGACACCCTCGGCAAGAGCGCCCGGCCCGAGACCAGCGGCGACGGCTGCTGCGCCGCCGAGGCCCCGGCGGAGACGTCGACCAGCACGGACGCGGCCTCCTGCGGCTGCGGCTGATCCGCGCCCAGCCACTACCGTCATGCGGCCGATGCGCCGGCCCCGGGGCGTGAGTCCGAGGCGGGCGTCAGGCGTCCTCCGGGGCCCGTACCTCGAATCCGTGCAGGGCGATGGCGTCCGCGTCGACGTCGTCGGGGCGGGGCGTGCCCTCCTGGATGAAGCCGCAGAGCGCTCGCAGCGCCTCCTCGCCGAGGTCCAGGGGGTGGAAGGGCAAGGGGTAGCGGTCGTCGCCGTCGTCGTCGGGGTCGAGGGTGACCGGGTGGTCTCCGGCCCAGTAGGGGCGCTCGAAGGGGAGCGGTTCACCGATGTTCTCGATGATGCCGCTGTCCGGGGACAGGCTCAGGGAGCGGACGAGCCGTCCGTCCTCCCACACGGCGAACGCCAGCCAGTCGACGACGCTGTGCATGGCGTGCAGGACGAGCCGTCGGCCCGCGCTCGCCGACACGAGGTGGTCCGGGAGCCGGGAGGGCGCGTCGATCATCACTCTCCGGTCGGCGATGACGTCCACGCCCGGCCAACTGGCCGCGTACGCCGTCCCCGTGAGCGGATACACGCCCTCCCCGAGGCTGGAGCCCGCGCACTCCCCGACGACACGGCCCGGACAGAGCCGCCGCACCATGGCGGCCGTCGCCTCCCGGTCCGCCGATCCCACGCGCCGCAGCAGCTCGGCCGCGTCCCCGTCGGCGTACACGAGCAGTCCCGTCTTGGCCCCCACGGCCCCTCCCCCGGATCGTGACCCTTGATCGTGGAGGAACCGTAGCGAGGGGCACTGACAACGGGCGCCGGGGTGCGTCAGACGTTGACCCCGAAGTCCAGGGCGATGCCGCGCAGGCCCGAGGCGTAGCCCTGGCCCACCGCGCGGAACTTCCAGTCGCCGCCGTGGCGGTACAGCTCACCGAAGACCATCGCCGTCTCGGAGGAGGCGTCCTCGGAGAGGTCGTAGCGCGCGATCTCGGCGCCGCCCGCCTGGTTCACGACCCTGATGAACGCGTTGCGCACCTGGCCGAAGCTCTGGCCGCGGGCCTCCGCGTCGTGGATCGAGACCGGGAAGACGATCTTGTCGATCTCGGCGGGGACGGCCGCCAGGTTCACCTTCACGCTCTCGTCGTCGCCCTCGCCCTCACCCGTGAGGTTGTCACCGGTGTGCTCGACGGAGCCGTCCGGGCTGGTGAGGTTGTTGTAGAAGATGAAGTGCCGGTCCGAGACGACCTTCCCGGACGCGTCGCACAGCAGGGCGCTCGCGTCGAGGTCGTAGTCGGCGCCCGTCGTGGTGCGGACGTCCCAGCCGAGGCCCACCAGGACCGCGGTCAGCCCGGGCGCCTCCTTGCTCAGGGATACATTGCCACCCTTTGCCAGGGAAACTCCCACTGCTCCTACCTCCGTTGTTCGCATCGTCGCGCTCGGCGACTCGGTGTGCCGTCACCCCGTCAACGTGTGCGCCGAGGCGATCGTTCCTACGGTTGCGCAATGCTTAAAGTAATGACCATGAAGCCACTCGCTCCAGCAGCCCGGGAACTCGCCGTCCTCGTGGGCGGGCCCGCCCACGGACTGCGCCTGCACGTCACGGACCGGCCGCCGGTGGTGCAGGTCACCCGCCCCTGCGACCTGGCGGAGCCGGCCGGACCGGTGCCGGGACTGCGGGCCGAGGCCCTGTACGTCTACCGGCGGGACCTGAGCACCCACGACGAACCCTTGCGCTACGGGTTCGACGGCGCCAGCCCGTGAGGATCATGGACCGCCGCTAGCGCGTCTCGCCCGGCTCGGCCACGTCCACGGGCTTCACCGGCGCCGTCGCGGCGGCCGCACCCGTCGCGCCCGCCGCGCCCTCTTCCTTCAGCGCCTGCGTCTCGCTCTTCAGGATGCGCAGCGACCTGCCCAGGGAGCGGGCGGTGTCCGGAAGCTTCTTCGAGCCGAAGAGCAGGATGATCACCAGGGCGACGATCAACAGGTGCCAGGGCTCTAGGGCGTTGCGGAACATGGGGCCACCTCTTGTCGGGGGTTCGCGGTGCGGGGGTCGTTCAGAGTTACTTGCTACATTGCGCAACCGTACAACCTTCTGGTTCCACCGGACGAGGGCGCGAGGGCACACAGATGACGCGGACATCCGAGACGCGGGCCGGGCGCGCCCGGCGCCGGGGCGGGCGGCGGCAGAAGCGGCGACTGCGGCCGGTGCTCGTGGTCGGACTGTCGTTCCTGGTGCTGGTCACGGCGGGCGCGGGCTGGCTCTATCTGCGGCTGAACGGCAACATCGACACCTTCTCCGCCGACGGCGTCTCCAAGAACCGGCCGGACGCCGACGCCTCCAAGGGCGAGAACGTGCTGGTCATCGGCACCGACGCGCGGACCGACGGCAACAGCGACCTCGGCGGCGGCGACAAGAGCGACATCGGCCGCTCCGACACCGCGTTCCTGCTGCACGTCTACGCCGACCACCGGCACGCCGTCGGCGTCTCCATACCCCGCGACACCCTGGTCACGATCCCGCCGTGCAAGCTGCCCGACGGATCGTGGAGCGCGACGCGGACCGACGTGATGTTCAATGCCGCGTACTCGACCGGCGAGACCGCCAAGGGCAATCCGGCCTGCACCCAGAACACCGTGGAGAAGCTGACCGGGCTGCGCGTCGACCACACCGTCGTCGTCGACTTCAAGGGATTCTCGAAGCTCACCGAGGTCGTCGGCGGCGTCAAGGTGTGTCTGCCGAACGACATCTACGAGAACGACCTCAATCCCCATCGCGCCGCCCAGGGCGACCGGATCTTCACGAAGGGCGTGCAGACCGTGTCCGGGCAGCGGGCCCTGGACTACGTACGCATCCGGCACGGCATCGGCGACGGCTCCGACATCGGACGCATCAAGCGCCAGCAGGCGTTCGTCTCCAGCCTGATCAGGAAGATCAAGGACGACGGGTTCACCCCCACCCGGCTGCTGCCGCTCGCCGACGCCGCCACGAAGTCGATGACCGTCGACAGCGGGCTCGGCACGGCCGACAAGCTGCTGTCCTTCGCCATGTCGATGAAGGACGTGGACCTGCACAACACCAAGTTCATCACCGTGCCCTGGAAGTACCAGGGCAGCCGGGTCGCCGTCGTGCAGCCGGACGCCGACGCGCTGTGGGCGTCGCTCAAGGACGACCGGACCCTCGACGGCAAGGACGCCAGCGGCGGGAAGGCGGCCCGGGCCGCCGCGTCGAGCGCCGCACCGTCGGCCGCCGCCACCGAGGACGTGCGCGGGGACGGGGCCGCCGTCGCCGTCTACAACGGCACCCGCACCTCCGGTCTCGCCGGTGCCGCCGCAGCGCTCCTCGCCGGGCACGGCTTCACCGTCACCACCACCGGCAACGCGGCCGGCCAGGACCACACCACGACCACCATCACGTACGGCAGCGGTGAGAAGTCCGACGCGCAGGCCCTCGCCCGGCTCTTCCCCGGCGCCGAACTCGTCGGCGGGGACGGGCTGAGCGTCGTGCTCGGCTCCGACTACACGCCCGGAGACGGTGCGCAGGCCTCGGCGTCACCGGCGCCGACCGCCGTGCCGTCCGGCGTCGCCGCCGAGGCCCGCTCCGCCGACGACGACCTCTGCTCCCACCTGTCCTACGGCTGAGGGGCCCCGGCCTGCGGCTGCGGCATCCGGCGGCGCAGGGCCACCAGCGCCGCCGCGTACAGCGCCAGCACCGCCGCGAGCAGCGGGTAGTAGATCGGCGGCAGGCCCGTCATGCCGAGCAGCGGGCCGAGCGGGGAGAGCGGCAGCAGGACGCCGACGGCCGCGAGGGCGGTCGCCGAGGCGCGGATCGGCGTGGGGGCGCGGCCCTCGGCGGTGCGGCGGCCGGTGCGCAGCAGGAGCATGACGAGGGCCTGGGTCAGCAGGTTCTCGGTGAACCATCCGGCGTGGAAGCCCTCCTGGTCGCCGAGGTCGAGGGTGCCCGGCAGACACCAGGCGAGGACGCCGAAGGTGGTGAGGTCGGCGAGGGCGCCGAGCACCCCGAAGCCGGTGAGCGAGCGCAGGAAGGCCCGCGGCCGCAGGACCGTGGGGCGGCGCAGCGCGGCCGGGTCGGGGCGGTCGTGGGCGAGGGCCAGCTGGGCGCCGTCGAAGCACAGGTTCTGCACCAGGACCTGGGCGGGGAGCATCGGCAGGAACGGCAGCAGCAGGCCCGCGGCGAGCATCGCGATGACGTTGCCCAGGTTGGAGGAGAGCGTGATGCGCAGGTAGGAGGCGATGTTGGCGCTGGAGTGCCGTCCGGCGTCGACGGCGTGGCCGATGGCGGTGAGGTCCTTCTCGGCGAGGACCACGTCGGCGTCCTCGCGGGCCACGTCGACGCCGTCGCGCGGGCAGACCCCGACGTCGGCGGCGCGCAGCGCGGGCAGGTCGTTGACGCCGTCGCCGAGGAAGCCGACGGTGTGCCCGTGCAGGCGCAGGGCGGCGACGACGCGGGCCTTGTCGGCGGGGGTGCAGCGGGCGAACACGGTGGTGCGGGCGGCGAGTTCGGCGAGCGTCCGGTCGTCGAGGTCCGCCGTCTGCGCGCCGACGGCCACATCGCCGGGGTCGATGCCCAGGTCGCGGCAGGCGCGGGCGGCGGTGGCGGGGTGGTCGCCGGTGAGGACCTTGACGGTGACGCCCTGCTCGGCGAGGGCCCGTACGGCGTCGTGGGCGGTGTCGGCGAGCGCGTCGTGGAAGGCGACGAAGCCGTGGAAGTCCAGGCCGCGTTCGTCGGCCGGGGTGTAGCCGCGGGTGCGGGCCGGGCGGCGCGCGGTGGCCACGGCCAGCAGCCGGACCCCGTCGGCGGCCGCCGCGGCGGCGCGGGCCGACAGCTTCTCCCGCTCGGCCGGGTCGTCGAACGCGCACCGCTCGACGACCTCCTCGACCGCGCCCTTCACGACGAGCAGATGGGTGCCGAGTGCGCCGGGTTCCCGTACGACGGCGGTGGCGAGGCGGCGGACGGGGTCGAAGGGCAGCGCGTCGACGGGGTCGTACGTCTCCACGCGGTCGAGGTCGGCGCCGTCGAGGAGTGCCTCGTCGAGCGGGTCCGGGTGCGGCAGCTCGGCGGCCTGAAGGGTCCACCACGCGCAGACGGCGGCCCAGTGCAGGGCGTCGGGGTCGGTGCGGCCGGGGTCGACGACCGGACAGTCCTGGGTGAGGGTGCCGGTCTTGTCGACGCACAGCACGTCGACGGCGCCGAGGTCGTGCAGGGCGGGCAGGCGCCGGACGATGACGCCGTGGGTGCGGGCGAGCAGGGCGGCGCCGCGGGCCAGGCAGGTGGTGACGATGACCGGCAGCATCTCGGGGGTGAGCCCGACGGCCACCGCGACGGCGAACGGGAGGGTCTCCAGGCCGCGGCCGCGCAGGGCCGCGTTCGCCATCAGCACCAGCGGCGGGGTGATCAGCATGAACCGGATCAGGGTCCAGGAGATGCCGTGGACGCTGCGGTCGAAGGCGCTGAGCGGGGCCGGGGACGGGCCGGTGCCGTCCCGGGCGCGCTCGGCGGCCCGCCCGTGGCCCGTGCCGCGCACCGCGGCGAACCGGGTGTCCGCGCCGGTCGCCACGACGATGCCGGTGCCGCTGCCCGAGGCGACGCTGCTGCCCTGGAAGCACAGGTGGGCGGTGTCTCCGGCGGCGGGGGCGTCCACGGGGTGTTTGGGCGCGGGCGCCGACTCCCCGGTGAGCGCCGCCTGTTGCACGGTGAGTCCGTGGGCCTTGATCAGGCGCAGGTCGGCGGGGACGAGGTCGCCCGGCGCGAGCCGGACCACGTCGCCGGGGACGAGGTCGTCGACCGGGATCTCGCGGGCCCGCGGTTCGGCGGCGGGGCTCTCCCTGCGCCGGACGCTCGCGGTGCCCGCGACCAGCTCGCGCAGCCCGGCGCCCGCCCGGTCGGCGCGGTGCTCCCCGTGGGCGCGCAGCGCGCAGCTGACGATCACCAGGGCGAGGATGACGCAGGCGGTGCCCCACGCGGAGACCACCGCGGAGACGAGCCCGAGGCAGAACAGGACGGCGGTGAACGGGTCGCGCAGGCTGCGCCAGAACCGGACGGGCAGCGAGATCGGCCGGGCCGTGGGCAGCGTGTTCGGGCCGGAGCGGGCCAGCCGGTGTCCGGCCTCGGCCTCGGTCAGGCCGCGCGGTCCGGTGTCCAGGGCGCGCAGGGTCTGGAGCACGGTCTGGTCGCCGGCGACGGGGCCCACGGGGGTCGCCGGCCGGGATCCCGGACCGGGGTCGGGCAGGGCCACGGCGGTGCCTTCAGGCTCCGGCGGCGCGGTGCCGGCGCGCTGGAGCCCCGGCCTGCTCGGCACGCTCGGTCAGCTGGCCGACCATCAGCCGCACCACGGTGACGATGTCGGGGTCGTCGACGTAGTACACCTGGCGGCGGCCCTCCCGGCGGGACCGGACGAGCCCGGCGAGCTTCAGCTTGGTCAGGTGCTGGCTGACGGCGGGCAGTGCGCCGCCCACCCGCTCGGCGAGCCCGGTGACGTCGCTCTCGCCCTGGGCGAGCGCCCACACCATGTGCAGCCGCACCGGGGACGCGAGGAGTCCGAACGTCTCCGCCGCCCGGCCGAGCACGTCGGCGGACGGGTCGCCCACGGACGGCTCGCCGGTGGACGGACCGCCGGACCGTCCCGAACCGCCTGACCCTGGCCTCACCGACCCACTCCCGTCCCGTGTCCCGTCCGTCAGTTCCGGCCGCAAGTCTAGAGGCGGCGGCATGCGGACCGCTCCCGCCCGCTCCGGCAGGGATGATGGAGGGGCCGTCCCCGCGACACCAGGAGGAGCAGCGTGCCTGATCCACGTCCACCGTCCCGTCGACGCGCGCAGGGCGAACTGGAGCTCGCGGTTCTGGCCGCGCTGCGTGCGGCGGACGGACCGGCGAACGCCGGCTGGGTGCGCGACCGGCTCGGCGGCGATCTCGCCTACACCACGGTCATCACGATCCTGGCCCGGCTGCACACCAAGAACGTGGTCACGCGCGAGCGCGACGGTCGGTCGTTCGTGTGGACGCCGACGTCCGACGAGGCCGGGCTCGCCGCGCTGAAGATGCGCAAGGTGCTGGACGGCGAGCCGGACCGGGAGGCGGTCCTGGCCAGCTTCGTCACCTCGCTGCCCGAGGGCGACGAGCAGGTGCTGCGGGCCCTGCTGGAGCGCGCCGACGAGGAAGCCGAATCCTGAGACCGTGGGCATCTTCGTCTTCCTGCCGCTGGTGCTGCCGCTGACGGCCTGGCCGGTGGCCCGGCTCGCCGCCCACCGGCTGCATCCGCGCACGGCGACCCGGCTGCTCACGGCCGTCGCCGGGGTGATGGCCGCGTGCAGCACGCTGTGTCTGGCGCTGCTGGTGGTGGTCGGTACGGCGCAGCTGCCGGGCAATCCGCTCCCCGACGGCTGGTCGGACCCGGAGGTGCGGGCCGCGGTGCCGCAGGACGAGATCGCGGGCAAGGCGGCCATTCCGGCGCTGGCCGCGGTCGTCGGCGCCGGGGTGCGCACGCTGTGGCGGCACGTCGGGCTGCGGCGGCGGGCCCATGAGGCGCTGGCCGGTCTGCCGTCCACGGAGGTCGCGGTGCTGCCGGACGCGGAGGCGTACGCGTACGCGCTGCCCGGTCGGCGGGGTGGGCGCGGGCGGATCGTCGTCAGTGCGGCGCTGCTCGCGGGACTGCGTCCGGCGGAGCGGCGGGCGGTGTTCGCCCACGAGCGGGCCCATCTGGCGGCCCGGCACCACCGGCATCTGCTCACGGTGCGGCTCGCGGCGCGGCTCAATCCCTTTCTGCGTCCGCTGAGTTCGGCCGTGGCGTACACGGCGGAGCGCTGGGCGGACGAGGAGGCCGCCGCCCGGGTCGGGGACCGCAGGGCGGTCGCGCGGGCCATCGGCAAGGTGGCCCTGTCCGGCGGCGCGGTGCGCGAGCCGGTCTTCGCGGGTCTGGCCGCGCCGGGTCCGGTGCCGCGCAGGGTCGCGGCGCTGCTGGCTCCGCCGCCGCCGGTGTCCGGCCGCCTCACCGTGTTCACCACCGTGGGGCTCGCCGTGTGGACGGCGGGCGCGGGTGCGGCCGCCTCCGCGATGTCCTCCGCGAACTCGGCCCTCACCCTCGCCGTCACCCTGCACGCGGCGACGCCGTGGTGATGGCGGCAGTTCGTCGTCCGCGGCCCGGTGGGGCCACCGGGCCGCGGACGACGACGGACGCCGGCGCCCGGTGCCTAGAGGTCGAACTCGTGCGGGGCGAGCCCCAGCATCTGGCACGCCTCGCGGACGACGGCCCGCTCGGTGGCGTCGAAGTCGCCGTCGGCGCCGCCGATGACGATGCCGATCTGGATCACCGCGCGCGCCTCGGCCTCCTTCTTCTTGGCCTTGGCGACCTCCTGGAGCACGCTGACCTTGCCGAAGTCGAAGTCGGCGGTCAGCTTGTCCAGGTTGGCCTCGAAGCGGCGCTGGAGGTCGTCCGCCGGGAAGTTCTGCAACACCTCGTTGCTCATGATCAGTTGGGCGACGCGGCGGCGCTCCGACGGGTCGATCGTGCCGTCGGCGGCCGCCACCAGCGCGCACATCGCCATCGAGGCGTCGCGGAAGGCGCCCGACTTCAGGTCGTTCTTCTTCGCCACCAGCTGCGTCTGCATCGTCGACGCGGATTCCTTGATGCGGTCCCACAGGGCCACGAGCGTTCCTTCGGGTCGAGGGTGAGGTCGGAGTCGTTCCAGGATTCTTCTACAGCTATGTAGAAACTATTCGCTCCCCCGGAAAGTTCCGCCCGCCCACGAGTTCGGACAGCACGTCCTCCATCGTCACGAAGCCGATCACGGTGCCCTTGTCGCCGGTGACGGCGGCGAGGTGGCTGCCCTGGGCGCGCAGTGCCGTGAGGGTGTCGTCGAGCGGGGTGTCGATGCGGACCCGGGTCAGCGGGTGCAGGCTGCCGCGCGGGAAGGGGCGGTCCCGGCCGGCGACGCCGAGGGTGTCCTTGATGTGCAGATAGCCGAGGAGCGCGGTGCCGTCCGGACCGGTCACCGGGAAGCGGGAGAACCCGGCCGCGGCCGCCGCCCGCTCCAGACCGGCGGGCGTGACGGTGTCCGGCACCGTGCGCATCGACCGCGCGGGCACGACGATCTCGCCCACCGGCCGGGTGCCCAGCTCCAGCGCGTCGCGCAGCCGCTCCCCGTCGGCGGGCAAGAGCAGGCCCGCCTCGCTGGAGTCGAGCACGATGCGGGCCAGCTGGTCGTCGGTGAAGACCGCCTCGACCTCGTCCTTCGGCTCGACCCCGACCAGCCTGAGCAGCGCGTTCGCGAAGGCGTTGATGCCGAAGACGACCGGGCCGAGGGCGCGGGTGAGGCCGACCAGCGGCGGGCCGAGCAGCAGGGCCGTGCGCACGGGCGCGGCGAGGGCGATGTTCTTCGGCACCATCTCGCCGAAGAGCATGTGCGCGTACGTCGCCGCGGTCAGCGCGATGACGAAGGACAGCGGGTGGACGAGGGCGTGCGGCACCTGGACAGCCTCGAAGGCGGGCTCCAGCAGGTGGGCGATGGCCGGCTCCGCGACGGCGCCGAGCACCAACGACGAGACGGTGATGCCCAGTTGGGCCGTCGCGAGCATCGCGCTGATGTGCTCGAGCGCCCACAGTGCGGTCCTCGCCCGCTTGCCGCCCTCGCGGGCGCGCGGCTCGATCTGGTCGCGGCGTACGGAGATCAGGGAGAACTCGGCGCCGACGAAGAACGCGTTGGTCAGCAGGGTGAGGGCGCCGATGGCGAGCTGGAGGGCGGTCATCGGGCGTCCTCGGGCAGGTGCGGTACGGGCGCCGCGGGTGCGGTGACGCGGACGCGGTCCGCGCGGTGGTGGTCGACGTCGAGCACGGTCAGCCGCCAGCCGCCGAGCTCCACGGTGTCGCCGGGCGCGGGGATGCGGGCCAGGCGGGTGGCGACGAGTCCGGCCACGGTCTCGTACGGGCCGTCGGGCGCGGCCAGTCCGATCCTGGCCAGCTCGTCGATGCGGACGCCGCCCTCGGCCTCCCAGCGGGACCGGCCGTCGGGGCCGGGGTCGGCGGGCCGCAGGTCGGGGGCGCTGACCGGGTCGTGCTCGTCGCGCACCTCGCCGACGACCTCCTCGACGATGTCCTCCATGGTCGCCACCCCGGCGGTGCCGCCGTACTCGTCGATGACGACGGCCATCGTGCGGGTCTCGCGCAGCCGCTCCAGGAGCCGGTCGGCGGGCAGGCTGTCGGGGACCAGGAGGGGCTTGGTGGCCAGCTCGGTGACCGGGGTGAGCGGCCGCCGCTCGGGCTCCAGGGCCAGCACGTCGCGGATGTGGACGGTGCCGATGACGTCGTCGAGGCCGTCGCGGTGGACCGGGAAGCGGGACAGGCCGGTGGCGTGCGTCAGGTCGGCCGCGTCGGCCGCCGTGGCGTGCGCCTCCAGGGACCGGACGTCGACGCGCGGCGTCATCACGTTCTCCGCGGTGAGGTCGCTCAAGTGCATCGTGCGCACGAACAGTTCGGCCGAGTCGGCCTCCAGGGCGCCCTCGGCGGCGGAGTGCCGGGCCAGCGCGACCAGCTCCTCCGGGGTGCGGGCGGACGCCAGCTCCTCGGCGGGCTCCAGGCCGAACCGGCGCACCACGTGGTTCGCCGTGTTGTTCAGGTGGCGGATGAACGGCCCGAAGGCGGCGGTGAATCCGCGCTGCGGCCCGGCGACGACCTTGGCCACGGGGACGGGACGGGCGATCGCCCAGTTCTTCGGCACCAGTTCGCCGATGACCATCAGGACCACCGTGGACAGGGCGACACCGAGCACGGAGGAGACCGACGCGGCGGCGGCGCCGAGTCCCGCCGCCTCCAGCGGGCCGCGCAGCAGCGCCGAGATCGAGGGCTCGGCGAGCATGCCGATCACCAGCGAGGTGACGGTGATGCCGAGCTGGGCACCGGAGAGCTGGAACGTCAGACGCCGTACGGCCTTGAGCGCGCCGGCCGCGCCGCGCTCCCCGGCGGCCGCCGCGCGCTCCAGCTCACCCCGCTCGACCGTCGTCAGGGAGAACTCGGCCGCGACGAACAGCGCGCAGGCGAGCGTGAGCAGCAGCGCGAGGCCGAGCAGCAGCAACTCGGTCATGACCGGCGCACCCCCTGCCCGGGTGTCTCGGTGATCGGCGGTCGGCTACTCGGGGGCTCACCCATCGCGGGCCTGGCTCCTTCGCACTTCGGAGATCGGCTGATCTCTGCGGGTCATGACGGTGGGGCGGCGAGGCAAAAACGCATATCCTTCTACGCGCCTGTAGAACGTGGCCGGGTTCGGTGTAGTTCCCGGCGTCCCCACCCCTGTAACCCCCGCAACCCCCGCAATCCCCGTAGCCCTCGTACGCACATAAGGGAGTGAACGCCTCGATGGTGTTCAAACGACTGCTCGGCTCACTCGGCGTGGGCGGCCCGACCGTCGACACCGTCCTCGCGCCCGGGGCCGCCGCCCCCGGCGGCACCCTGTCGGGACAGGTCCGCCTCACCGGCGGCAGCGGCGACTTCGACATCGAGCACATCACCCTGGAGCTGGTCGCCCGGGTCGAGGCCGAACACGCCGACCACGAGAGCGAGGGCGCGGTGACCTTCGACCGGTTCACGGTCGGGGGCGGCTTCCGGCTGACGGCGGGCGCCGAGCACACGGTGCCGTTCTCCGTGACGCTCCCCTGGGAGACCCCGGTCACCGAGCTGTACGGGCAGGGGCTCGGCATCGTCCTGGGGGTGCGCACCGAGCTGGCGGTGGCCGGCGCCAAGGACAAGGGCGACCTCGACCCGCTCGCCGTCGGCCCGCTCCCGGTGCAGGAGGCGATCCTGGAGGCGTTCGGGCAGCTCGGCTTCGGCTTCCGCTCCGCAGACCTGGAGTACGGGCGGATCGGCGGCACCGGCCAGCAGCTCCCCTTCTACCAGGAGATCGAGCTGACCCCGGCGCCGCGCTACGCCCACGCGGTCGACGAGATCGAGGTGACCTTCCTCGCCACCCCCGGCGGGATGGAGGTGATCCTGGAGGCCGACAAGCGCGGCGGCCCCTTCGGCGGCGGGCACGACGCGCTCACCCGCTTCACCGTCGCCCACGACGGCATCCACCACCAGGACTGGACCGCACTGGTCGACGGCTGGGTCCGCCAACTGGTGGACCACCACGCGTCGTACGGCACCCACGCGGCGTACGACGCGGGTCACCACCACGGGTACGGCGACCACGCCGACCACGGACACCGGTCCGGTCCCGGCATCGGGACGGCCGTCGCCGCGGGTGCGGCCGGGCTCGCCGTCGGCGTGGTCGGCGGGCTCGTCGCCGCCGAAGTGGTCGACGAGGTCGGGGACTTCTTCGAAGGTGACGACGACGAGGGTGACGACGAGGGCGGCGAGGACTGACATGTTCGGCATCAGCGAGATCGCCATCGTCCTGATCATCGCCATCGTCGTGATCGGCGCGAAGAAGCTGCCCGGCCTGGTCCGCAGCGCGGGCAAGTCGGCCCGCATCCTCAAGGCCGAGGCGCGGGCGATGAAGGAGCAGGAGGCCGAGGACGGCCCGGCGCGGCCGCCGCAGGTGATCCGGGGCGAGACGGTGGACCGTCCGGAGCAGTGACGCCGGCGGGTGGCCGTTCCCGAGCGGTGGCAGGCCATGGCGTGATGCTCTGAATGGTGGTTCACTGCTTGCATGGCCTACCGCAAGACCCCCGCCGAGCTGCGCCGGCTCGACGCCGCCCGCGAGCACCTGATCGCCCGCGCCACCGCCGTCGTCGCCGAAGTCGGCTGGTCCCAGGCGTCGGTGACGGCCGTGGCGGACTCGGCGGGCATCGCGGCCGGCTCCGTCTACCAGCACTTCCCGTCCAAGTCCGCGCTCGCCGTCGAGGTCTTCCGGCGGGCCGCGGGCCACGAGGTGGCGGTGCTGGAGGAGGTGCTGCGCGGCCCCGGCGACGCCGTCTCGCGGCTGGCCTCCGGCGTCGGCGTGTTCGCCCGCCGCGCCCTGGAGAACCGCGGCCTGGCCTACGCGCTGCTCGCCGCCCCCGCCGAACCGGCGGTCGGCGCCGAGCGTCTCGACCACCGCCGCCGCTACCGCGCGCTCTTCGCCGAGGTCGTCCGCGAGGGCATCGCCACCGGTCAACTCCCCCCGCAGCACGCCGAGATCACCGCGGCCGCGCTCACCGGCGCCGTCGGCGAGGTCCTCGCCTACCCGCTCGGCGCCCCGGACGACACCGCCACCGGCACTACGGGCAGCACCGGCAGCACCGACGATCTGCTCGCCGAACTCACCGCCACCGTGCTGCGCTGCGCGGGCGCCGCCGCCCACCCGACCACCGCCTGAAGCCTCAGGAGCCCCCATGACCGTGACCAGCCGCCCGACCTCCGTCACCCACGAGGTCACCAACCAGGCACCGCCGCTCACCGGTCACGACGCCGCCGACGACCCGGTCCTCCTCGACGGCGTACGGCGTGAGGGCGCCGAGTGGCACCTCGACGACCTGCACCGCTTCGGCAGGCTCGTCGGCAGCGCGGAGGCCCGCGACTGGGCCGACCAGGCCAACCGCTTCGAGCCCGGGCTGCGCACCCACGACCGCTACGGCAACCGGATCGACGAGGTCGACTTCCACCCCGCCTACCACTCCCTGATGACCGCCACCGTCGGCGCGGGAGCAGCCGGTTCGGCCTGGGCCGACGAGCGGCCCGGTGCCCACGTCGCCCGCGCCGCGACGTTCATGGTCGCCACCATGATGGAGCAGGGCCACATGTGCCCGGTCTCCATGACGTACGCCGTGATCCCCGCCCTGCGCCGCGCCCCCGCCCTCGCCAAGACCTACGAGCCGCTGCTCACCTCCACCGTCTACGACCCGGGGCTGCGCACGCCCACCGAGAAGCGCGGGCTGCTCGCCGGGATGGGCATGACGGAGAAGCAGGGCGGCACCGACGTCCGGGCCAACACCACCACGGCGGTCGAACAGAGCGACGGCACCTGGCGGCTGCGGGGCCACAAGTGGTTCACCAGCGCCCCGATGAACGACCTGTTCCTGGTCCTCGCGCAGGCGCCCGGCGGGCTCTCCTGCTTCCTGGTGCCGCGCGTGCTCCCCGACGGCAGCCGCAACACCTTCCGCATCCAGCGCCTGAAGGACAAGCTCGGCAACCGCTCGAACGCCTCCAGCGAGCCCGAGTTCGACGACACCGTGGCCTGGCCGGTCGGCGACGAGGGCAAGGGCGTGCGGACCATCATCGACATGGTGACGATGACCCGGCTCGACTGCGTCCTCGGCTCGGCCGGGCACATCCGCGAGGCGCTGGCCCAGGCCGCCCACCACACCCGGTACCGCTCGGTGTTCGGCGCCAGGCTCATCGACCAGCCGCTGATGCGCAACGTCCTCGGTGACCTGGGCCTGGAGTCGGAGGCCGCCACCACGCTCGGCCTGCGCCTGGCCGGGGCCGCCGACCGGGCCCAGCGCGGCGACACCGGCGAGCGCGCGTTCCTGCGGCTCGCCACCGCCGTCGCCAAGTACTGGGTCTGCAAGCGTCAGCCGGGCATCGTCGCGGAGGCCCTGGAATGCCTCGGCGGCAACGGCTATGACGAGGCGTCAGGCATGCCCCGGCTGTACCGCGAGGCGCCGCTGAACGGCATCTGGGAGGGCTCGGGCAACGTCAACGCGCTCGACATGCTGCGCGCGCTGGCCCGTGAGCCCGAGTCCCTGGAGGCGTTCCGCACGGAGATCGAGGCGGCCGCCGGAGCGGACCGCCGACTCGACACCGCCTGGCGGGAGTTGAAGGAACAGCTGGTGCTCATTGAGGACGCCCCGCTGCGCGCCCGCCGCGTCATCGAGCGGGCGGCCCTGGTGCTCCAGGGCTCGCTGCTCGTGCGGCACGCGCCGGCGGCGGTCGCCGACGCGTTCTGCGCGTCGCGGCTCGGCGGCGACCAGGGCCTGGCGTTCGGCACGCTGCCGCCGGGGACGGACTTCGCGGCCCTGATCGGGCGGCTGCCCGCCTGAGCGTTCAGGCCGTCGTCCGGGCCGGCTGCGGCACCACGCGGCGGTGGCCGCCGGGCAGGCCGAGGGTGGGGTGGGCGACGCCCCAGGCCGCGCCCTTGCAGACGAGTTCCTTGTAGAGGGCGGCGGTGCGGCCGGTCAGGGCCGCGCCCCTGGCCCGGTCGTCGGCGGTGACGTACTGGATCAGGCCCTCCTTGCGGCCCAGCGAGACGCACTGGTTGAAGTAGCGGATCGGGACCGTCGGCACCTTGCCGCCGGACAGGCGGGCGGCGATGGCGTCGGCCGCCTGCCAGGCCGAGGGGACGCCCGAGGCGCACGACATCCGCAGCGGCTCGTCGCCGGGACCCTGGGCGAGGGCCGCGTCGCCGACGGCGTAGACGTCCGGGTGGGAGACGGCGCGCAGGGTGCGGTCGACGACGATCTGCCCGGTCTCCGAGACCTCCAGGGTGGTGGCCTTGGCGATCGGATGGACGGCGAATCCGGTGGTCCACACCGTCACGGCGGCGGGCAGCGCCGCTCCGCCCGCGGTGACCACCCGGTCGGCCTCGACGGCCGTCACGGCGGTGTGTTCGTGCACCGTGATGCCGAGCCGGTCCACGACCTTGCGCAGGTGGGCGCGGCCCTTGGCGGAGAGCCAGTCGCCGAGGGCGCCGCGGGCGGCGAGCGCCACGTCCAGGTCGGGGCGGGCCTCGGCGATCTCGGTCGCGGCCTCCACGCCGGTGAGGCCGCCGCCGACCACGACCACCGGCTGCCCGGGGGCGAGTGCGGCCAGCCGCTCGCGCAGCCGCAGGGCGCCGGGGCGGCTCGCGATCTGGTGGGCGTGCGCGGCGGCGCCGGGCACACCGTGGTCGTCCCAGCCGCTGCCGAGGGCGTAGACGAGGGTGTCGTACGGGACCGCTTCCTGGGCCTGCCCGCCCTCTTCGGCCGCGAGCGTCACCTCCTTGCGCTCGGCGTCGACGGCGGTGACCGTCGCGATCCGCACCTCGACGCCCGTACCGGCGAACATGTCGGTCAGCGGGCGGCGGGCGAGCTCCTGGCCGGTGGCGAGCTGGTGCATGCGCACGCGCTCGACGAAGTCCGGTTCCGCGTTGACCAGGGTGATGCGGACGTCGTCGCGGTGCAGTCGCCGGGCGAGGCGGCCGGCGGCGGTGGCTCCGGTGTAGCCGGCGCCGAGGACGACGATGCGGTGCTGCTGCATGGCGGGCTCCTACAGGCTCTGGCCGCCCCCGTTCCGGGCGGGCTCGCCTCTTGAACCGGACAGCCCGGCGATTCCTGACAGCACCCCGCCGTGACCCGCGTCACACCACGTCCGGGCCGGTCAGAAGGCGGCCGTCAGCACCGGCTCCCCGTGGTCCGTGGCCGCCCAGGTACGCGTGGCGCGCTCCAGCTTGTCGGGGTTGACCTGGCTGCGGAACGCGGCGATGCCGCCGTCCCCGAACTCCGGGCACATGACGCCGACGATCCGCCCGTCGAGGACCGCGACGACCGCGACCGTGCCGTTGGCCGTCGTCACGTACACGTCGGGCGAGCCGCCGATCAGGTCCTGCTTGGCCTTGGCCGGCTTGAACAGGCCGCGCATGAACGTGGCGACCGCCTTCGCGCCCACGAACGCGCTCGCCCGCGCGGGCACCTTCCCGCCGCCGTCGCCGATCGCGGTGGCGTCCTGGGTGAGCAGCGCGACCAGCGGCTCGGTGCGGCCGCTGGTGGCGGCCTGAAGGAACTCCGCCACGACGCGCCGGGCGGCGGCCTCGTCGATCTCGGTGCGGGCCCGGCCGTCGGCGATGTGCCGCCGGGCGCGGTGGAAGGTCTGCTGGCTGGCGGCCTCGCTGATGTCGAGGATCCCGGCGATCTCGCGGTGGGAGTACGCGAACGCCTCCCTCAGGACGTACACCGCCCGCTCGTTCGGGCTCAGCCGCTCCAGGAGCACCAGGACCGCGTACGAGACCGAGTCGCGCTGCTCGGCGGTGGCGGCCGGGCCGAGCATCGGGTCACCGGCGAGCAGCGGCTCCGGCAGCCAGGCGCCCACGTACGTCTCGCGGCGGGCGCGGGCCGAGGTCAGCTGGGTGAGGCAGTAGTTGGTGAGCACCTTGGTCAGCCACGCCTCGGGCACCTCGATCCGCCCGGTGTCGGCGGCCTGCCAGCGCACGTACGTCTCCTGCGCGGCGTCCTCGGCCTCGCTCGCCGAGCCGAGCAGGCGGTAGGCGAGGGCTTCGAGGCGGGGCCTGAATGCCTCGAAGCGGTCCACGTCGCGCACGGTCACGGCCATGGCACCGGATCCTAACCCGCACCCTTGTTCTCCCCCAGCCCGTCTGCTTGACTCCCGCCGCCACCCACCTGCCCCGCCCCGTCCCCGCACGTCGTGGAGGAAGCCGATGGAGATCACCCGCAGACGACTGCTCGGCGTGCTGGCGGCGAGCGGAGTACTGGCGGCCGTGCCCGCCGGTCCGGCGAGCGCCGACGGCATCGCGGACGGGACGGCGCGGCTGCTCGCCAACACGGTGGGGATCTTCGCCGGGACCGAGGAGTCCAACTCCCGTACGGAGACGGCCGCCAAGGTCGCGGCGGTCGAGAAGACGGCGCGGGCGAACCTCGCCGCCCTCGACGCGGCCTCGCCCGGCGGCGGCGAACTCTTCGCCGGTGTCCCGCTCGGCACCAGCGACCCGAACCTCTCCACCAGCTTCCAGCGCCTGTACGAGATCGCGCTGGCCACCCGCACTCCGGGCATCTCCCCCGACCTGTACGGGAGTTCGGCGGTCCAGCGCCGCGTGGCGGATGCCCTGTCGTGGCTGCACACGCACTACTACGGCGATCAGTCGCGCGGCTATTACGGCAACTGGTTCACCTGGGAGATCGGCATCTCCCAGTACGTCAGCCGCACCCTGGTCCTGCTCGCCGGCACCGGGAGCGTCCCGGCCGCCCTGACCGGCGCTTATCTCGACTCCATGGACGCGTATCTGCGCAACGGCAAGGGCGGCGACGTCGACCTCGACTCCCGGTTCCACACCGGCGCCAACCTCGCCGACATCACCACGAACCGCATCCTCCAGGGCGCGCTCATCGGTGGCGGCGAGGGCGCGGCCCGTATCCGCAAGGCACTCACCGACCAGCTGACCGTCTTCGCGACCATCGACCCGTACGCGCTGCGGCACGGGGTGACCGACGGCTATTACGCCGACGGCTCGTTCCTCCAGCACGCGTCCGTCGCGTACACCGGCTCGTACGGGAAGGGCCTGCTCAGCCGGGTGGTGCAGACGCTGAAGATCCTCGACGGGACGGGCTTCGCGGACGGCGGCGCGCTGGTGCCGGTCATCGACGGCTGGGTGCGCGACGGGTTCGCGCCGCTGATCTTCGAGGGCTGGATGATGGAGGCCGTGAAGGGCCGGGCGGTCTCCCGCACCGGCACCGGGTACGCCGATGCCGCCACCGTCGTCGAGGCGGTGGTCGACCTGTCCTCGCTCGCGACGGGCGACCGGGCGACGGCCCTCGCCGGGTACGTGAAGCACGTCCGGGCCACGTCCCGCGCCGCTCTCGACCCCACGGTGTTCGTGTCGCCGCTGAGCATCGTCCGCTACACCG
Source organism: Streptomyces sp. NPDC001904 (assembly GCF_040297005.1). Classification (NCBI taxonomy): domain Bacteria; kingdom Bacillati; phylum Actinomycetota; class Actinomycetes; order Kitasatosporales; family Streptomycetaceae; genus Streptomyces; species Streptomyces sp. NPDC001904. Next base: position 39,574 of record NZ_JBEOYI010000034.1, on the reverse strand, counting down.
CGATCCTCGCCGACGCCTCCGTACCGGCCGCCGACCTCAACCCGCCGGCCCGCTCCGTCGCCTTCAACGCCATGGACCGCACGGTGCACCGGCGGCCCGGGTACGCGTTCGCGCTGTCCCGCAGTTCACGCCGGATCAGCAGGTACGAGTACATGAGCGGGGAGAACCTGATGCCCTGGTTCCAGGGCGACGGCGCCCACCACCTCTACCTCTCGGGCCAGGACCAGACCCGGGCGTTCGGCGTCGACCACCTCACGACGGTCTCCCCGTACGGCCTGCCCGGCGTGACGGCACCGGTCGAACTCCGCCGCACGGTCCCCGAGTTGTACGACGGGGACCTCTTCTACGACAACCCCTCGCATCCCCTGGCCTTCACGGCGTCCTCCGAGTCCCAGAACACGTACGTCTACTTCCCGACGGCCACCCAGGCGTACTCGGGCGGCGCGGTCCTCGACGGGCGGTACGGCGCGGCCGGGTGGGTGCTCTCCGACGACGTGCCGTGGCGCGACAAACGGGCCGGGATCCTCCCGGACGACTTCGTCGCGTACCGCGACGCGCGGGCCACCCGGTCCTGGTTCCTCTTCGACGACGAGATCGTGGTGCTGTCGGCGGGCGTCGGCGACGCGCCGGGCGCGGGCCGCGCCGTGACGACGACGGTCGACGCGCGGATCGCGGACCCGTCCGACCGGGTCTCCGTCACGGAGGACGGCCCGTGGACCCACTGGTCGAACACCACCGCGCACGTCTCCGTCGGCTACCTGCGCCTGGCGGGCCCGGCGCCGGCGCCTCTCCTCACCACGGTGACCCGCAGCCGCCGCACGGTCCGCACCACGAACCCCGACACCCCGGTGACGAAGCAGGTCTTCTCCCTGACGGTGACCCAGCCCCCCGGCGCCCACCCGACGTCCTTCGCCTACGCGCTGCTCCCGAACGCCGCGCCGCGCCGCCCGCGCGCCCCGGTCCGCCTCCTCGCCAACACCCCGCACTGCCAGTCGGTCCACCACCCGTCGCTGTCCCTGACAGCCACCAACACCTTCACCTCCGGCACCCACCGCACCAAGGGCCTGACGGTGGACGGCCCGGCGTCCGTCCTGGTCAGACGGCACGGGGACGTGACGCTCGCCGTCTCCGACCCCACCACCGAACGGGACACGGTGACCCTCCTCCTGCCCGGCAGCCGCCTGCACAGGACCTCCGGCGACGAGCGGATACGAGTGAGCCGGGCCCCAGGAGGGACCCGGCTCGATGTGCACACCCGGCACGCCTACGGCCGGAGCTTCACGGTGACGCTGCGCTAGCGGACGCCTCAGAACTCGGCGGTGTCCAGATCGAAGCCGAGGGGTGCCGGGAGCGGGACCGTGAGGCCCATCTTGTACGAGGACTTGGTCGCGTAGTCGTCGCCTTCGGGGGACGCGCAGACGGTGACCTGTCCGGCCTCGCGGTCGATCAGGAGGTAGACGGGGATGGCGGCGCGCGCGTACCCGCGGATCTTCTTGACGCGGTCGTTCCCGGCGGTGGAGTCCGAGGTGACCTCGACGACCAACAGGACGGTGGACGGGTCGTGCCACTCCTCCTTGTTGTCGAAGGTGCCCTTGGGGGCGACGACGAGGTCGGGGATCACGTGGCCGGTCTGGGAGGCGCCGGGGACGTTCAGGCCGATGCCGCTGTAGTTGCGCAGTTCCTGACTTCGCTGGCGCAGAGTCACCTGCCGATTGACCTCGGACACGTACTCTTCGTGCTCGCCGTTCGCCGGAGGCGTCACGTGGATCTCCCCTTCGATCAACTCCACGCGCCACCCGTCGGGGGCGGCCGTACTGAGCTGGGTGAAGGCGTCTTCGATGTCCCGGGCGTCCAGGCGCCCGCTGGGCACGGGTGGGTGCTCCGGGACCGGTGGCTCTGCCATACCGGACATCATGTCATCGGGCCCAGGCCGTCAAACGGCCTGAGCCCGATGTCATGGACCGGTCAGCGTGCTCAGTTCGTCGAGTACAGGTACTTCCAGGTGCTGTACTTCCCCGTGTTGACGTTGTCGCCCGACGAGTTGTTGATGTACGCGGCGCGCATCCGGAACTTGTAGCCCGCGGCGCCGATCGCGCCCATGTTCACCTTCGTCTTGCCGGAGGTGCCGAGCTTGATGTACTCGCTGTCCGCGGAGTGCCAGGAGCCGTTCGCGTAGATCTGGAGGTCCAGACGGAACTTGCGGCCCTTGTAGTAGTTCATCGACGTCGTCTCGTAGACCGTCGAGTTCTTGTGGAAGTAGTAGTACTTGTGCGAGCCGATGGTGCCGCTCTTGTAGTAGTTGGAGAGGGTGACCGAGGAGCGGGCCCGGGTGTAGACGGTGTTGGTGACCGTCTTCGGCTGGTAGCGGGCGTCGCCCGTGAAGACCGCGGAGAGGGTGACGTCGCGGGTCAGGTCCAGGGTGACGGAGAGGTTGCCGCTGGAGTTGACCTTGCCGGACTTCACCAGCTTGTTCGGCTTGTCGCTGCCGTAGGGGTTGGCGTAGATCGCCACGGTGCGGTTCTTGTACGTGGTGCCGAGGTGCGCGGTGAACGTGACGTCGGAGCCGTACTCGTAGACGTTCTTGTTCTTGTTCAGGGTCAGCGAGGTGCTGCTGCGGGAGACCTCGACCGTGTCGGACTTGGTGACCGCGGCGTGGTCGGTGTCACCGGCGTAGGCGACCTTGTAGGTGACCTTGCCGCCGGTGGCCGGGGTGTCGCTGAAGGAGTACGTGCCGTCGGCCTTCGCGGTGACGGTCTTGAGCACCTTGCCGCTCGGGTTGTCCAGGTCCGTCTTGGTGACCGTCAGCTCGGCGGGCGCCGTGAACGGAACCGCGGAGCTGATCTTGCCGCTGACCGTCAGGGCCTTGGCGCGGGTCGCCGTCGACGGGGCGTTCACCGTCAGGGTCGGGACGGTGCGGTTCGGGTCGGTGTAGGAGTGGAAGCGGATGTTCCCGTTGTAGTTGTCGGAGACCGCGAACAGGGTGGCGCCGTCCGGGGACCAGGACAGGACCCCGTCGATCAGGGTGTCTCCGCCGGTGGTGGTCGAGGTGTTGCCGAACTCGTAGGTGCGGATCGCCTCGGTGCCGCCCTGCCGGTAGATGTGCAGGTCGTCCTGGTACCAGGAGCTGGTGGCGGCGGCGACCGTGCCGGAGGGGGAGATGGCGACGCCCGCGCCGTAGTCACCCGACGGGTAGGTGTGCACCTTGCTGAGGTCGGTGGTCGAGTACGCCGGGTGCTCGTACGGGTAGCCGCTGGCCGTGACCAGCTGGCTGCCGTCGGGCGAGAAGGCGAGCTGGTCGTAGAAGGAGCCGTCCAGGCCCTTGGCGACGCGCTGGGTGGCGGTCCCGCCGTTCAGGTCGTAGACCGCGACGACGCCGCCGCTGGTGTCCTTCTCACCGGCCGCGAGCTCGGTGCCGTCCGGCGACACGGCCAGGACCGGCGCGCCGTAGAAGCTCTGCCCGGACTGGCCGAGGGAGACCGCGGGGGTCTCCTGCGTCGGGTCGAGGGAGCCGATGGAGCCCTCTGCGGACGCGCCGTAGCTGAACCACACGGTGGAGCCGGCCACCGCGAGATCCTCCGGGGCGTCGGCGCCGCCCAGGTCGTAGGAGGTGACCTTGGTGATGTCGGCCGTGTCGATCGCGGCGATCTTGTCGGTGTTCTGCACGGCCGCGTAGAGCCGCGCGGAGTCGGCGGACAGGGCCAGGCCCTGCACGCCGGCGAGACCGGTGATGCGATTGACCTCGGTACCGGAGTAGTCGGTGACGACGATCGCGTTGTCCTGCGGGGCCGAGAGATAGACCCGCTTGTGGACGCCGTCGACGGCGATGTCGGCGACGGTCCTGACGTTGAGCGCCTTCGCCGAGTCGGCGACGGCGGTGCCGGAGACGGCCACGCTGAGCGCGGCCGAACCGGCGAGGACCGCGAGAGCGGTCGCGGTGGAGAGAGCGCGTCTGCGCACGAGAGTGGAACCCCCTGGGTGAACCGGCGGACGTGCGGCCGGTACTGCTGTGAGAGCTCACGGACGTCCGGGCGCCGGAGGAACCCCCCACCGGAGAAGCCACTGGTCAACGCGGGCTCGAAGACGCCAGCATCGTAAGTCACCCAGGAGGCCCGCGGGTAGGGATATTCGCCGTGCGACGGCTGTGACATCTTTCCCGCGGACTCCGTACAACCTTTCGGCTACTCGTCGGACTCCAGGTCGCCCTCGGTCTCCAGGTACACCTGGCGCAGCGCCTCCAGGACCTGCGGGTCCGGCTTCTCCCACATGCCGCGCGACTCGGCCTCCAAGAGCCGCTCGGCGATGCCGTGCAGGGCCCACGGGTTGGCCTCGGAGAGGAACTGGCGGTTCGTCTCGTCGAGGACGTACGTCTCCGTGAGCTTGTCGTACATCCAGTCGGCGATGACGCCGGTCGTGGCGTCGTAGCCGAACAAGTAGTCCACGGTGGCGGCGAGTTCGAAGGCGCCCTTGTAGCCGTGGCGGCGCATCGCCTCGATCCACTTGGGGTTCACGACGCGGGCCCGGAAGACGCGGGAGGTCTCCTCGACGAGCGTGCGGGTGCGGACCGTCTCGGGGCGCGTCGAGTCGCCGATGTACGCCTCGGGCGCGGTGCCGCGCAGCGCGCGCACGGTGGCGACCATGCCGCCGTGGTACTGGAAGTAGTCGTCGGAGTCGGCGATGTCGTGCTCGCGGGTGTCCGTGTTCTTGGCGGCGACGGCGATCCGCTTGTACGCCGTCTCCATCTCGCCGCGGGCCGCCTTGCCGTCGAGGCCGCGGCCGTACGCGTAACCGCCCCACACCGTGTACACCTCGGCGAGGTCGGCGTCGGTGCGCCAGTCCTTGGAGTCGATGAGCTGGAGCAGGCCCGCGCCGTACGTGCCGGGCCGGGAGCCGAAGATGCGGGTGGTGGCCCGGCGTTCGTCACCGTGCTCGGCGAGGTCGGCCTGCGTGTGGGCGCGGACGTGGTTGTGCTCGGCGGGCTCGTCGAGGGAGGCCGCGAGGCGCACCGCGTCGTCGAGCAGCCCGATGGTGTGCGGGAACGCGTCGCGGAAGAAGCCGGAGATGCGCAGCGTCACGTCGATGCGGGGGCGGCCCAGTTCCGTGTACGGGATCGCCTCCAGGCCCGTGACGCGGCGCGAGGCGTCGTCCCAGACCGGGCGGATGCCGAGCAGCGCGAACGCCTCGGCGATGTCGTCGCCCGCCGTGCGCATGGCGCTGGTGCCCCACAGGGAGAGGCCGACGGAGGTGGGGTACGTGCCGTCGTTGTCGGTGCGGTACCGCTCGATCAGGGAGTCGGCGAGCGCCTGCCCGGTCTCCCACGCGAGGCGGGAGGGGACGGCCTTCGGGTCGACGGAGTAGAAGTTCCGGCCGGTGGGCAGGACGTTGACCAGTCCGCGCAGCGGCGACCCGGAGGGCCCGGCGGGCACGAAACGCCCCTCCAACGCTCGTACGGAGTGGTCGAGTTCGGCGGTGGTGGCGTTGAGGCGCGGCACGACCTCGCGGGCGGCGAAGGTCAGAATGTCAGCAACCAGATCCAGCCCCTCCGGCGATTGAGGAGCGGGGTCCGGGGCAGAGCCCCGTGACGCCGGCGCCATCGCGGCAGGAACGGCCTCGGGGTCCCACCCCGCGGCCTCCATGGCCTCGACAAGCGCGCGGGCCGCCGCCTCAGCGGCATCCGCATCAACCCGGGTCGCCTTCGACTCATCGAGCCCGAGCGCCTCACGCAACCCGGGAAGCGCCGAACTCCCGCCCCAGATCTGGCGGGCCCGCAGAATCGCCAGCACGAGATTGACCCGGTCGGCACCGCCCGGCGCCTGCCCGAGGACGTGCAGGCCGTCGCGGATCTGCGCGTCCTTGACCTCGCACAGCCAGCCGTCGACGTGCAGCAGGAAGTCGTCGAACCCGTCGTCGTCGGGCCGGGCCTCCAGGCCGAGGTCGTGGTCGAGCTTCGCGGCCTGGATCAGCGTCCAGATCTGGGCCCGGATCGCGGGCAGCTTCGCCGGGTCCATGGACGAGATCTGGGCGTACTCGTCGAGGAGCTGCTCCAGGCGCGCGATGTCGCCGTAGGAGTCGGCGCGCGCCATCGGCGGCACCAGGTGGTCGATGAGCGTGGCGTGCACGCGGCGCTTGGCCTGGGTGCCCTCGCCGGGGTCGTTCACGAGGAACGGGTACACCAGCGGCAGGTCACCGAGGGCGGCGTCGGGCGCGCAGGCGGCGGACAGGCCGGCGTTCTTGCCGGGCAGCCACTCCAGGTTGCCGTGCTTGCCGAGGTGGATCATCGCGTCGGCGCCGAAGCCGCCGTCGTCGGCGGAGGCGGCGATCCAGCGGTAGGCCGCCAAGTAGTGGTGGGACGGCGGGAGATCGGGGTCGTGGTAGATCGCGATCGGGTTCTCGCCGAAGCCGCGCGGCGGCTGGATGAGGACGAGGAGATTGCCGCGGCGCAGGGCGGCGAGCACGATGTCGCCCTCGGGATTGCGGGAGCGGTCGAGGAACATCTCGCCGGGCGGCGGGCCCCAGTGCCGCTCGACCTGCTCGCGCAGCTCGCCGGGCAGCGTCGCGTACCAGCGCTTGTAGTCGGCGGCCGGGATGCGGACGGGGTTCTTGGCGAGCTGTTCCTCGGTCAGCCACTCCTGGTCGTGGCCGCCGGCGTCGATGAGCGCGCGGATCAGTTCGTCGCCGTCGCCGGAGGCGAGGCCCGGTATCGCGGCCGGGTCCCCGAAGTCGTAGCCCTCGTCGAGGAGCCGCTTGAGCAGCACGATCGCGGAGGCGGGGGTGTCCAGACCCACCGCGTTGCCGATCCGGGAGTGCTTGGTCGGGTACGCGGACAGGACGAGCGCCAGCTTCTTGTCCCGGGCGGGGATGTGCCGCAGGCGGGCGTGGCGGACGGCGATCCCGGCGACGCGGGCGGCGCGCTCGGGGTCGCCGATGTAGGCGGGCAGGCCGTCCTCGTCGATCTCCTTGAAGGAGAACGGGACGGTGATCAGGCGGCCGTCGAACTCCGGCACCGCGATCTGCGTGGCGGCGTCGAGCGGGGAGACGCCCTCGTCGTTCTCCTCCCAGTCCGCGCGGGACGAGGTCAGGCACAGCGCCTGGAGGATCGGCACGTCGAGACCGGTGAGGGCGCCCGCGTCCCAGGCCTCGTCGTCGCCGCCCGCGCTCGCCTCGGCGGGGCGGGTGCCGCCCGCCGCGAGGACGGTGGTGACGATGGCGTCGGCGCCGGACAGGGCCTCGATCAGCGCGGGCTCGGGGGTGCGCAGCGACGCCACGTAGAGCGGCAGCGGGCGGGCGCCGGACGCCTCGATCGCGTCGCACAGGGTGTGCACGAAGGCGGTGTTGCCGCTCATGTGGTGGGCGCGGTAGTAGAGCACGGCGACGGTGGGGCCGCCGGCCTGCGACGCCGGGCGCTCCAGCGGGCCCCAGGAGGGCGCGGGCTGCGGCGGTTCGAAGCCGTGGCCGGTGAGCAGCACGGTGTCGGAGAGGAAGCGGGCCAGCTGCGTCAGGTTCTCCGGGCCGCCGTGCGCCAGGTACTTGTGGGCCTCGGCCGCGATGCCGACGGGCACCGTGGAGGCCGCCATCAGCTGGGCGTCCGGGGCCTGTTCACCGGTGAGGACGACCAGCGGCACCCCGGCGGCGGTCAGCCGGTCGATGCCGTCCTGCCAGGCGCGGACACCACCCAGGAGCCGTACGACGACCAGGCCGGCGCCGTCGAGGAGCGCGTCGAGATCGTGCTCGACGCTGATCCGGGAGGGGTTCGCGAAGCGGTACTCGACCGGGGGCGGCGTCTCGGCGGCGGCGGTGTTCGCCGCCCGGGCGCTGAGCAGGTCGGTGTCGGAGGTCGACAGGAGCAGCAGCTGCTGGGGCATGCGTCGGCTGGCCTTCCTCGGGGTGTCCGCGCCCCGGGTGGTCGTTGGACGGCAGGAGTTCCTGGCTCATCCCGTGCCGGGCACGGGACTCACAGTGGCGGGACCGCGCCGGATTCGCACCGGCTTCCTCCCCTGTCGCCGTCGCTGGCGATGTGTGGTCTGTGCCGCCATCGTACGGGGCCGGTGCGCCCCCCGGTACGGGATGCCCGTCACAGGCCCATGGGTATGCTCCCCGGCATGTCCCCCACTCACATATCCGCTGATCCCGCCCGGGGCGACGCCTGCCCGGGCGCGCTGCGGCTGCATGCGGCGGACGACGGTTTCCTGGCGCGGGTGCGGATTCCCGGCGGGGTGCTGACGGTGGCGCAGGCGCGGGCGCTCGGCGCTCTCGCGGGGCGGCTCGGGGACGGATCGCTGCACCTCACGTCGCGCGGAAACGTTCAGCTGCGCGGGCTGCGGGACGGTTGCGGGGGTGAGTTGGCGGACGGGCTGAGCGCGGCCGGGCTGCTGCCGTCGCCCGCGCACGAGCGGGTCCGCAACGTGGTCGCCTCGCCGATGTCGGGGCTCGACGGGGCCGGGCACGTCGACGTACGCGGGTGGCTGCGCGGGCTCGACGCGGCGCTCTGTGCGAGTTCCGTCACGCCCGAACTGTCCGGCCGTTTCCTTTTCGCGCTGGACGACGGGCGCGGGGACGTCGCCGGGCTCGGCCCGGATGTCCTGGTCCGGGGGCTGCCGGGGGGCGACGGGCTGCTCTCGGTCGGGGGCGCCGAGTTCCGGTTGCCGTACGGGGATGCTGCGCGGGCCGCCGTGATCGCGGCCGAGGTGTTCGTGGCGGCGGCGCGTCAGGTTTCCGGCCGCCGGGTGTGGAGGATGTCCGAACTCGGCCTGCCCGCACAAGAGTTGCTGGAACGTCTGGAGCGCCCCGTAGGGGCGCGGGGAACTGCGCGACCAGCCACGACGAACACGCACCCGACGACGACCGGCACAGCCCTCCCCTTCGGTACAGCGACCTCCGATCAGTGGGCGGCACTGATCGACCGAGCCGCAGAACTCCCCGCCCAGGAACTCCGCCTGACCCCCTGGCGCCGCATCGTCATCCCCGGCGCCACCGAGAACGACCCCCCGGACACGACCCCCTGGACCCGGGTCGGCGCCTGCATCGGCAGTCCGGGCTGCGCCAAGTCCCACACGGACGTCCGGGAAGACGCCCGCACCCACCTGGCCGAGGCCCACCCGGCCCTGCCCACCTACTGGTCCGGCTGCGAGCGCCGCTGCGGCCACCCGGCAGGGACGTACATCGACATCACGGCCCGCCCGGACGGCGGCTACGACACCACCACCCGCACCACCCCACACCCCCGTTGAGAGAGCCGAACCCCATGTCCCTGTACGACTACGAGAAGGACGGCGCGGCGATCTACCGCGAGTCCTTCGCCACCATCCGCGCCGAGGCCGCGGCCGGCCTGGCCGCGCTGCCCGCCGACGTCGCCCAGGTCGCGGTCCGCATGATCCACGCCTGCGGTCAGGTGGATCTCGTACCGGACATCGCCCACTCGCCCGGCGTGGTGGCGAAGGCCCGTGCCGCGCTGCGCGCCGGGGCGCCGATCCTGTGCGACGCGCGGATGGTCGCGAGCGGCGTCACGCGCAAGCGGCTGCCCGCGGACAACGAGGTGATCTGCACCCTCAACGAGCCCGAAGTACCCGCGCTGGCAGCCGAGTTGGGCACCACGCGCAGCGCCGCCGCGCTGGAGCTGTGGCGCGACCGCCTGGAAGGCTCCGTCGTCGCCGTCGGCAACGCCCCCACCGCCCTCTTCCACCTGCTGGAGATGATCGCGAAGGGCGCCCCGCGACCGGCGGCGATCCTCGGCATACCGGTGGGCTTCGTCGGCGCGGCCGAGTCGAAGGACGCCCTGGCCGGGTCCGGCCTGGGCCTGGAGTACCTGATCGTCCGGGGCCGGCGCGGCGGCAGCGCGATGACGGCGGCGGCACTGAACGCGATCGCCACCGAGGCGGAGATCCTGGAGGACCGGGCATGAGCGAGGCCACTGCGACCAGGGGCAGGCTGTACGGCGTCGGGCTCGGCCCCGGCGATCCGGAACTGCTGACCGTGGCGGCCGTGAAGGCGATCGGCGAGGCCGACGTCATCGCGTACCACTGCGCCCGCCACGGCCGTTCCATCGCCCGCTCGATCGCCGCGCCGTACCTGCGCGAGGACCAGATCGAGGAGCGGCTGATGTACCCGCTCACCGTGGAGACGACGGACCACCCGGGCGGCTACCGCGGTGCGCTCGACGACTTCTACGCCGAGGCGGCCGCGACGCTCGCCGCGCACCTGGACGCGGGCCGCACGGTCGCCGTGCTCGCCGAGGGCGACCCGTTCTTCTACGGCTCGTACCAGCACATGCACAAGCGGCTCGCGGACCGCTACGACACGACGGTCATCCCCGGTGTCACCTCCATCAGCGCGGCCGCCGCCCGGCTCGGCGAGCCGCTCTGCGAGGACAAGGAGACGCTGACCGTCATCCCGGGCACGCTGGACGAGGACGAGCTGGCGGCGCGGCTGGCGGCGGCGGACTCGGCGGTCGTGATGAAGCTGGGCCGTACGTTCACCAAGGTCCGTACCGCGCTGGAGGGTTCGGGCCGGCTCGACGACGCCCGTTATGTGGAGCGGGCGTTCATGGCGGGCGAGCGCACCGGCCGCCTCGCCGACATCGACCCGGAGACGGTCCCGTACTTCTCGGTGGCGGTGCTGCCCTCGCGGGTGGAGACCGCACCGGCCGACACTCCGGAGCACGGCGAGGTCGTGGTCGTCGGGACCGGCCCGGCGGGCGCCCCCTGGCTGACCCCCGAGTCGCGCGGCGCCCTCGCCAACTGCGACGACCTGGTCGGCTACACGACGTACCTGGACCGGGTTCCGGCCCGGCCGTGGCAGCGGCGGCACGGTTCGGACAACAAGGTGGAGTCGGAGCGCGCCGAGTTCGCCCTGGACCTCGCCCGGCGCGGGCGCCGGGTGGCGGTCGTGTCGGGCGGTGACCCGGGCGTCTTCGCGATGGCGACGGCGGTGCTCGAAGTGGCCTGCGAGGAGCGGTACGCGGACATCCCCGTACGCGTCCTGCCGGGGGTCACGGCCGCCAACGCGGCGGCGGCGAAGGCGGGCGCCCCGCTCGGCCACGACTACGCCACGATCTCCCTGTCCGACCGGCTGAAGCCGTGGGAGGTGATCGCGGAGCGGCTGCACGCGGCGGCCGCCGCGGATCTGGTCGTCGCGCTGTACAACCCCGGTTCGAAGAGCCGCACCTGGCAGGTGGCGAAGGCCCGCGAGCTGTTCCTCGAACACCGGGCGCCGGACACGCCCGTCGTCGTGGCCCGGGACGTGGGCGGCCCGCAGGAGTCGGTGCGCGTGGTGCGGCTGACGGACCTGGACCCGTCGGTCGTCGACATGCGGACGCTGCTGATCATCGGCTCGTCGCAGACGCAGGCGGCGGCGCGCGGGACCGGCACGACGATCGCGTGGACGCCCCGCCGCTACCCGGAGACCCCCGCGACCCGCTGAACCCAGGCGGCGGCCTGGGCGACGGTGACCGCCACCTCCACGCCCTCCGGCACCGGAGGCCGCCGCACGACGACGACCGGGATCCCGGCCTCGCGGGCGGCGGTCAGCTTGGGCGCGGTGGCGGCGCCGCCGCTGTCCTTGGTGACGACCACGTCGATGCGGTGCCGGGCGACGATCTCCCGCTCACCGTCGAGCGTGAACGGCCCGCGGTCCAGCAGCACGTCCATGCGCGGCGGGAACGGCGGCTCGGGCGGGTCCACGGCCCGTACGAGGAAGTGGGCCCCGCCGACGTGCGCGAACGCGGCGAGCCCCTGCCGCCCGGTGGTCAGGAACACCCGGTCGAACCCGGCGACGGCCGCCGCCGCCTCCTCCAGCGACCCGACCTCCCGCCAGTCGTCCCCGTCCCCCGCGACCCACCCGGGCCGCCGCAGCGCGAGCAGCGGAACGCGGGCGTCGGCGGCGGCCAGGGCCGCGTTGAAACTGATCCGCTCCGCGAACGGATGGGTGGCGTCGACCACGACGTCCACCCCGTGCTCCCGCACCCACGCGGCAAGCCCCCCGGCCCCGCCGAACCCCCCGACCCGCACCTCCCCCACGGGCAGCCGGGGCGCACCGACCCGCCCCGCGAGCGAACTGGTGACCCGCACCCGCCCGTCCAGCACCTCGGCCAGCTCCCGGGCCTCGGTCGTCCCGCCGAGGATGAGTACGTGCGGCAACGGGGGCTCCATGGGCGAGATCGACGGGGGCTGCCCACTCAAACACACCGGTCCGCGGGGACGGACGTGAGGCTTCGCAGAACATCGGCCGAGAGGATGAGACCGCGGTCCGAGTCACTGTCCCAGTACGTGAGCAGGCCCACGAGAGCTCCCGTCAGGGAGAACACGGGTGCACCGCCCAGACTGTGGTCGAAGTCGCCCGACACCCGGAGCCAGGGCCCCGAGCGTCACCGACGGCTCGGACTCCCCCGGCTAGACGTTCCAGGGCTCCCGCCGCCGCCCGGACCGGACCGGACGCCCGTACAACCAACCGGGCCCGCCGGGTGTCTTGTCCTCGCCCGGACCGAGATCCGGATCGTTTTTGCTGGGAGAACCATGCGCATCCGAACGGCCGCCATCGCCGCGTGCGGCACCCTGACCCTGCTCGCCGTCGTCGCACCCGCCGCGCACGCGGACAGCCACAGGGGCGACACCCGGTTCACGTCGGTGACGTTCAGCAGGTCCACCGTGAACGTCGGCGTCAGCGCCGCGCAGTCGGTGACCGTCGTCGCCACCGCCAAGGACGACTCCGGGATCAGCGGCATCTGGGGCGGCAAGCTGGTCGGCCCGGACAAGCACATCGCGTTCCCCGACTCCGCGTCGTGCTCCCGGCCCTCGTCCACCACGATGAAGTGCACCTGGAAGTACGTGCTGGACGCGAACGACTCCGACGACTACGCCGACCTCACCAACGGGCGGGCCGGGACCTGGCACCTCGACGCCGAGGCCGCCGCCAAGGACCAGGACTTCTACACGCTCGACAGCAGCAGGACGATCAAGGTGAAGCGGTACGCCCGGCTGGCCGTCACCAAGGCGGGCCCGGAGCCCGTGGGCAAGGGGCGCACCCTGACCGTGACCGGCGCGCTGACCCGGGCGAACTGGGACACGAACGTCTACGCCGGGTACACCTCGCAGCGCGTCGCCCTCCAGTTCAAGAAGTCCGGCAGCTCGGCGTACTCCACGGTGAAGACGGTGACCACGGACGGCAAGGGCAAGCTGAGAACGACCGTCAAGGCGGCGTCGTCCGGCACCTGGCGCTGGAAGTTCTCCGGCACGGGAACGACGAGCGCGGTCACGGCGGGCGGGGACAGCGTCTCCGTCAAGTAGGCCGGTGCGGAGGGGACTTCAGGCGGTGCGCCGCGACGCCTCCGCCAGGTCCCTGACCGCCCGCTCCAGGCGTGCCCGCCGGTTCTCGGGCGTCGCCTGGAGCAGGGGCAGCAGCACCAGGTAGCGGGCGGTCCGGTCGAGGGCGTCGAACGCCGCCCGGGCGGCGGGGTCCGCGTCGAGCGCCGCCGTGAGGTCGTCGGGGACGGCGGCCGTCGCCTGGGACGCGTAGGCGCGGTCCCAGCGGCCGTCCTCCTGGGCCCGGCGCACCTCGGCGAGCCCGGGCTCCCGCATCCGGCCGGCGGCCGCGAGCGCCGCGACCTTCTCCACGTTCACCCGCGACCACAGGCTCCTGGCCCGCCGCGGCACGTACTTCTGGAGGTAGTGGCGGTCGTCGAGGGAGCGCCGCTGTCCGGAGATCCAGCCCCAGCACAGCCCGATGTCGACCAGCTCGTCGTCCGTGACCGAGGCGATCCCCGACGCCTTCTTCGCCACCTTCACCCAGACGCCCTCGCGCCGCGTGTGGTGCCCGGCCAGCCACTCCTCGAAGGCCGCCGCGTCCGGGAACGCCCGGACCTCCACCCCGTCGAACTCGTCCATGCGGGCAACCTAACCCGTGCGGCACGTCGGGTTCAGCGATTGCGCGGGTGGTTGCGCGCCGTGCGCTCGTTGCCGTGCTTGTACGCGCCGGTCCAGCGGGCCATCACGAGCTGGGCGTCCCCCGCCTCGACCTCGGCCAGGAACTTCTCGGCCCGCGCACCGCGCAGGGTGCCGGCGGCGCGGCCCTGATGGGTGATCGTCACGGAGCCGTCGGGCCGCTGGTCGTAGGTGAAGCCGAAGGGGCGTGGCATGGCGCGATGGTAGGCGTCCGACGGGCGGCTCGGGTACCGGATTTCCGGCGCCGCCCGCGGGCTCAGCAGACGTGCCGGTCGCGCTCCGCCGAGTACAGGTGGCTGTCCCGGAACTGGGAGGCGCCGAGGGTGCGGCCCACCAGGATGACCGCCGTGCGCTGGACGCCGGACGCCTTCAGCTGGTCGGCGATGTCGCCGAGGGTGCCGCGCAGGACGAGTTCGTCGGCGCGGCTGGCATAGGCGACGACCGCGGCGGGGCAGTCGGCGCCGTAGTGCGGCAGCAGTTCGGCGACGATGCGGTCGGCGTAGCGGACGCCGAGGTGGAGGACCAGGAGGGCGCCGGACGCGCCCAGCGTCGCCAGGTCCTCGCCGGGCGGCATGGGCGTGGCCTGCTGGGCGACGCGGGTCAGGACGACCGTCTGGCCGACCGTGGGCACGGTCAGTTCGCGCTTGAGGGCCGCCGCGGCCGCCGCGAACGCGGGAACACCGGGGACGACCTCGTACGGGATGCCGTGCGCGTCCAGGCGGCGCATCTGCTCCGCCACCGCGGAGAAGACCGACGGGTCGCCGGAGTGCAGGCGGGCCACGTCGAGTCCGGCCTCGTGCGCGGCCACGAACTCCCGCTCGATGGCGTCGAGATCGAGGTTCGCCGTGTCGATCAGCCGCGCGTCCGGCGGGCACTCGGCGAGGAGTTCGGGCGGCACCAGCGAGCCCGCGTACAGGCACACCCGGCAGGCCGCGAGGGTGCGGGCGCCGCGCAGGGTGATCAGGTCGGCGGCCCCGGGGCCCGCTCCGATGAAGTAGACCGTCATGAGGGATCCGTCCCCGCTGTCTTCGTTGCTGACCATTGGGTGACCGGCATCGCCTGACGCCAGCCCGTGAAACCGCCGACCGGCACGGCGTGCGCGACCGAGAGGCGTGTCAGGTCGCCGCCGTGGCGCCGGTGGCGGTCGGCGAGCAGCGCCTCCGACTCCAGCGTCACCGTGTTCGCGACCAGCCGTCCGCCCTCGCCCAGCGCCTCCCAGCAGGCGTCGAGCAGGCCCGGCGCGGTGAGGCCGCCGCCGATGAACACGGCGTCGGGGGCGGGGAGTCCGGCCAGCGCGTCCGGGGCGGCGCCCGGCACGACGTGCAGGCCGGGGACGCCGAGGCGCGCCGCGTTGCGGACGATCCGCTCGGCGCGTTCCGGCGAGCGTTCGACGGTGTACGCGCGGCACGACGGGTGCGTGCGCATCCACTCCACGGCGATCGAGCCGGAGCCGCCGCCCACGTCCCACAGGAGTTCGCCGGGTGCGGGCGCGAGCGCGGCCAGGGTCGCGGCGCGGACGTGCCGCTTCGTGAGCTGCCCGTCGTGCTCGTACGCGGCGTCGGGCAGCCCCGGCACCGCGCCCAGGCGCAGGGCGTCCGGGGCGCGCACGCAGTCGACGGCGATGACGTTCAGCGCGTCGCCGGGCGGGTGCGTCCAGTCCTCGGCCACGCCCTCGTACGCCGCCTCGGCCTCGGCGCCGAGCTGTTCCAGGACCGTCATGCGGCTCGGGCCGAAGCCTCGGTCGGTGAGGAGCGCCGCGACCGTCGCCGGGGTGTCCGCGCCCGCCGACAGGACCAGCACGCGCCGCCCGTCGTGCAGGACGGCGGCGAGCCGGTCCGCGGGGCGGCCCACCAGCGACACCGTCTCGGTGCCCTCCAGCGGCCAGCCGACGCGGGCGCAGGCGTAGGAGACGGAGGAGGGGTGCGGCAGGATCCGGAGGGCGTGGGCGCCCGCGATCTCGGTGAGGGTGCGGCCGATGCCGTAGAACATGGGGTCGCCGCTGGCCAGGACCGCGAGCCGGGAGCCGCGGTGGCGCTCCAGGAGGCCGGGGACGGCGGGGCGCAGCGGGGACGGCCACGCGACGCGCTCGCCGGGGCATGCGTCGGCCGGGAGCAGGTCCAGCTGGCGCGGCCCGCCGATGATCACCTGGGCGTCGGTGAGCGCGGCGCGGGAGACGGCCGACAGGCCCGGCCAGCCGTCGGCGCCGATCCCTACGACCGTCACGGGTGTCGGATGCGCGGGAGTCACTGCCTGGTACCTCGTGCCGGGTGCGTCATGCTCGGAAGGACGGAATCGACGGATGCACCGTCAAGGACGTCATCGTGGGAGCCGCACTCTATCGGGCGACATCGGCTCCCCCGCCGAGCGCCCCAGGGAGACCCCCATGCCCCCCACCCACCGCACCGTCCTCACCGGCCGCGTCGCCCCCATCATGCCGAGCCGCACCCTGTCGCTGACCGTCGACTTCTACGCGGCCCTGGGCTTCGAGGCCACCACCCACCTGCCCGACGACGGCTATCTGATCCTCGTACGCGACGACGTCGAACTGCACTTCTTCCACGCGCCCCGCACCGACCCGCTGGCCACGGCGCACGGGGCGTACCTGCGGCTCGACGGGGGCGCGCACCTCGCCGACGCGCTGTACGAGCAGTGGCGGGCGACCGGCCTGAGCGCCGACCCGTACGCGACGCCCCGGCTCGTCGAGCCGGACGACACGGTGTACGGGATGCGGGAGTTCGCGCTGGTCGACCCGGACGGGAACCTGCTGCGCGTCGGCGCCGTCCTGGAGTCCACCGAGGGCTGATCCGGCGCCCCTCGCGCGGTCCGTCGCGGCGGCGGACCGACGCGCCGCCCGGCGTCACGGTCCGCGGAACCGCCCCTTCCACGGTGTTACCTCGGATCTCCGGGACACCGAGCGGGAGGAACGAGAGGCACATGGCCAGATTCGGGGCGGCGCGAGCCTGGGTCGTGTCCGCCATGGTGCTGGGGGCGTCGACGACCGGGGTGTCGGCGCACGCGGCCGACGGGGACTCCGGCGACACCGGGCACGCCGCCGTGGTGTGGCCGGTGACGGCGACCCCGCACATGACGGCGGCCGCGCTCGGTTCGGGCGACGACGCGCGGGCGGTCTTCGACTCCGACGAGCTGGCGGACCTGTTCGCGGAGGGCGGGCGGCTGCGCGAGGTCGTCGACGCCGGCAAGGGCCGCGAGGTGAGCTGGGTCCTCGACCCCGATCTGGTGCTCGCCGCGCGGGCCATGGCGCGTGGCTACCGCGTCGCGGACAGCGCCGATTCCACCAACCCGCAGGACAGCACGCAGGGCACCGGGCAGAGCGCGGCCCGGGAGTGGCTGGCCGATCTGAAGAGCGCGGTGCGCGGCCGGGACGTGTGGCTGCTGCCGTACGCCGACGCCGACCTGGCCTCCCTCGCCCACCACCCCTCCAGCGACACCGACGACCTGACGGAGGTCGTCGCGAACCTTGCGGAGGACGCCAAGAAGGACGTCGACTCGATCCTCGGCACCGGCACCAGGACCGGCCTCGGCTGGCCCGCGGACGGCGCCCTCGACACCCGGATCACGGCGCTCGCGGGCAAGCTGAACGTGACCTGGATGCTCGCCTCGGGCCAGGGACTCACCCCGGCGGGCGACGACCCGGTGACCCTCGGCAAGGGCGACGACGCGATCACGGCGCTGCCGTACGACACGGACGTGACGACGGCGCTGGCCCGCATCAAGGACCCGGAGAAGCCGAAGGGCACGGACGGGTCGGCGAGTCCCAGCGCGTCGCCGGGCACGCCGTCCGGCACGTCACCGTCCCCCGGCGGCTCCGGCGCCTCCGGCTCCCCCTCTGCTTCTTCCTCGGCCTCTTCCTCTGCTTCTTCCTCCCCTTCGCCCTCCGCCTCCGCGTCGGAGAAGCCCGACACCCCCGACCCCGAGACCGTCGACCGCGTCACCGCGCTCCTGAAGGCGAACACCCGGCCCGTCGTCGTCCCGCCCCGCGAACTGTCCGGCACCGCCGCGAACGCGCTGGCCGCCGCGATCGACTCCGGGACCGACGACGGCCGGCTGGACCCGGAGGGCATCCGGACCGCCGACGACGACCCGGTCACCGGGCAGGCGGGCGCGTCCTCCGGGTATCCGTCGCGGCTGCGCGCGAGCGAGCTGACGGCTAGTCAGCTCGCCGCCGTGGCCGAGGACCTGGACGGTCTGGCCACGCTCTCGAAGGTGCTCGCCGACCCGAAGGTCACCACGGCCTCCGTGCACGCGGCGATGGCCCGCGCCCTGTCGACGGCCTGGCGGCCGCTGGACGACGCCGACCAGGAGACGTTCCAGCGGCGCACGCAGTCGTTCCTGGACACGTCGGTGGAGTCGCTGCGGATGGTGCCGAAGTCCACGGTCACGGTGACCTCGGGCGACGCCACGATCCCGGTGACCGTCGACAACGGCCTCCAGCAGCCGGTCGCCGGGCTCGAACTGCGGGTCACGTCCAGCGACGCGGAGCGGCTGCGCATCAACGACGGGACGCTGGCGGTGGAGGCGGCCGGTTCGGCCAGCCACACCAATCAGCTCTCCGTCACCGCGAAGGCCAACGGCAAGGCACAGCTCACGGCCCAGCTCTACACGACCAGCGACGGCCGGCCGTGGGGCGATCCGATGACGTTCGAGGTGGACGTCACCTCGGTGTCGACGGGCGCGATCACCGTGGTCGCCGTCGGGGTCGCACTGATCGTGCTGGCGGCGGCGGTCCGGATGCGGAACGTGCGGCGCCGCCGCGACCGGCAGGAGCCGGCCGACGGCCCCGGCTCCCCCGGCGGTCAGGACTGAGCGCGCAGGGTCCGCAGGATCAGCCACTGGTCGCCGTAGGCCATCGCGGTGCCGAGCACGGCCATCACGAGGCCGACCGTCACCCCGCCGACGGCCGTGCCGACCGCGAACCCGGCCGCGCCGAGCAGGGCGTGCACCGCGAAGCGCAGAGCGACCAGGCCGACGGCGAGGAGCCGGGTGCGCTTGTTCTTCCACAGGGCCTTCATCAGGCGCATCCGTGTCTTGAGGACGGTGAGGGAGAGCACCAGGTTGAGGACGATCAGGACCGGGATCACGCCGTACGCGGTCGGGTAGGCGCGGGCGACGTCGAAGACCCCGGCGAAGCAGCCCGCGATCGGGAAGTACCAGGCGGGCAGCCCCCGGAAGTCGTTGAAATCCGCCGTCGCCGTCGTCTTCGTCGCCGTCTGCACGATCATGGCCGTCCCCCTGTGTCCCGAGTGGTCGCCGGTCGTTCCCGGCACCACTGAGCTTCGCGGAGACAGGGGGTCTCCCGGCAGAGCGAGCCGTCCTCACTCGCCCCGTACAAATGTCACTTGTTCTTCTTGACGGCTGCCTCGGCGTCGACCACGCCGAGCCCCAGTTTGTCGTTGTTCTCCGGGTTCTTCGCCGTGGAGCGGATCGCCGACATGATCTCGTCCGGTTTCAGGCCCTCGTGGTGCAGGAGGGCGGCGACGGCGGCCACGTACGGGGACGCCATGGACGTGCCGGACAGCTTCCCGTACCCGGAGGTGTCCTTCAGGGTCTCCTTCGTGCGGTACGTGGGCAGGGTGGAGAGGATGTCGACGCCGGGCGCCGAAACGGCGTCGTCCACACCGAAGTTGGAGAACGACGCCGGGGCGCCGGAGCTGTCGCTGGCGCCGACGACGAGGACCGGGGTGCCGACCTTGTACGTCTGGACCTCGTCGCCGTCGTTGCCGGCCGCCGCGACGACGGTGACGCCCTTGCCGTAGGCGTACTTGATGGCCGCGTTGAGGGTGCCGCCCCGCAGCAGCTTGGCCATCAGGCCCGATTCGCCGAGGGAGAGGTTGATGACGTCGGCGCCGTGGTCGGCGGCCCACTTGATGCCCAGGTTGATGTTCTGGTTGGAGCCGGAGCCGTCGGCGCCGAGCACCCGCACCGGCATGATCTTCGCGCCGGGGGCCCCGCCCGCGATGCCGACGCCGTTGTCGGTGTGGGCGGCGGCGATGCCCGAGACGTGCGTCCCGTGGCCGTTTAAGTCCTTGGGGCTGTCGTCGTTGTCCACGAAGTCGTGACCGTCGACGAGACGCCCCTTGAGGTCCGGGTGGTCGGGGTCGACGCCGGTGTCGACGACCGCGATGACGGTGTCGTCGCCCTTCGACGTGGACCAGGCGTCCGGCAGGTGGAGCGCGTCGAGCGCCCACTGGTCGTCCCGCATGGGGTCGGGCTTGTTGTCGTCGTCGCCGTCCCCGCAGGCCGTCGCGGTCAGCAGCAGGACGGCGGCGAGGCAGTAGGCGAGAGGGGTACGCGTGCGCATGGTCCGAGCCTGCGGCCGGGAACGCGCTCACGCATGTGGGGGCGGGCCGGCCGAGGGACCCCTGTTGGCCGGCCAGTCCGGCACCCACAGCTCGTCGCCGGGCACCGGCTCGCGCGCGTAGCGGCCGGTCAGGTACGTGCGCAGGGTGCGCAGGGCCGGGTGCGGGTTGTCGTCGCGCCACAGCAGCCAGTGCGGGTAGACGGGCGTGGGGCGGGTGACCGTGAGGAAGTGCAGACCGAGGCCGGTGGGGCGGGTGAGCGGGGTGCGGGTGCCGATGAACGTGCCCAGGTCGTCGGACGCGGTGATCGTCCGCGCCATGTGCTCCATGCCGAACGCGGGCGCCGACGCGTCGAGCCGGATGCCGAACACGGACGCGAACTCGGCGTAGTACGCACCCCATTCGGTGCCCGGGTCCAGACCCGGCATCAGGATCCGCAGCCCGGCCAGTTCCGCCGGAGACACGGTCTGCGCACCGGCCAGCGGATGCGAGGGGCCGACCGCGAGCACCACCGGCTCGTCGAGGACCCGCGCCGTGCGCACCGGCGCGGGCAGCCGCTCGGCGGGCAGGCTGTGCGCCCAGAACGCGGCGTCCACGCCGCCGTCCCTGACCGCTTCGAGCGCGGCCCGCCCCGCCGCGCGCACCACGACCACGTCGAGCGCGGCGTCCGGGTGGGCGTGGTGGAAGTCCTGGAGCAGCCCGGCCGTGCTCACGCGCGTGCCGAGCACGTCCACGCGCAGCGGCCGCGCGCCGGGCCGCACCGCCGCCTCCGCCTCCGCGACGGCCGCGAGGACGGCGCGCGCGTGCGGCAGGAACGCCTGCCCGTCGAGGGTGAGCCGCGCCCCGCGCGGGGTGCGCAGCAACAGCCGTACGCCGAGCTGCCGTTCCAGAACGGCGATGCGCTTGGAGGCGGCCTGCTGGGTGATGCCGAGACCGGCGGCGGCGAGCTGGATCTGCCCCTCGTCGGCGACGGCGACGAAGGTGCGCACGGCTTCCGGATCCACCCCGCCATACAACCACGGGTTGTACGGGGATGCCCTGTCGGTTGTTTGATCGGGACGGTGGCGACCGCTTGGATCGCAGGTCATGGGCGATGTGCGGGCGGAACGGGCGGCGGTACGGGCGGAGCGGCTCGGGCGGGACTTCGGGTGGCTGTGGGCGGCGTTCGCGGTCAGCTCCGCGGGCACCATGCTGGCCTTCGACGCGTTCGCGCTGATCGCGGTGACGGTGCTGCACAGCAGCCCCGCGCGGGTGTCGTTCCTGGCGGCGGCCGGTATCGCCGCGGGAGCGCTGTTCGCGGTGCCGCTGGGGCCGTGGGTGGAGTTCCGCCGCAAGCGGCCGGTGATGATCGGGGCCGATCTGGTGCGCTGCGCCGCCCTGCTCACGCTCCCGCTCGCGTACGCCCTGGACGCGCTGAGCTATGCCCAGCTGGTCCTCGTCTCCGTCGTCGTCGCCACGGCCGACATCGTCTTCCGGGCCGCGAGCGGCGCCCATCTGAAGGCGCTGGTGCCGCAGGACGGGCTGCTGACGGCCAGTGCCCGCTTCGAGTCGACGACCTGGACCACGACGGCCCTCGGCCCGCCGCTCGGCGGCGCCGCGATCGGCCTCTTCGGCCCGCTGACCACGATCGTCGGCGACGCGCTGAGCTATCTGCTGTCGGCGGCCGGGGTCCGCGCCATCGCCGCGCCCGAACCCGCGCCGCCCGCACGCTCCGGCAACCGGCTCACCCGTGCCGACCTCGCCGAAGGCTGGCGCCACCTGTGGCGCACCCCGTACCTGCGCGCCCTGTTCCTGAACTCGACCCTCGTCAACGGCCTGATCATGGTCGGCGCCCCGCTGATGGCGGTCCTGATGCTCCGCGAACTCGGCTTCCCCGCCTGGGAGTACGGCCTCGCGTACGGCGTCCCGTGCGTCGGCGGCCTGATCGGCTCCCGCCTGTCGTCACGCCTCGTACGCCGGTACGGGGAGCGGCGCGTCCTGCGCTGGAGCGGCACCGCCCGCGTGTGCTGGCCGGTGGGCCTCGCCTTCACCGGCACCGGTACGGGCGGGCTCCTCACGGTGATGGCCGTCGAGCTGGGCCTGATTACCTGCATCGGCGTCTACAACCCGGTCCTCGCCAAGGAACGCCTCCAGCACACCGACTCCGACCGGCTCGCCCGGGTGCTGTCCGCCTGGACGGTCACCGGCAGGGCGGTCACGGCCACCCTGACCCTCGCCTGGGGCGCGCTCGCCTCGCTGATCGGCACGCGCCCCGCCCTCGCGGTGGCCGGGATCCTGCTGCTCGCGACCCCGGCCCTGCTGCCTACAGTGCCCCGCGACCGGCTGCCCGCACGAACTCAGCGAACGCCTCCGGCGGGACCGTGAAGGTGCCGCCGGCGGGGTTCTTGGAGTCGCGGAGGGCGATGCGGGCTCCGAGGGGCG
This sequence comes from Streptomyces sp. NPDC001904, assembly GCF_040297005.1. Lineage (NCBI taxonomy): Bacteria > Bacillati > Actinomycetota > Actinomycetes > Kitasatosporales > Streptomycetaceae > Streptomyces > Streptomyces sp. NPDC001904. The sequence goes on along the minus strand of NZ_JBEOYI010000034.1, from coordinate 16,908 downwards.
CGCACTCGACGCAGTCGCCGCCGCTGTCGCCGCTGTAGCTGGACTTACGCCACGCCGCGTTCTCCAGCATCTGGGTCCTCGCCATATTGCTCCTCCATCACGCGGCTGATCAGCGCCGCCGAATCCTCTACGGAGAGAGCAGCGGCCTGCAGGCGAGCGTAACGGAACGAACCCTCCTTGAACGTCCCGGGGTTGGCCGTCGCGTGACCTTGTGCGAAGTCCTCGGTGTAGAGGACATCGGGGTCTCCCTCGAAGCGCAGGAGGTTGAACGTCCCTGTGAGTCCCGTGTGTTGACCCGCCGCGAACGGCAGCACCTGCACGCTCACATGTCGCTGATCCCGGAAACCCAACAAGTAGGCCAGTTGGTTCCACATGACGTTCGGGCCGCCGATCGGCCGCCTCAGCGCGGCCTCGTCGAGCACCACCCACACCTGCGGCGGATCGCCCCGGTGCAGGATGCGCTGGCGCTCCATGCGGGCGGCGACGAGTTCGTCGAGGTTGGGCGGATTCGGCGCCTCCATCACGGCCCGCGCGTACTCCTCGGTCTGCAACAACCCGTACACCACCTGCGCCTGATACGTGGAGATGTACGTGGCCTGCGCCTCAAGGCCCGCGTACTCCTGGAACCACGACGGCAGCTGCGTCCTCAGCACCAGCCCGATCAGCCTCCCGAACGCGCCCCCCGACGGGAAGACGGTGTCGAGCCGCTCGGCGAACTCTCTCGTCGGGACCTTGTGCGCCGTCTCGACCTGGCCGATCAGCGAGGCCGTGCAGAAGAGTCTGTCCCCCAGGGCGGGCTGACTGAGGCCCGCGGCCTCCCGCCAGTACCGCAGCTCGGAGCCGAAGTGGTCGAGCGGCGACGCGCTCGGGTCGAGTTGCCGGACGTGTGCTGCCATGGCTGAACCCCCAACAGGTGTCACGGTTCGTTTCCCCGCCGTGACCGAACGTAGCCACTGGACGGGCGGCCCAACCCCCAACAGAGACAACTGTTGGCATGGCACCCCCACGATCACAGCGGTTCGCATGCGCCCCCTGCCGCCCGGCAGCCCCCCGCGCCACGCTCGAAGGGCTCACATCGGCCCGCGCTCACGGGAGTCACCGTGCACCAGCACCGCATGCACCTCGCCCTCGGCGACCACTCGGCCCGGCACATCCGCCGGATCGTCCGCGCCTACCTGCACCGGTGGGCGCTGACCGAACTGACGGACACGGCCGAGCTGGCGGTGACCGAACTCCTGGCGAACGTGGTCCGGCACGTGCCGGGACGGTTCTGCTCGGTACTGATCCTGCGCGTGGAGAACGGCCTCCGGGTGGAGGTGACGGACCCGGACCCGCGCCTCCCGGAGGTCCAGCAGGCCGGTCAACTGGCCGAGCACGGAAGGGGATTGATGCTCGTGGAGGCCCTGACGGACCGCTGGGGCACGACCCCGAGCCCGCCGGGCAAGACGGTCTGGTTCGAGTGCGACGCAAAGAACCGGGACGGCGCCGCCCCGGCCCCCGTCAGGGGCTAGGGCGGGACGGCGGCGCCCCGGCCCGCCACTCGATCGGTCGCCAGCGGATGCCCCGGCCCGGCGCGCTGGGCAGAGTGGCCGCATGGCCGCCCCCTCGCCCCCGTACGGCACCGTCCCGCCGACCCCCGGTGCCGAGCCCCTGCCCGAGCTCGACGTGCCGCCGCCCGGCCGGCAGCACCGGCTGACGGTGTTCCTGCGGCTGCTGCTCCTGCTGCCGCACGTGATCGTGCTCGCGGTGCTGTCCGTCGTCACGTTCTTCGTGGTGGTGGCCGCCTGGTGCGCGACGCTGGTGCTCGGGCGGGTGCCGGATCCGCTGTGGCGGTGGCTCGCGGGATACGTCGGCTACGAGACACGGTTCGACGCGTCGGCGATGCTGCTGACCGACCGCTACCCGCCGTTCCAGGTGCTCGGGGAGCCCGCCGGCTACCCGGTGCGGGTGCTGCTGCGCGCCACTCCGCTGAACCGGCTCGCGGTCTTCTTCCGGCTGATCCTGGTGATCCCGGCGGCGATCGTGACGTCCCTGTCGGTGGCCGGATGGTGGGCGCTGGCGGTGGTGACGTGGCTGATCGTGCTGATCCTCGGGCGGATGCCGCAGCCGCTGTTCGAGGCGACGGCGGCCGTGCTGCGCTACCGGATGCGGGTCTCGGCGTACCTGCTGCTGCTGACGTCCGCGTACCCGAAGCGGCTCTTCGGCGACCAGTCGTCGGCGGACGCCGCCATCGGGGTCGTGCGCGGCCCGTCGGCGACCCGGCCGCTGATGATGAGCACGTCCGGGCAGGTCCTCGTCGTGGTGTTCCTGCTGCTGGGCCTGCTGAGCGGGGGCGGGAACGCGGTGACGCGCGACGGCGACTCCGGCACCGACTCGGCACCGGCGGGCATCTCCTCCCGCACCTGACGGCGTGTACACCCCGGCTCGCGGCGGCCGCGCTGCCACAGTGACCACGAATGACCCCCTTACCCCACTACATCGGTCTTGCCGGTAAGGCACCGATCCGGGAGCTTTCGTGGCACACGTACACGTGATCCTCAACCAGAAGGGCGGCGTCGGAAAGTCCACGCTCGCCGTGAACCTCGCCGCCGTGACGGCCGACGTCCTCGGAGGCCCCCTCGGCGGTGAGGAACAGCCGCCCGTCGTCGCCGTCTCCATCGACCCGCAGGGCTCCGCCGTGTGGTGGTCCGAGCGCGTCGGCGACGGTCTCCCCTTCGACTTCGTCCAGGCCCACGACGACCTCGCGGGCCTGGCCGCCCTGTCCCGCATCCCCTCCGCACAGCACGTCTTCGTCGACACCCCGGGCTGGCTCGACCTCGCCGAGGGCGACGGCGCCGACCCGCTCGGCAAGGGCGCGGCGGCCGACGCCCTGCGCGCGGTGCTCTCCAACGCCACCGACGTCATCGTCCCCGTCGAGCCCGAGCCGCTCGGCTTCCAGCCCACCCAGCGCACGATCGAGAAGGTCGTGAAGCCGCGCGGGCTGCCGTTCCGCGTCGTCATCAACAACTGGGACCCGCGCGACGGCAAGGCCGACCTGGAGCAGACCCGCGCCTTCGTCGAGGGCCAGGGCTGGCCGCTCGCCCGCACCGTCGTCCGCCACTACAAGCTGCACACCCGGGCCAGCGCGGACGGCCTCGTCGTCACCCAGTACGGCGCCAACAAGGTCGCTCTCCAGGCCCGCGAGGACTTCTTCCGCCTCGCCCTGGAAGTGGGCCTCGCGGCCATCCCGAAGCCCGCCCGCCGCAAGAAGACCGCCCGTACGGCGAAGAAGAAGGTGACCGCCTGATGGGGCGCAGGACCGATCTGTCGTCCCTGCTGGCGTCGGAGAAGGGCAGCGCCGCCACGGCCACCGCGGAGCGGAAGCGGCCCGACACCAAGCCACTGACGGTCTCCGTGGGCGATCTCGCCGAGAACCCCGACAACCCGCGCCACGAGCTGCGTGACCTGGAAGGACTCGCCGAGACGGTCCGCGAGCGCGGGGTCCTCCAGGCACTGGGCGTCGTCCCGGCCGCCGTCTTCCTCGCCGCCCACCCGCACCACCAGGAGGCCGTCGGACCGGCCCCGTACGTGGTCCTGCACGGGCACCGGCGTCTCGCCGCCGCCAAGCTGGCGGGCCTGGACGAGGTGCCCGTCCTGGTCCGCGACGACGCCACCCGCTCCGACGAGGACGCGCTCATCGAGAACGTCCAGCGCGACGACCTCACCGAGCTGGAGCAGGCCCAGGCGATCCAGGGCCTGATCACCGCGTACGGCTACTCGCAGCGGCAGGTCGCCGCCCGCATCGGCAAGACCCAGGGGTTCATCTCGCAGCGGCTGTCCCTGATGAAGCTGCGCGAGGACCTTCAGGAGGCGCTGGCCGACGGCCGGGTGTCGGTCGAGGACGCCCGGCGCATCGCCCGGCTCCCCCGCGACGAGCAGCAGCTGCCCGGACCGGTCACCGGGGCGACCGTCCCCGCCGCCCGTCAGGAGAAGCGCGAGCGCCGAAAGAACGATTACGGCGTAATCGAGCTCGACAGCCGCTCGACGCCCGACGAGATCGTGGAGGCCCTGCGCCGCCACCTGGCCCCGGCCGCCCTCGACCGCGTCGTGGAGCTGCTGCGCCGGTAGCCGCCGACGGTCCCTTACCGTTGGCCCGTGCTCGAAGTGCCGTCCCCGTCCGTGACCCACGCGCCCCCGCCCGCCGAGGCCGTCGCCCCGCTGATGCGCGGCCTCGACGTCCTGCGGCGCCTCACGGACGCGGACGGCACCCTGGCCCTCGCCGAACTGGCCCGGGCCACCGGCCTCGCCCGCTCCACGGTGGACCGGATCTGCGCGACCCTCGCCCACCTCGGGTACCTGCGCCTCGACGGCCGGGACGCCTCCCTCGCCCCGCCGCTCATGGCGATCCCCAACGCCTGCCTCGACGCGCTGCGGGTGCCTCGGCTGCTCGGCCCGCTCGCCGACGGGCTCGCCGACCGGCTCGACGAGTCCGTCTCGATCGCCGTGCCGGACGGCGACGACATCCGCTTCGTCCACCAGGTGCTGCGCCGGCGCGCGCTGTCGATCAGCTTCCGGGTGGGGGATCTGCTGCCCGGGGAGGGCTCGGCGCCGGGGATCGTGTTCCGGCGGGGCGTCGGCCTCGCCGTGGACGACCAGCTCGTCGAGCGCGGGCTGATCGCGGTGGCCATGCCCGTGCGGGGGCCCTCCGGGGAGGTCGTGTGTGCCGTGAGCGTCGTCAGCCACACGAGTCGGCACTCCGCGGATTCCCTGCCGGGGGCGGTGCGGGAGGGGCTGTCGGGCTGTGTGCGGGGCATGGAAGAGGTGCTCCGGGATGATGCCGCTGTCTCGGGGCTCCGCCCCGGGCCCCGCTCCTCTAGCGCCGGAGGGGCTGGATTCGTCCACGCGCTGGCTCGTGGGCTCTCCGTCCTCACCGTGTTCAGTGGTGAGCGGCCCGCGCTGACGCTCTCCCAGGTCGCCGAGGCCACCGGGCTCTCCCGGGCCACCGCCCGCCGCGCCCTCATCACCTACGAGTACCTGGGTTACGTACGGCAGGACGGCCGCCTCCACCGGCTCACCCCCCGCGTGCTCGGTCTGGGCTGTGCGCCGCTGTCCCGGACGACGCTGCCGCGGATCGCGGAGCCGCACCTCGCCGCACTGTCGGACGCGCTCGGTGAGTCGGTCGGCCTCTCGGTGTCCGACGGTGAGTGGGTGCGGTGCACCGCACGGGTCGCGCCGCGCCGGGTGATGAGCGTCGACATCGGCGTCGGCAGCAGGCTGCCCGCCGGGGCCACCGCCGCCGGTCACGTGCTGGCGGCCGGGTCCGGGGAGTCCGCCGAGATCGCGACCGACGGGCCCGAGGACGGGCTCTGGTCGGTGGCCGTGCCGGTGCGCGGGCGGGACGGACACGTCGTCTCCGCGCTCGACGTCACCGCCCACCGGGGCCGCGGCGAGCGCGCCGCCTGGGCGGAGGCACTGCGCGCGACGGCCGCCCGGATCGAGGCGGAGCTGCGGGTCACCTCACGGTTCGTGACCGTCCCCCGCCACTGACGTCACGAGACGCGGGTCTCAGGAGCGTACGGACCTTCGGCCCTACCCGCGCCGATTAAGTCCCAGGACCCTTTACACGTATGCCTTTCTCCGGCTCCAGCAGCTTCACCTCGCCCACCCGTGCGGCACGGACGACCGTGCGCCCCACGGGCCGCTGGCGTGCCGCGCTGCTGGTCTCGCTGGTGTCGGTCGTCAGCATCGTCTCGCTCGGCCTCGCCACCCCGGCCGACTTCCGGACCCGGGCGCTGCTCGGCCTGGTGCCGATCGCCGTGGCGGTCCTGACCTCGGTCATGACGACCGCCGTCGTCACCGGCGTGATGCTCGCCCTCTACATCGTGCTCCAGCTCGTCGACCCCACCCCGTCCGGCGGCTGGGCCGTGGTCGGCCCGCTGCTCATCGGCACCGGCGGGCTGCTCGGCGTACTGATCGCCCGCCGCCGCGAGGAGCAGCAGGCCCGCATCCAGGCCGTCGTCGACATCGCCGAGGCGACCCAGCGGGCCGTGATGCGCGCCCTGCCCGACCACGTCGGCGATCTGCACATCGCCGACTTCTACCAGCCGGCCACCCGCGCGGCCCGGGTCGGCGGCGACTGGTACGACTTCCAGCCCTCCCCGCACGGCGTGCGCGCCGTCCTCGGCGACGTCAGCGGCAAGGGGCTTCCGGCCGTGTCCGCGTCGGCGTCGCTGCTCGGCGCGTTCCGCGAGGCCGGGTACCACGAGGCCGACGTGCGCGAGGTGGCCCGCCGCCTGGAGATCGCCATGCAGCGCTACAGCGCGTGGGCCCGGGTGATGGGCGAGGAGGAGCTGCCGGACGCGTTCTCCACGGCGCTGCTGCTGCACTTCCCGCCCGGCCTCGACGCCGTGGACATCGTGAACTTCGGGCACGAGCCGCCCCTGGTCGTCGGCGCCGACGGCAGCGTCCACACCCCCGACGTGCCGTCCGGCGTACCGCTCGGCATGGGGGCGCTCGGCGCGGAGCTGCCCGGGCCGGTGCGGCTGCCGTTCCGCCCCGGCGACACGCTCGTGCTGTTCACCGACGGCGTCACCGAGTGCCGGGACGACAACGGCGCCTTCTACCCCGTACGGGACCGGCTGCCGGGCCTCGCCGAGCGGCTGCCCGAGGACGCGCCGCCCGGCGAACTGCTCCGGCGCATCGCCTTCGACCTGCACGGACACCGGCACGGGCCGCCCAGCGACGACACCGCGATCACCGTCATCCGGCGGACGGCGGGACGCGTGGCGCCGTATGCGACGTCCTCGGACGCGGTGCTGTACGAGCCCGCCGACGGCACGGCCCTGTACACGCAGGACGCGCAGGACGCTCAGGACATTCAGGACGCTGAGGAGCCTCAGTACGCGACGGACATGCGCGAGCGCGCGTGCCCGTCCCGCTCGACCTCGTCGACGAAGGCGATCGCGTAGTCCTCGGCGCTGATCCGGCTGTTGCCGTCGGCGTCCGCCATCAGCCGGTCGCCGCCGATCCGGAAGTCGCCCGTGCGCTCCCCCGGCGCGATCTCCGCCGCCGGGGAGATGTACGTCCAGTCCAGGTCCTCGACCGTGCGCAGGAACGCCAGGACGTCCCGGTGGGCCAGCGCCTCACCGAGGAAAGCGTCCGGGAAGCCCGGCTGGTCCGCCAGGGCGTGGCCGGGAGCCACCTCCAGGCTGCCGGCGCCGCCGACCACGACGAGACGCCCCACACCCGCCCTGCGCGCCCCGGCGACCAGCGTCTCGTTCACGCGGAGGAACGGCGCCCTCGGGTCGCTGCCGTCACGCGGCGGCGCCACCGCGGAGGCCACCACGTCATGCCCGGCGATCACCTCCGCCGTCCGCTCCAGGTCGGTCAGATCCGCCGCGGCGGCCGTCACGCCCGCCACGGGGGAGTCGCCGGAGCGGCTGATGGCCGTGACCCGGTGGCCGCGCTCCACGGCCTCGGCGGCGATGCGGCTGCCGACCATGCCGGTGGCTCCGAACAGCACGATGTTGAGGGACATGATCACAGCGAAGCACGACGCCCGGTGCCGCGCATGTTGCGGAACGTACGCCATCAGAGGTCAATGGAGAGCGGGGGAACCCTTCGTATCCGCTTCGTATCCGCGGAAAGGAGCCCCTCATGGCTCAGCATGCGGCCCCGGCGCCCCGGCGCGCCTCCTCCGGCCTCTCCCTCGGCAGTGCCGCCGTCGCGGTCCCGGTGATCACCGGTGTCCTCTACGGCTTCTGGGCGGCGAACATCGAGCGCTTCGGGCAGGGCGTGACCGGCGGCAACGTCGCGCTCGGCTTCGTCACCGGCATCATCGTCGCCGCCCTCTGCTTCGGCATCCACCAGTGGTCCCGGCAGCAGGCCGGACGCCATCTCGGGCTGCGGGCGGTGACCTGGGGCGCCTTCGCGGGCATCGCCGTCGGCTTCCTGCGCTCCCTCGGCTCCGGCCTGGTGCTCTGGCCGATCGTGCTCGGCCTCATCGTCGCGGCGGCCACCACCGCGATGACGTACTACCGCTACTACACGGCGGCCGACCCGGTGTGACCCGCGGGACGGCGCACGGGAGCGGGGAGGCCTTCCGGCCTCCCCGCTCCCGTCGTTCTTCCTAGTAGTTGGTGACCCCGAACTCCACGGTGTAGTCCGAGCGGAAGTAGAAGGTGCTCGGGCTGTTGTCGTGGCGCTGCTGGTGCTCGGGCGGGCAGGGCACCGACGTTCCCGAACAGCTGGGCGGGTTGGCACTGATGGACACATAGGCGGCACTCGCCCAGCCATGGGCTCCGGTGAACCAGTACCAGTCCGAGGTGCCGTGCACGGACGAACCGTGCGTCACGCACTCGATGCGGTCCTGGCTGCCCGGCGCCATCCGGTAGACGACGGACGCCGAAGTACTGGGCCCGGAACGGAGATTGAGATCCGTGGACGAGGCCACCGTGCCCCAGACGACGCTTCCGCCACCGCTGTTCGCACTGGCGGGAGCCGCCGCCGACACGGCGAGCACGCCACCCGTGAGCAGGGCGGACGCGACAAGGGCCATGGGCGTACGACGCATGATCGGCCTCCAAGCTCCCCACTCCAGGTAACACCCGTTCGGCCCAACGGACCACCGGAGCGGCCCCGGTCAGCTCGCGCCCCGCCGCGGCGGGCCCTTGCCTGGAACGGTGACCCGAACCCTCCTGTCGTCCGTGCTCCTCGTCCTCGCCTGTCTGCTCGTGCCCCTGGGCACCCTCTCGACCTGGGCGAAGTACGAGATCGGGGACAGCGACCGCTACGTCTCCGCGATGGCGCCGCTCGCCACCCAGCCGGACGTGCAGAACGCCGTCGCGGACGCGGTCACCGACGGGGTCACGAAGAACCTCGACGTGGGGCCCCTGCAGTCCACCGTCGAGGACTATCTGCACGACGCCGTCGTCTCGTTCACCGGCACCGCCGCCTTCCAGAAGGCGTGGAACACCGCCAACCGGGCCGCCCACGACGCCGTGCAGCAGGCCATCGACGACGACAGCGCGGGACCCGTCACCCTCGACCTCGCACCCGTCACCGAGCAGGTCAAGCGGCAGCTCCAGGACGAGAACGTGCCGTTCGCGTCCCAGCTGCCCGTCCCCCACACCGAGATCACCCTGCTGCCCGCCGACGACCTCGAATCGCTGCGCAAGGGGCTCCACATGCTGCAAGTCGCCGGTCTGTGGCTGCCGTTGGCGGCCGTCGTCTTCGCGGTGGCGGGCCTGGCCCTCGCCGTACGCCGCCGCCGGGCCGTCACCGCCACCGGGATCGGCATGGCGCTCGGCGCGGGCGCGCTGCTGCTCGCCCTCGTCATCGCCCGCGCGCTGACGCTCGGACACCTCTCCGACGGCTCCGACGAGGGGGCGGCCGGAGCGGTGTACGACGCGCTCACCGCGACCCTGCGCACGGCGTCCTGGGTGATCGTGGGCGTGGGGCTCGCCGTCGCGCTGGCCTCCTGGCTGACCGGACGGTGGGGGCGCTGGGGGACCGCGCGGCGCGGTGGGGTCACCCGTTCGGCTGCGCCCGGCATGCCGCCGGGGCGGCCCGGAGGGAGCCTTCCCATGACGCAGAAGGAGGGTGCCCCATGAGCCAGTCCACCCCCGGGCAGGAGCCCGGCCCCGCCTGGTCGGCCGACCACCGCACACCGCCGCCCGCCCCGTCCCCCGGGCCGGATTCCGGCAGCGGCTGGGCCACCGGCGGAATCATGTTCGCCGGAGTACTGATGCTCGTCAGCGGGATCCTCGGGATCCTCAACGGCATCGCAGGAATCGCCAAGGACGACGTCTACGGCCGCATCGGCGACTACACGTACTCCTTCAACCTCACCGCGTGGGGCTGGATCCACCTGATCATCGGCGTCCTCGTGGCGATCGTGGGCTGGGGGCTCCTCAAGGGCGCCGACTGGGCCCGCGGCGCGGGCATCGGCCTGGCCGCGCTGTACATCGTGGAGTACTTCATGTTCCTCCCGTACGCCCCGGTCTGGTCCCTGGTCTCCATCGGCATCGGCGTCTTCGTCATCTGGTCCCTGGCCACGGCCCCGGCCCGAACCCGGTAGAGCCCGCTCGCGCAGTTCCCCGCGCCCGGTGCATGCCCCAGGGGCGCGGGGAACCGCGCGAGAAGCGGCCACCGGGCCGAGGACGAACGGCAACCCGGCGAACCCGGCAATCGACCCCCGCCGCACATAATGAACGGCATGCCACCCCGCATCACCCCGCCCGACTGGCTGGTCAGAACCTTGCGACCGCAGCGGGCCCCCGTCCCCTGGCCCGCCGTGGCACGGGCCTCCGTGGCACTGGCCCTCCCCCTCGCGGTGGGCCTCGCCACGCACCACGTCGCCTACGGCGCCCTCGCCGCGATGGGCGCCCTCTCCGGAGTCATCGGAGACACCGCGGACGCCTACCGCATGCGGATCCTCAACATCGCCGTACCGCAGTTGTTCGGCGCGGTCGGGGTCACGCTCGGATCAGCCGTGTTCGGCCAGGGCTGGCTCGCGGTCGCCGTCGTCACCGCCGTCGCCCTCGTCTCCGGCATGATCTCCACGATCGGCGCCGTCGCCTCCGTCTCCGGACTGCTGCTGCTCCTGAACTGCGTGGTCGGCGCCGGCCTGCCGATGCCCGGCGCCTGGTGGCTGGCGCCGCTGCTGATGACCGGCGGCGGCCTGCTGGTCCTGCTGCTCGCCCTGCTGGCCTGGCCCCTGCGGGCAGGCGCCCCGGAGAGAGCCGCCGTCGCGGCGACGTACCGCAGCGTCGCCAACCTCCTGGAGGCCGCCGCCACCGACGACCTCGCCTACGCCGAGACCCGCATCGCCGTCACCCAGTCCCTGAACCAGTCCTACGACCTGGTCCTCGCCCGCCGCGCCCTCTCGCACGGCCGCAACCCCGAACTCGTACGCCTGATGAGCGAGTTGAACGCGGTCACGCCCGTCGTGGAGGCCGCGCCCGCCGCCCACCAGTGCGGAATCCCGCTGTCGCCGTCCGTGCCCGCCGCCGTACGGCACCTCGCCGACACCATCGCCGCGGGCCGCCCGGAGGACGTCGGCCCCCTCGGCCTGCCCGAGCCGGACGGCCCGGCCTCGCGCGCCGTCGACCACGCGCTGCGGCACGCCGCCGAGGTCGCCTCCCGGCGCGGCGAGGCCGACTTCACGTACGTCACCGACGACGGGACCGACAACGACGACCGCCTCGGCCGCCCGGCCGCGCTCCGCGTCCGGGCCCGCCGCGCGACCCGCAACGTCCTGCTCTCCGCGACCTCCTGGCGCTACGGGCTGCGCCTCGCGCTCTGCATCGGCCTCGCCCAGGCGCTGGTGTCGATCGTGCCGGTGCCGCGTTCGTACTGGGTGGCGCTGACCATCACCTTCGTGATGAAGCCGGACTTCGGGTCGGTGTTCTCGCGGGCCGTGCTGCGCGCCCTCGGCACCGCGGCGGGCCTGGTCCTGGCCGCGGCCGTGCTCTCCCAGGTGCCGCTGGGCTGGTGGGACGTGCCGGTGATGATGCTGCTGGCCCCGCTGATCCCCGCGCTCACCCCGCGCGGCTACGGCTTCCAGACCGCCGCCATCACCCCGGTGATCCTGCTGCTCTCCGACATCCTCAACCACCAGGGCACGGCGCTGCTCTGGCCCCGGCTGCTCGACAGCCTGATGGGCTGCGCCATCGCGCTCGTCGCGGGCTATCTGCTGTGGCCGGAGAGCTGGCACACCCGGATCGGCGACCGGCTCGCCGACGCCGTCGCGGACGCGGCGGACTACGTGGAGTGCGCGTTCGGCCCCGCGGACGCCGCCGAACCGGCCGTACGGGCCCGGATGCGGCGCCGGCTCTACCGGGACCTGTCGGTGGTCCGCGCCGAGTTCCAGCGGGCGCTCACCGAACCGCCGCCGACAGGGAGGCGGGCGACGGCCTGGTGGCCGCTGGTCGTCGCCGTGGAGCGCATCGTGGACGCGACGACCGCGGCGCGGGTCCGCGTCCGGCACGGCTTCCCGCCGCCGTCCCCGACGGAGGTGACCCATGTGGTCGGCCAGCTACGGGAGTTGGCACAGGGGCTGCGCAGTTCGGTGGTGCTGTGGGAGGTGCGGGCCGACTTCGGCGCGACCGGAGCGCAGGACAGCGTCCTGGAACACCTGCGCCAGGAGGTGGCGGCCGCCCGGGCCATCGGCGTCGCCGAAGGGCCCTGACGCCGGTCAGCCCGCCGCCGCCCGCTCGGCCGCGCTGCGCAGCACACAGAACTCGTTGCCCTCGGGATCGGCCAGCACCACCCAGCCCGAACCGTCCGGCTGCCGGTGATCGGCGCGGAAGACCGCCCCGAGTCCGGTCAGCCGCTCCACCTCCTGCTCCCGCGAGGTCTCCGGCCGCAGACACAGGTGGATCCGGTTCTTGCCCGCCTTCTTCTCGGGCACCTGGTTGAAATAGAGCGCGGGCCCGCCGGGCATCAGCACCTGCGTCTCGCGGGCGCCGGGCCCGTCCTCCGGGTCCAGCGGGCTGCCGGTGGCCGCGCTCCAGAACCGGGCCAGTTCATAGGCGTCCGCACAGTCGATCGCGACGTTCTGCACCACTGAGACCATGCCCGCGAGCATCCCCGACCGGGACGCCGAACGCCACCGGCGCCGGGATCAGGGCCGAAGGTCCCGGCCGCCCCGTGACCTTGGCCCGGGACCACCGGCCTGGTCCTTCGTCCGGTTCGGCGGCACCGGGCGCGGCTGTTACACAACGTACGGGTGACCCACACGAAGCCGCGCGCACCGCGTCCTACGTTCGACAACGCAGCCCCGCACACCACCGCCCGACCGACCGACGGAGACCGATCTCCATGCGCGCGAACCGCCCCGTCCTCCGCACCGCCACCCTCACCGCCGGCGCCCTCGTCGCCCTGGCCGTCCCCGTGACGACCGCCTCCGCGAACGCGGCACCGGCGCGGGCCGACAACGTCCACTCCCGCGCGGCCGGTTACGCCACCGCGCGGCCCGCGGCGGCCCCGGCGGACTCCAGCGGGGGACTCCTGATCGCCGCCGGTGCGGGTGTCGCCGCGACCGGGGCGGCGAGTCTGGCTTTCGCGCTGTACCGCCGCGACGACCACCGCTGAATCCCGAACCGGGCCCGCCCGGAACCGAGTTGGCCGCGGTACGGCAACCGCGGAACCGCAGATCGCCGGTGATGCGGCGAGGTCGATCGGCTCGCCCCTGCCCAAGATCCCCGTCGGCGGCGGCTAACCTTACGTGTCCGCCCTGGCCAGGGGTTCCAGGGGCGCCGGGACCAACTCGACCAATTCATGCGGAAGGTTGCGCACATGGGCATTCTGGATCTGCTGCGGAACGCGTTCGGGCGGTCCCGCAAGAAGGACGAGACCGCGGCAGCGTCGCCGGAACCGGAGGCCGCGCCGGCCTCCGCCGCCGCCCCCGCGCCGTCCGAGGAGACATCGGCCAGGGTCCCCGCCCCGAAGAAGGCCGGCGCGGCCGACGACCTCGTCGCCGCCGCGTTCGACAACGTGACCGTGCCGAAGCCGGCGGCCCCGGTGGGCGACGAACGCATCGCCTCCGACACGACGGCCCCGGCCGCCGAGGTCCCGCCCCAGGCCACGCCGGAGACACGCACCGAGGCCCCGGCCGACACGACGACCGGGGCCGAGCCGGTCGCCGGGACTCCGGCTGCGGTCGAGCCGGTCGCCGAGGCCCCCGCCGTGGTCGAGCCGGTCGCTGAGATCCCGGCCGAGACCGAGCCGGTCGCCGAGGCACCGGCCGAGGTCGAGCCCGTCGCCGAGACACCTGCTGTGGTCGAGCCGGTCGCCGAGACACCTGCTGTGGTCGAGCCGGTCGCCGAGATCCCGGCCGAGACCGAGCCGGTCGCTGAGACCCCCGCTGTGGTCGAGCCCGTCGCCGAGGCCGAGCCCGTCGCTGAGACCCCCGCTGCGGTCGAGCCCGTCGCCGAGGCCCCCGCCGAGGTCGAGCCCGTCGCCGAGGCCCCCGCTGTGGTCGAGCCGGTCGCCGAGGCTGAGCCGGTCGCCGAGGCACCGGTCGAGGCCGAGCCCGCTGCCGAGACCCCGGTCGCGCCCCAGCCCGAGCCCGCCGCCGAAACCCCGGCCACCGCGGAACCGGAGACCGTCGCGGCGGCGCCCGTAGCCAAGCCCGTCACCAGGACGCGGGCCGCCAAGGCGAAGCCCGCCGTCGCCAAGCCCAAGCCCAAGGCCGAGCCTGTCGCCATCGAGGCGCAGCCGGCCCCGGTGGCCGAGGGCAAGCCCGAACCCGTCGCGGCCCCGGCCCACTCCGCCGCCCGCGTCAGGACCCGCGCCCCGGGCCTCGCCGCCGCCTACAAGGCCGCCGGTGCCGCCCTGAAGAAGCGCGGGCTCGCCGGAACCCGGGCCACGGTCTACCTGGTGCTCGACCGGTCCGGGTCCATGCGCCCGTACTACAAGGACGGCTCGGCGGCGGCGCTCGCCGAGCAGACCCTCGCGCTCGCCGCACACCTGGACGAGCGGGAGACCCCGACCGTCCACACGGTGTTCTTCTCCACGGACATCGACGCCACCGGTGACCTCACGCTCGACGCGGCCGGCCACGAGGGCAAGGTCGACGCGTGGCACGGGGCGGCGGGCCGGATGGGCCGCACCAGCTACCACCGCGCGATCGAGGAGGTCGTCGCCCACCACGAGAAGAGCGCGGATCCGACCGCGCCCGCCCTGGTGGTCTTCCAGGTCGACGGCCCGCCGGACGTGCAGCGCCCGACGAACGAGGCCCTGGCGAAGGCGGCGAGCCACCCGCTGCACTTCCAGTTCGTGGCGTTCGGCGACCCGGAGTCCAAGAGCTTCGACTACCTGCGCAAACTGAAGGCCGCCAACGCCGGCTGGTTCCACGCGGGACGGTCCCCGCTGGAGCTGACCGACGCCGAGCTGTACGCGGGCCTGCTGGCCGGCTGGCGCCCGTAGGCGCCGCGCACCACCGCCCGGGCCGTCCGCGCAGTAAAACACCGCGCGGGCGGCCCACCCATGTCGGCTACGATTTTTAGATTCCGACGGCGAAGGACCGCGACGAAGGTCCCCGCCCCACGTCACAACCCGGGAGCAGCCCTCGATGGCTCGACACCTCATCACCAGCGCCCTTCCGTACATCAACGGGATCAAGCACCTGGGCAACATGGTGGGGTCCATGCTCCCGGCCGATGTGTACGCCCGTTACCTGCGCCAGCGCGGCCACGACGTGCTCTACATCTGCGCGACGGACGAGCACGGCACCCCGGCCGAGCTGGCCGCCAAGGAGCGGGGCATCCCGGTCGCGGACTTCTGCGCGCAGGCGCACGACGCGCAGAAGGCCGTCTACGACGGGTTCGCGCTCGCCTTTGACCACTTCGGGCGGTCCTCCTCCCCGCAGAACGCGGAGATCACCCAGCACTTCGCCCGCAAGCTGAACGAGAACGGGTTCATCGAGGAGCGCGCGATCCGGCAGGTGTACTCGCCCGCCGACGGCCGCTTCCTCCCGGACCGCTACGTCGAGGGCACCTGCCCGCACTGCGGCTACGACAAGGCCCGCGGCGACCAGTGCGAGAACTGCACGCGCGTCCTGGACCCCACCGACCTCATCGACCCGCGTTCCGCCATCTCCGGCTCCACCGAGCTGGAGATCCGCGAGACCAAGCACCTCTTCCTCCTCCAGTCGAAGCTGCAGGGCGAGGTCGAGGCGTGGATCGACGAGGTCGCCGGCGAGTGGCCTCACCTGGCGTCCTCCATCGCCCGCAAGTGGCTGACCGAGGGCCTGAACGACCGCGCCATCACGCGCGACCTGGACTGGGGCGTGCCCGTTCCGGCGGACACCTGGCCGGAGCTGGCGGCCGAGGGCAAGGTCTTCTACGTGTGGTTCGACGCTCCGATCGAGTACATCGGATCGACGAAGGAGTGGGCGGACCAGGCCCCGGCCGGTGAGACGCGCGACTGGAAGTCGTGGTGGTACGAGCCGGAGGGCGCCGCCGACGTCCGCTACACGGAGTTCATGGCGAAGGACAACGTCCCGTTCCACTCCGTGATGTTCCCGGCGACGGAGATGGGTGTCCGTGAGCCCTGGAAGAAGGTCGACTACCTCAAGGCCTTCAACTGGCTGACGTACTACGGCGGCAAGTTCTCCACGAGCCAGAAGCGCGGAGTCTTCACGGACCAGGCGCTGGACATCCTGCCCGCCGACTACTGGCGCTACTTCCTCATCGCCAACGCCCCGGAGTCGGACGACTCGTCCTTCACCTGGGAGCACTTCACGGCGACGGTGAACAAGGACCTCGCCGACACCCTCGGCAACTTCGTCAACCGCGTCCTGTCCTTCTCCCGCAAGCGCTTCGGCGACGACGTCCCGGCGGGCGGCGAGCCCGGCGAGGCGGAGGCGAACCTGGGCGCGGAGATCTCCCGCCTGCTCGCCGAGTACGAGGAGCAGATGGAGGCCCTCCAGTTCCGCAAGGCCGCGGCGGCCCTGCGCGCGCTGTGGTCGGCGGGCAACTCCTACCTGGAGGAGAAGGCCCCCTGGCTCGAGATCAAGACGAACCCGGAGGGGGCCGCCCTGACCCTCCGTACCGCGATGAACCTCATCCACCTCTACTCGGTGGTCTCCGAGCCGTTCATCCCCGCGTCGGCGGCCGCGATGCGCGCCGCGTTCGCGCTGCCCGGTGACGACGCCACGTGGGTCAGCGGCGAGCAGGCCACGGCCCTGACGACGGTCCCGGCGGGCACCGCCTTCACCGTCCCGCCGGTCCTCTTCGCGAAGATCACGGACGAGGACCTGGCGTCGTACAAGGAGCGCTTCGGCGGCGAGCCCGCCGCGTAGGACAGTCGTCACGAGAGGCGGGGGGGGGGCCCTCGAGGGGGCGGCCGGCCCCGCCCTGGCGGGCCCCGCGGCCCGGCCCCCCCCCGGACCGGCCGGGGGGGGGACCCAGCCCCGCGCCGGGC
>NZ_JBEOYI010000033.1:0-71573 GCF_040297005.1 Streptomyces sp. NPDC001904 | reverse complement strand
GGCGCGCGGCGCCCGCCCCCCACCCCCCTGCCCCCGCCGGGGTGTGGCGGGGGGGGCGTTCTTTCCCGCCGCGGCTCTCCCACCCCCCCCCCCCCGCTCGGACGAAGCTTGCCGCCTCTCCCCCGCTCCACCGCGCAGCATCGTTCTGGTAGCCAGCTCCGACGCCGTGATCACACCACCCATCCGGAGATCAATTCAGTTGCCCACTCTCTTCCTTACGCCGACGACCCCGGGAGAAGACCCAACCTCGCTGCTTCGTGCGCGGCGAGCTCTTCAGGGGTGCCCACGAAGGCAGGACCGCAATTCGGCGGCAGACGGTCGATCACCAGGGCGATGGCTTCCTGCACTGTGGCTACCTGTCCTACCCACTCGGATCGCAGTGGCCCGAGGGCCCAGTAGGTTCCTTCGGTGCCGGGCGCGATGTAGGGGATGTCCCAGGTCCACCGCTTCTCGGTGCAACGGCTGAAATGAAGCTCCCCCATTCCCGTCCAGGGGAAGAGCTGCCGCAGGCGTGGCTCGGCGTAAGCGGCATCCAGTAGCTCGGTATGAACGCGCCCGTCGTCACGTACCTTCTGCCAGCCCGCTTCGACGATGGGGTTCGATGAGTTCTGGGTCATGACGCCATCATGCGCCTGCCTCCAAGCCCTGGGGTGAGTTAGCAGGGGACGAGGTGGAACTCATGCTCTTCCCAGTCCGCGATGACGTGGCCAGTTGGGACTTTTCCTGGTCATCCACCGGCTTCGGCTTGTTCAGGAGGTGGTTGGCCCGGGCCGAGGTGTTCGCTCTCGCCGAGATGAACTGGTTCGGCGCAAAGCGCCAGTGGTGCAGGGTCACCACCACTTTGGAGCGTGTGCTCAACCATGCAGACATCGACGGCCCGACCTGACGCCCGATCAATGCGCGGTCATGTTGCTGCGGCTAGAAGCGACTTTCGACCAGCGGCAGACTCACGACAGCGACCCGGTCCTCCCACGGCGCACCGACGACATCCGGCAGTTGAGCGCCGTCCTGCGGTTCTGCGTGGCCAAGGACGTCGAGCTCAGCTTCGGGTAACTCCCAGGGGGCGAAAGGCCCCGCCCTCGCAGGGATGACGGTGGATGCGGGCCAGCCTCGAGCTGAGCCGCCGATGTCACCGACAGAGCTCAAGGCGACCGCAGGATGGGAGCCAGGGCGCCGCAAAGGGCCGGTCTTCGCTTTGCCGGGAGTGAACTGCCCCGACCTGTAACGTGGCGAAATTCGGTGGCGTTGGTCTCCGCAGTCCCAGAGGGTGAATCCCCATGCTGATCGACGAGTTGCCCGTCGCGTGGAGGCTGTCCCCCGAGGACGTTCAGGCGGGGTGGCGTGCCCTGTGGTGGACCGTGGGACCGGCCGGTGAACTCGCCGTGATGCTGGTCCAACGACGCCATCTGAGCCGCGACAAGTACCCCCGCGGGTGGATCGGATGGCGTGCCGAGATGCCGTTCGACGCAGAGTTGGTCATCGTCTCCGGGCAGGAACTGCGGCGAATCCTGGTCGAAGGGATCGACATGCGGCCCAGCCACCTGGCTCTGCTGCCAGGCGCCCGGTTCCTGCTGGCCTCGGGCCGTACCCACAAGGACACGGAGGGGGACTGGTGGAAGAACGCCGTCGTGTACTCCCCCGAGGGCCGGCCAGAGGGTGCCTTCTGCATCGGTGACGACATCCCGGCCCTCGTCACCGACCGCAGCGGGGACATCTGGACCGCCTACGGTGACGAGGGCATCTACGGCAACCACCCGGAGTCCGGGGCCGGCCTGGCGGGCTGGAACACCCGGGGCGTCGCCACGTGGGCGCCGAAGGGGAGACTTCCCGACTGGCCACTGCAGGGTTGCACGGCCGCCACAGAAGGCGAGTCGGTCTGGCTGGTCTGGTACAGCCCCAAAGGAACCTTCCTCACCCGGATCACACCCTCCACCGGCGCAGTCGTGAGCTACCGCAGCCCGGTAAAGGCCCCGGACGGACTCGCGGTACGCGGCACGCGGGTGGTTCTGACCAACCGCGACCACTACAAGCGCAGCACTACCGTGACCCGTGCGGAGCTGATCGGCGACGTATGCGTCGTCACCAGCCAGGAGCGAGTGCGGGTTCCCGGGCGGGTGGTCATGAAGTGCGGCCAAGGCCGCGACGGAACGCTATGGCTCCGAGCCGGTCGCACCTGGGTACTCATCGACGCCTGAGACCCGCAGCCTTCAGCCAGCGACAAGCCGTCCCTCAAGACACCGCAGCCGGGCTCGGCGGACTGATCAAGAGAGCTTTGCCGGTCGGGGCACCACCCAGAACGGCACCCGCAGTGCTCTGCCGGCTTGTTGTTCTTTACCGCGGTAAAGAACAACAAGCCGGCAGAGTCATGGTCAGCTACCACTCCGCCTCGCTGCCCTCACGATCCGAGATCTCCACGGTTCGCTCCACACGAGCCCAGCCTCTCGGGGACGCCCGGTCGTCGACAGCTCTTACCTCGCACCGAGTGCGAGTCCTCAGCCTCAGGCACAGGTGGCAACGACCCGCGTGATCCGCTGGCGACGGAGCCGACCAAGGCGATCAGCTGCTGGCCTGGCGGCAAGGAGATGATCACCTCGTCGGCAGACCGCGCCGGGAGGAACATTGCCCAGGAGGCTGAAGCGCCCATGCAGGCTGTGGATCTTTTGCCTGCACGGGTCTCGCTCCAGCAACCGAACTTGATGCGGCGATGGAGCAACTGAGTCGTCGACGCTTCGAGCAGAGCCCAGAGTGGGCTGTTCTTTACCGCGGTAAAGAACAGCGGGACCAGACGCTGAGCCGATCGGCAGTCGCGGCGCTTCGCAGGCCCTGGACTGCCTGCTTACACCGAAGATCACTTCACGGGCTGCGCCCGTGCGACGGTTCGATCCCGAAAGCTCAGCGGTGAGGTCGACCGCACTACGCGTTCTCGTCGTACAGAGCATCTGCGCCGCGTGTACTACCCGACGCGCGTCGGCAAGGCAGCAAGGATCCCCCTCCGCAGTCGTCACCGACCGGCGCACAGAAGAGGATGGACCTGCCTGCCGAACATCGGCGACAGGAGCGCTGTACCTCGTCCTCTCGGACCCCTGGCCTCTGGCGGGCTGGCCCAATCCGCTGGTGCCCCGGCAACAAAGAGCGTTTTCTAACCTGGCTGCCGTGATGGCCGGTTGGGCTGACAGCATGGTGAAGCCCCTGGGAGGTGCTGAGGTAGGCAGTCGTCCCACTTCACCACGCCTCGACTTGAGGATAGAAGAGGCCCATGAGTTTCGACATCTTCGTGTGCCGGTTCGGGAACGGTGAGCTGACGCCGCTGGACATGAGTGCCGCGCACGAGGCCCTCGACCCCTACGTGGTGGCACGGGACCCCCGGACGAACTTCCTGCAGGTCCGTACGGCAGAACGGGAGGAGGCGGGTGTGTTCTTCTCCAGCCCGGACACCATCACCTTCAACCGCTTCGGAGGCGGCGGAATCATGGAGCTCCTGGCCGTCCTGCTTCGCCGGCTGGGTGCCATGCTCGTCGTCCCGGGCGGACCGACCGTGATCCAGCGGGATGCGGACCGTGCCCTTCTGCCTGCCGCTCTCAGGGACGAGTGGCCCGTCGTTGTGGCTCGCACCGGCGCGGAGATCGATCAGGCAATCCGGGCTTCTTGAACGAGGGACCCATCCTCAGTGCGGGCCACCAAACGGCCTCGTGGAGACCTGCTTCGTCCTCTACGGCGCCTCGACCTCAGGTTGGAAAAGACTCACGCACCTCGATGGGCCGCGTGGATCACCGGTCACTCAGTGGTGCACCGTGTTGGCTCAGCAGCGCTTGAGCCAACTACCAGTCTTGCCCTCGACGCACTCGCTCTGCTTCCACGCTGCGGGTTCTGCTGCTTCTTTACCGCGGTAAAGAAGCAGCACCCGCGCTGGCCGACGAACCCTGGCCATCTGCTCAGCAGTGTTCTTTACCGCGGTAAAGAACAGCGGCCTGCCCCGCCGAACCTTGCTGTCACTCCCCCATGGCTGCTCGAATCTGCAGCCAGGTCGGATCGGTTACGGATGCCGTGTTGATCGCTGCGAGATCCTCGGAGTTCCATGTGGTGCTCCCGTCGGTGAGCACCAGATCGGTGTCCAGGTCGGCATCGTCGGGAAGCTCCGTCGTCGCATCCAAGAAGTCCGCGACTGCCTCCCGAGGCGTCGGCGTTGTCTTCTCGCCGTCGTCAACCGAGACAGGAACGGTGCCCATGGCCAGCAGCACAAGCTCGCCCGTGCTGCTGGCCATGACGAGCTCGTCCGTCGCTGTGCGTCCGAGTGCGGACACTGGTGCGCCTGCCAGCACGTTGTGCTCCTGAGCGGCCAGCGCCTTGATATCGACCTGGACAAGGGCTCCGGCTGGGGTGCCGATCCAGAGCACGCCGTGCCGAGTACCGAAGGCGATGTTGTGACGTGACCAGGCGCGCATCTGACGGAGCCACTCTTCCGGATACGGGTAGCCCGGGCTCGGTTCGCCGAGAGACGTGGAGAAGACACGACAAAGGGACGGGAACTCGAAGACGTCCAGCGAGTTCCCGTAGGCGTTGCCTCGGATCGCGAGGTGGCGTCCATCAGGACTGAAGATTGGAGCCTCGTACCCGTCACAGTCCAAGATCAGCGCGTGGCTTCGTAGGCGCATCACGGCTGGCGTGGTGTCGGCGCTGGCTCGGGCGAAGAGCCCGAGGGTGGCCCCTTGATCGCTGGCGAGAGTGGCCACCAAGCTGCCGCCGGGATGCTCAGTGATCCCTGTGTCCCAGCGTGGCCCGACGGTGACGGTACCCGTGCCGAGGTCGAGGACATCAGAGCGTTCCCATGCGTCATCATCACCTGATGAGGGCGAGGCCCACAGGGTCCGACCGTCTGGGCTGAACGCCAGGTCGTTGTAGTGAACCGCGGAGATCGAGCTATCGAGACGGGTCAGGCCCGATGGCTGCCACCGCGTCAACGTGCCCTCGCCGGCCACCATCAGCTCTGCCTCGTGAGGGTGCCATGCCACGGCGGGCGTCCGTTGAGAACGCTCCCACCCGAGAGCCTCGCTGTAGACGGCCGAGTCAGTGCCCATCGAGCCCAGCTGGCGGAGTGTCCCGCTGTCGCACGCCCAGATGCCGACTGCGGGGCGCACCGAATCCAAACAGGCGAACAGGGGAAGCCGTGGGTGGCACACCAGCCGCTCAACAGCGTGCCCGGCATTGCTCTGGACCCGCGCGACGATCTCGAGTTCGGTCATCACGACACCGTAGTGGCCGGTGGTGCGATGACAGATGGTCTGCCAATTCATGAGTACGGGGCCAGCACGGTTTCTCTGCAGGGCACGGGGTGAGGCCGTAGGGCCAGCGGACCACGTCACGGACAGGGAGGCGGAACACCCTCGCTGCATCTGTTCGGCTGCGACCGGAACGAGGTGGTCAGGCGTCAGAGCATCTGGCCGAAGGACGCAAGGGCAGCGGGGGAGTGGGGGCCAGTCTCTGAGGTTTTGCGAGTGCGCCAAAAGCAAAAAGAGCCCCGACCCCTTCTCCGTGGACGGGACCTGTCGCGGTGACACCCGACAGCAGCCTGGGCCGGCACAGCGCACGGCCACTGAATTGTGCGGCGAGAACCACGCCTTCGGTATCCGGCTGGCCCACCAGCACCGGAGACGTCCTGGGCTGATCAACTGCTGCGGCTTTACCGCGGTAAAGCCAAACGGGTGCTTAACTAACGTGTCGGTGCAAGATCTATGGCGGAACGTTAGTAAGGTGTCGTCCATGAGTTCTCCAGCCACCTCAGGCGACCGCGAGAAGGTTGTCTCCAAGCTGCCGGGATGGCTCCGGCAGCAACTCAAAGTCCGAACTGCCCAGCACGGCCTCGAGATTCAGGCCGCCGTCGAACAAGGGCTCAGCGCCTGGACGGCACTCGCCTCCGCACCGGAGACCGTCGACACCTCAGGCGCCGACTCCTTCGCCACATTCCTCCCGCCCGGCCAATGGGCCGACTTCAAGACCGCTGCCAAAACGCGCAGCGTCTCGCTCACCCAGGGCCTGGCCCAAGCCGTGAAGTTGTGGCTCGACACCCACCCGGCACCAGGCGTCGCCCGCCCGGCCATCACCCGCCGCATCATCGTCTGCAACCAGAAGGGCGGCGTCGGCAAGACCGCCATCACGGCCGGCCTCAGCGAAGCACTCGCTGAGGACCCCGACGCCCTGCACCCCGTGCAGATCGCCAAGCAGCTCGCTGCGGAAGGCGACACCGACGACCCGCTCGGCGTCGAGAACCTCCCCGGCCTCGGACTGCGCGTCCTCATGGTCGACTTCGACCCGCAAAACCACCTCACCACCCAGCTCGGCGCGTCCCCGCTGCCGATCGACGGCGACAGCCTCACCAACCACATGGGCGGCAATCCCAAGGGCGAACTCCGCGATCTCATCGTGCAGATCGACGGAGAGCGATTCGGGGACCGGCTCCACCTTCTGCCCGCCTGCACCGACGCTTTCCTCCTCGACGTACGCCTGTCCAGCGTCCGGGCCCGCGAGGCCGCGCTGGAACGCGCCCTGGCCCCGCTGGAAGCCGACTACGACGTCATCGTCGTCGACTGCCCGCCGAGCCTCGGCCTGAGCATGGATGCCGCCGCCTACTACGGACGCCGACGCGAGAACGAACTTCCCGGGCAGTCCGGTGTCCTCGTCGTCGTCCAGGCAGAGGACAGCTCCGCCGACGCCTACGACCTGCTCACCAACCAGATCGAAGACCTCCGCGGTGACATGGCGCTCGACATCGAGTACCTCGGTCTCGTCGTCAACCTCTACGACCCGCGCCGCGGCTACATCGCCACATCCTCACTCGAGGGCTGGATGGACATAAAGGATCCCCGGGTCGTCGGCATCATCGGGGAACGCAAGGAACAGCGGGAAGCCGTGCGGACGAAGAGCCCTCTGCTGTCCTACGCACCCAAGAGCCGGATCGCGGTCAGCATGCGTGCCCTGGCCAGGGAGGTCGCGTGACCAAGAAGGACAAGCTGGGTGCCGGCCGGTTCGGCGGCGCACAGACGACCTCGGTCAGTGCCCGCCGTCAGGCGGTGGCCCAGGCCACGGGCGTTCCCACCACAGGGGCCCCCGACTCACGGCTGCGGACCCTGCCCCTCGAGCAGCTAGTGCCGACCGCGTTCAATCCGCGCCGCAACTTCGGCTCGGACGCGGACCTCGCCGAGTTCGGGCAAAAGCTGAAGACGAAGCAGCTGCAGCCCGCGGTCGCCGTTACTCGCGAGGCGTACCTGAAGCTGTGGGAGGGCGAAGCGGACGCTGTCGGCACCCACCGCTACGTCATTGCCAACGGAGAGCGTCGCTACCGAGCTTCGCGCGCGACGGGTCTGGAGACCCTCGAGGTCATCGTCGACGACACCATCGCCGCGTCTCGAGCGACATTCCTCGACGCAGTCCTGTCTGAGAACAACGACCGCGAAGACCTCGATCCGGTCGAGCAGGCTATCGGCATCCAGACCATGGTCGACCAGCTCGGCGGCAAGGCGAAGGTCGCCGAGCACTACGGCAAGTCAGCCGGCTGGGTCACCCAGCAGCTGTACCTGCTCAAGCTCGCACCCGAACTGCAGGAACTTGTCAGCTCCGGTGTGCTCCCAGTGCGTGAGACCCGAGCGCTCGCCAAGCTGCCAGTGGAGGCACAGGCAACCGCTTGGGAGAGCCGACTCGTCGCACGCGACGTCGAGAAGGAAGACAGGCGCGAACCACGACACACGCAGCCGACCAGCTCTGAGAGCTTTACCGCGGTAAAGCCCGAACCGGAGTCGACGCCCGCCGGTGGGGGAGTGGTGGTCAGCCAGTCGCCCCCCGCGGTCCAGCCAACGCCCCCCACGACGGAGCAGCACACTCAACATGCAGAAGTTGGAGCGGCTGACGATTCAGTGGAGGCCGGCACACCGGAGGCCGCCGGCCAGATCTCTGACGTCGAGTCTCCTCAGGAGCCGACTCAGGCATCCTCCCCAGAGGGCGTTCCGGAGCCACGGCATGCCGCAAGTGAGCAGCCCCCAGGTCTGAAGAAGTTTCCGTATAACAACGGACTCGACGCTGCTCTCTTCCTGGACCGGAAGATGGACGACGTTCAGTTCTTCGCGATGATGGACGAGCTGGCGAAGCGGGCAGAGCGACGTCGCGAGCGAGCGACTTCCACCAGCTGAACTCACTCACGCGACGCCATATCTGACACATCGTGAAAACTGCAGGCCCGGCCGCCTTCTGGCCGGGCCTGCGCGCATTCTCAGCCGGACCGTTCCTGAAACAGGATGCCTGGCACCCGATCATCGCGAAGGAGTCCGGACTGGCGATGGCTGGCCGATGGGGGAGTGGCGCGGGAAGCGGCCAGATGTACCTCGAGCAGAGGTTAATGGCGGACGGATGCGTCCACCGTCCGCTCCGAATCTCAGCGGTCGTCAGCCCATCGCCTCTTACGACCTGAGCGGTGCAGCCTTCATGGTCGCCAAGGCCTCACGGAAGACGCCTACATTGTCACGACTCATCTCGTAGGCGATGTTCTTGTGCCAGCTCGGGTTGTCCGCGTCCCACACCGGGGTGATGGGAGCAGGAGTGCCTTCGGGCCACCAGCCCAATTTCACACCGCGGGGGACTGCTCGTGACAGTGCGACCGTCGGTCCGTTGAGCCTACCGATCGTGGCACGCAACTGGTCGGCGTCCATGTATCCGTCACCGTCGATGACGACCATCTCGGCAAACCGTCGGGCTCCGGCTGTCAGCGACCGGAGATAGCGGCCGGCTCGCTCTACCGTCCATCCGGTGCTTACAGGTTCAACAGCTAGTTCGGCATCGAACGAGGCCGCCAGCGCGACCAGCTTCTCCGCGAACTCTTCGGTCGCTCCTTCGATGACGATCCGCATGAGGCCTTCCGTCAGATTCTTAGCTGTTTCTCCGGGTCTTCTGGTAAGTCTGCCTCGTCGGAGGATCACCGTCCAGATCCGAATACGTAGACGTAGAGGCAACGAACCCTGGCCGCACGCGACCAGACGCACAGCTACTCGCGGGACGGCACTCGAGCGGCCAGGTTAGCCAGCAGCCAGCGCGCCGTTTGAAAGTCCGGCTCATCTCCGTTGACCACCGCGGCCAGGACAGACAACGCCGCCTGCGCTTCCTCAAGAGACAACAGGGGCAGCAGTGGAGGGAGCGGCGCATCCGAGAGAGGGAGTCCGTCGATGTCGGTCATGCTGGTGCAACCAACGAGGCAGCATGGTGATCACGCAGGACGCCGAGAGGATACCCATGCGGTCGAGTCAACCATCAAGGGCCTCAGAAGTTTCCGCGTGCTTCGGATAGGTCGTCTAAAGCGCAGAGTCTGGGGGAGCTGTGTTATCAGCCCTTGTGACGTTGGGAGCGGCCGTCGTAGGTGGTGCGGTCACCCTCGTTTCCGTTCTATTCGCGCAACGCGGCGCCGAGCTTCTACGCAGAGAGCTCGACGCTCGCGAGGACCGGCACCGCCGCGAGGACCGCGCATTCGAGCAGGAGGCGCGCCCGGGTGCCGGCGGCTGGTCGGTGCGGGCGCCGGGCGTGTGCTGATGCGCCAGCACGATCGTGGAGTCGACCGCGATGTCCCAGTCGATCTCACCCGCCGCACCTGCGGAGGCCTGGACCTGCTGGAGCAGCCGCTCCCACGTCTCGTCCGCCGACCACAGGCGGTGCCGTTCGTAGACGGTCTTCCACGGCCCGAACCGTTCGGGCAGGTCACGCCACTGCATCCCGGTCCGGACCCGGTGCAGAATCCCGTCGATCACCTGCCGGTGGTCTCGCCACCTGCCACAACGCCTATTGCTGACTGGCAGGAACGGTCGTAGCCGTTCCCACTCGGCATCGCTCAGATCACCCGACCCATGTCTACATCAACGCCCCGGACCCACGCCCGTCACAAGGTGACACGACTCCTGGCTCTCGGTCCGCGACGAAGGGTGCATATCCAACCGGCACCTCGCTCACCTCAAGGTCCGAGAAGAGCAAGGTCAGATCGTGAGCGTTGGTCTCGATGTGAACCTCATGGAAGTCGATCCCGACAGCCTTCGACCAGCGGAGGGCAGCCTCCGACTTGAGACGAAGCTCGGCTCCGTACAGCTCGTGTTGGTTCGCGCCCCAGACGTAACCGTCGAGGTCGATGGCGGTTTCGCTGTCGAGGAGCCGGGCGTCCAAGGAAGTCCGCCAGGTCTCCGTGGACAGGAACGTCTCGCATCGGGCCTCAACGCAGTACCGGAAGAGATATCGCAGGTAGGTTGACGGGTTCTGAGGGCCGTCCCACACGTTGATGACGAGCTCGTAGTCGCGCATGTAGGTGGTGTATCCGTGGTGCACGACGAGGGCTTCGATGGGCTCGTTCAGCGTCCGCTGAAGTTCTGCGGTGTCCATTCCGCCCTTCTACCTCACTGGGCAAGCCCTTCGACAGCGAGATTCGCAGGGTAGGCACACCTCGGCTCAGAGATCGCCCGGACAGGCCCTAGTCAGCCAGCCATGAACGCCATTACCAGTGCAACAAACGCGCCGCACAGCAGCACCATTGGCACCCACGGCAGCCGGCCTATGGGGTGTCCCGCAATCGCCTCACCCTGACGCGACAAGCGAAAGACAAATCTCAGTCGCCTTCCAGGTGGAGTTCAAGGGTCGCGGCTTCAGCGCAACGCTCGGCCAGCCCGCGGATCTGCTCCAGGACGTCCCGCTCTCCCTGCCCTGTCACGAGGTCACAGGTGGCATCGATCTCGGAGAGGAACTGGGGCATGTCTGCCGACGTAAGGATTCGGGTGCGGTACGGGTCCACGCGGGCGAGCATCGGCAGACTGCTATTCGCGCACAGAACGGAGAAAAGGTCCGCCCTGTCCTGGACGAAGTCCATGGTGGTCAGTCGCCGCTTCTTGGGACTCGTTCCTCGCTGCACCACCTGCATCAGCAGCACATCAACACCCATCCCTCATACCTCCTCCAGCATCCTGGACCCTCACCAAGGGGCTGTGGAACAGGCTCCAGGGCTCGTCCACGACCAAGCCGGCGTCCACCCTGTCGCACCAACATCGTCTCATCCACGGCCACCCTCGCCATTTGCGGGACAGCCCTTAAAGGGTGTTGCACAGGCCGTGATCTGAGCATCTCCGGTGTATAGCTGGGGTGTTGAGGGCTGAACGTGTGTGGGTGGAGACGTTCACGGGGCTGTCGTTGGAGCAGTTCGGGCGGCTGCTGAAGACGGTCCGGGACCGAGGCGGCAACGGCACCCTGCGGGGCCAGCCGTGGAGCCTGCCCCTGACCGAACGGGTCCTGGTGGTGGCCCTGTACTACCACACGAACCTCACCATGCGGCAGCTCGGCCCGCTGTTCGGCACCTCCTCCTCGACCGTGTGCCGGGTCATCCAGAAGCTGGGCCCGCTGCTCGCGCTGGAGCCGGTGCCCCGCCCGGCCGACGCGGCGGACCAGCTGTGGATCGTGGACGGCACCCTGATCCCGGTCCGTGACCGCCACGTCGGCACCTCCAGCCGCAACTACCGGTTCTCGGCGAACGTGCAGGTCATCGTGGACGCCAACACCCGCCTGGTGATCGCTGCCGCCCGGCCGGTGCCGGGCACCACCGCGGACGCACACGCCTGGCAAGCCTCCGGCCTGGACGAGCACTGCCGGGGCGTGACCGTCCTGGCGGACGGCGCCTACCTGAACTGCGGCATGGTCACCCCGCACCGCAAAAGGCACTCGACGCAAGCTGCTGCCGGGCGAAGAGAACGACAACGCGGCCCACCGCACGGTCCGCGCCCGGGGCGAGCACGTGATCGGCCGGATGAAGAACTACAAGATCCTCCGCGACTGCCGACAGCACGGCAACGGCCTCCACCACGCCGTCCAGGCCGTCGCCCAGATGCACAACCTGGCCCTCACATCATGACCAGAGTCCTGTCCTCACGGGCCCCGACCTGCCCGAACACCGCCTTATGCAACACCCTTTAGTCATTGACAAGAGCTGTGGATTGACGCTTGATCTTCAGGCTATGACTCGCCGCGGGGGATGATGGGATTGGGGGCAGGGTGGAAGCGTCGGGTGTGGGGTCGGTGTCGTAGACGACCAGGGCGGCGGGGGCTCCGTCTACCAGGCCAGGCCGGCCGAGGTCTGTGCGGGCCGACCAGGAGGCCGCGCCCAGCACCGCTTCCGGCGGCTGGCCCGCAGGGACCGTCCGGCCAGCCGCACGTCTCGGCGGGCGCTCGGTTCGGCGGCCCGGCTCCGGTCGGCTTCGAAGCCGAAGACGCTGAGGGCCGGGACGAATGCAGTGCCTTGGTTCGCCATCCGATAGATCAGGCTCGGATCCAGTTGCATGCCGTGGGGTCCACGGCTGTCGACTCCAGCCAGGACAGTGTTGCGACTGCCTTCGCTGGTCTGGCACTGCGCGGCCACCCTGCCGCGGATCGAGTACCGCTCCCTATGACTGGCCGGCCAGTGACGGTAAGCATCAGGGGGGGACAAACAGGTAACTGCGCTCGAAATGATCGGTCACAGCACGGATGCACTTCGTGTGGGCCTCGCGCAGGCAACAGAGATGCGTCCTGCCAGCGGGGGGCATCGACCGCCTGGAGTCATCTACGAGCCGCTGAGGATGCTCCGGGAGCACGCAGGGCCGGTGTTGCCGTGCATCCGTGCCTCACCACTCAGAGAGGCGCTCTCGCGTCCGCATGCGCATCCACCTGGCCGCCAGTCTCCTCGGAGGCGTCGACCACGGCCCTCGGCCCCTACAGCGCGGCGTGCCATCGGTAGCTGATCCGTGTCTTCAGTCGCTGGGTGCCGTAGCAACAAAAAGGCCAGTTCAGCGCGTTGATGACCGCCATCGAAGCGACTGAAGCGACTCAACTTACCTATCTATGACACGCACGCGCACAGGGTTATGTCGTTATAGTTCTGGCCTTGCGTCGCTAGAGTCGCTTCCGCTAGGGCTATACCCACTCTGACCTGCTATTTCTCTGAGCTACTGAGGCCAGCTACCGAACAGCGAAAGACGCTGGGTGCTCGGTAGCTGGCCTCATGTCTGTTTCTGTGCCCTGCCCGCGCAGAGTCGCTCAGTCGCTGGGTGCGCCGTCGTCAGCTCTTCGGTAGCTCTATCCCGAGCTCCCGCATGGCGTCCGAGGGCGGGCCTCCTTCGGAACGCTCAGTCTTATAGCCCTTGATGCCGACTGCGAGCGTCCGCGGGTCAACGCCTTCGGATGGGGCCGCAGAGGCGTAAAGCCCGCCCGGCTGCTGGTCTCGGTCGTGGGGGAGCAGCCAGAAGACTCTGCGCAGGAAGGTCCCTGAGGCGCGCGAGGCACGGGCCTCAGACGAAAGGGTGGCGTAGCCGATCATGCGTCCGTCGCGATGGTAGGCCGGCTTGCCACGTCGGGTGGGCAGCCGGTCGAGGCTCTGGCGGACGTAGTCGAGGGTGTCGGTGTCCTCGAGCCAGATCAGGTCCTGTTCGTGGGCGATCTGGCTGGGTTCGATCAGGGAGCTCATGCCGTTGCTTCCTCCGCCTCAGCGTTCAGCCCGATACCTGGATAGTACTTGCGCTGGTTCGACAAGATCATTTCTTTGGGGGAGGAGAGACCGACGGTCTCACGCACCCGGGCGGCGAAGGCGCGAGAGGAGACGGGGTTGGCCCCTTCGAGCGAGCACCACTGCTTGTAGGAGGCGTAGAGCTGGGCCTGCTCAGCGCGCATTGCAGGGTGCATGGTGCAGCACTCAGTCAGGAAACGGCCGGTGTGGTCTTCGGTTTCCGCATATGCGGTGGTTGCTGTGCGCACCTGCTGGGGCCCGGTCAGATCCTTCTCCCCATTGAGGTAGCGCTGGGCTCCAGTGATGAGCCAGTGCAGGATGCCGGGCCCTTCCTCTGTGACCAGAATGTCGGCGAGATTGTCGACCTTGCGGTGGTCGGCAACGGCCCGCTCGAAGGGGATCAACTTCATTCGACGCCAGAACGCGTAGCCGCCCGTGTTCACTTCCGGGCGGTGGTTGCCGAGCAGCCACAGTTTGTGCGTGGGCGTGAACGAGAAGAAGTCCTGGCGCATCCTGCGGGCCTTGATGCGGTCGCCACCGGTGAGCAGCTTGACGCGGGCCTCGTCGAAGCGGTCTCCAGGCTTGAGTTCGGAGCAGACGATGATGCGCCGCCCGTGCAGTTCCGCCAGGTCGGTAGGGTGGCCCTCGAACGGCTTGGCCATGAGAAACCCCGGCGGCGCCGCGTCGGCGTAGTCGCCCAGCAACTTCACCATCACATCCAACAGCACACTCTTGCCGTTCTTGCCCAGCCCGTACAGAAACGGCATGATCTGCGCGCCGACATCCCCGGTGGTTGAGTAGCCCAGCAGCAGATGCAGGAAGCTGATCATTTCCTGCCCTTCAGTGTCGTCACCGAAGGTATCGAGCAGAAAACGCTGCCAGCGGGGAGCTTTCATTGCCCGTGGGGCGAGTGCCGTCGAGCGCGAGTGCAGGTGCTTTTCCGGGTCGGGGCTCTGCAGCATCCCGGTGCGAAGGTCGACCACCCCGTCAGGGGTGCACAGCGCGTACGGGTCGGCGTCCAGCAGAGAGGCGTTGAGAACCATCCCTGGTGCAGACTTGGCCTGCATCAGCATGGCTTTCATGCCGGAGGTCGAAAGGGCGCGGCGGCGGTGACGACGAAGGGTCGTGGAGGAGTGGTGGCCGCTGGCATCTTCCTCTGCGAGAGCCTCGGCCATCTCACCCGCCGCCCACAACACAGCGTCGTCCTCGTCGATCTCCCAGCGGTAGCCCGACCAGCGATACCAGCCGAGGCCGGGCACATGTCTGAAGTCCCGGCCGTAGAGGTGCACGAACAGCTTGGCGTTGCCCCGGTCGCTCAGTGAGTCGGGAAGAAGCCCCTGGGACGTGGCGGCCGTGTTGGCCAGCGCGGGCGAGGCCTGGGTCTGGGCAGGCAGCGCGGGAGGATTGAGGATCTGCTGGGCGATGGCCGCCGGGTCGAACAGCCCGTCGTCGGGGTAGTTGTGGTTCACGGGCGGTCGTCTTTCAGGACGAGGGGGCGTCGCATGCCGGCCATGAGGCCGGCACGGATGACGGAGACGGAGCGGCCTTGCTGCCCCGGACGGGCGTGATCGGCAGCCTCCAGCAGTACGGTCTCGGCGGCGTGCTGATCCAAATGCCCAGCAGCGACGAGACCGCCGGTGGTGAACGCGGCCCGGTTCAGCTTCTCGGTGAACGAAGCTCCTTCAGGAACGGACCTACAGTCAGCGACTGCAGCAAGCGCGGCCGCAAGGATTCGCGTGGCGCTGTCCCGGCCGGCCCCCGCAGCAATGACTGCCTGGCGGGCCCTAAACGGCGTCGCATGACCAGTGCTTTGCCGAGGCAAGGAGGCGTGCTGGTGACCGGTGCGGATTAGCTCGATCTCCAGCCAGCTTGGCAAGGGCGCTGGCGTTGAACTGCCGGGCAGAACCGTGTAACGGCCGCTGCCCGTGACAGTGTTGGGCGCCACGATGTAGCCGCCCTGAGCGCGTACATCCACTTGCCAGGCCAGCGCACGGCGAGGGCTCGAGCCGGTGGAGCACAGCCACGTCTGCTCCGGCTTGGTTCGGTACCACACATGGAGGCCGCCGCTCGGGGTACGCACCCGCAGTGTCGCGGTGTCGTGAGCCGGATCCGCCTCCTGCCGCAGGGCGGCCAGCAGAGCCAGGCTGTGGAAGCCGTGCTGAAGCCCGTCCAACCTGACGTGCTCCCCGATCGGGATGCCGGGCAGTAGCCGGCCGCGCTGAGGAAGCGGTGTCTGGTGAGCGTCAACGTCCAGGACAAGTAGGTTGGCAGCTCCGCAGGCCACTCCAACACCGAACCGTGGCTGGGTCTTCCACCAGCTACGGATACGGTCGCTGTCGTCAGTCGCTGCGTGGAAGCCGTGGCACCAGCGTCCCTGTGCGAGGCACTCGCAGCTGGCGGGGGAGTGAGCTGACCCCTGACAGCGCGCACAGTTGGCTGCCGGAGTCTTGCGTCCGGGGGCCAAGGGGAGGATCGGCCAGCTTCGCTCGGCACAGGCAAGCGCGGTCTGTAGCGCTGTTCGTGACGCTTCAGTCGCTGCATCAGCTACTGAGCCAGCGGGAGGAAACCCCAGCTCACCGAGCATATATCAGCCTTTCCAGCGACCGAAGCGACTCAACATCAGAATGTGTTGTGCGCATAGGCTAACGCCTCGCGGAAGCTGGTTGGGGAGGTACGCGTGCGGCGGGTGTGTTGAGCTGCCGCATGTGCGACCTAGCGTCGCTTGCGTCGCTGTCCGCCGCGCCTTCCGCAAACCGTAGAAGACCGAAGCGACCGAAGCGACTCTTTCTCTAAAACACCGCAGAGCCAAGGCGACGCGCCCCATGCGTTCGTGAAACCCGGTCGACTACGGGCTGGCCAGCCAGCAGTAGCCTGAGGGTGTCGGTGACAAGGCGGTGGCGTTTGTGTCCGGCGATCTTCTTGGCGGCGTCGGAGTCTTCGCGATCTCGAAGTCGTTCAACGCGACCTCGCCGTCTGCGGTTCACTCTGCTGCCCCGGCACTGGGTGATCGAACACACTCTCTGGTTCCTGCAGCACCGGCGCCGTGTCCGCGATTTTGAACGACACCCCCACCGCTCCGCCGCCGGGGGTCAGGCGGTGGGAGCGGCGGGGATCCTGTGGATCTCGACGGGATCGTTGCACGGGGTCCCGCCCGGCCCGGGACACGCTGAGGCTCGTGCGGCGATCTCGATCGACCGCTCCTCGCTCGCGACGTCGACGACCCAGTACCCGGCGAGGATCCCGCCCTTGAGCGAGGGCCCGTCCGTTACCTGCGGAGCTCCCTTCTCGCTCGCCCGTACCGTCTTCGCCAGGCCGGGCCCGCCGAGCCCGCGGACCTCGACCAGCTCGCCCGCCGCGGTCAGCTCGTCGTTCAGCGCCCCCATGTGGGCGAACATTGCCTTCGTGTCGTCTTCGCTGTAGCCCGCCATGACGCTGTCCCAGCTGTCGGCTTCCACATTGATCTGGATCATGTACAGCATCGGGTGCTCCTCGGGCCGGGCCGGATCATTCCATGTCGAAGGGCAGACCTTCCCGCCCGGCAGAACTCATCGATCCCGGCCCAGCCAGTGATCAGGACGCGGCCAGGAGTTCGTCGACCAGGCACTGCGTCACCGGGTCGATCCTCTCGCGGTCGAGGTGGCGGGTGGTGGCCTGCCACCTGGTGACGGCTGCGCGCAGTCCGGAACGATTCCCGGCCTGTGCTTCGACCTTCATCAGCGTGCGGTGCACGATCTCCGCGAGCGGGTCGGCGTCCAGGCCGACCGCGCAGGCCTTGCGGGCACTGGGGAAGTCCTGGTGGGGACCTTCGTCCAGGCGGTGAGTGGCGACCGTGTGCGCGACGTCAGTGATCCGGTTCTGCATGTAGGTGCGCAACGGCACCATCCACGTCGCAGGGTGCTCGCCCAGGGGCGCGCCCTGGACGAGGGTGAGGGCCCGCTCGAGGTAGTGCAGGCCTTCGGCGCCCCGGCTGAGGCCGAGCTCCGCGAGGCGTTCGAACTGCGTCCAGTCGCACCGCAGCTGATCCGAGACCGTGTATGGAGAGCTCTTCACCTTCCGCTGAGGCACGTACGGCTTCCCGTTGCTGTCCAAGCCGAGTTTGTTGCGCAGCCCTCGTAGCCGGGCGTTGAGGGTGGGCGCCGACCACGGCTCGCTGTCGCCCAGGTCCTCACAGATCACATCTGCGCTACTGCCGGGGCGGAGGACCAGGTGAGCTGTGAGCTCCGTCAGCCGCGGCTCCAGATCGACGCCTTCCATCTCGATGCGGCCCAGTACTCGAAGCCGTGGAGTTGTGTTGTCGCCGGCTTCGGCCAGGGCACGGTCCGCGTCCGTCTCCGGAACCGGGGCGGGGCGCTCGGGAGCGAGGATGGCGTAGGCGGAAGGGACGATGAACCGCGGGCCCTTCTCGGCCTTCCCCGCAGCGTCGTCCGCCCTGTCGGAGTCCGCGTCCGGGTTGGAGTGCAGCGCCAGGAAGGGGACATCGCCCGGGCCACCGGGGGAGTCCAGGGCGCTTGAGGCCACGACCGGGGGCGACACCTGCTCGGCCGTGGTGTCGGTATCACCCGAGATGCCATCGTCGGCCGGGCCCGCCGCGGTTCCGGTGGGAACCGCCTGCACTGCCGGGGCGCGGTCGGGCAGTGCGATCGCTTCGGGCGGCACGTGCTCCCAGACTCCTTCAGCCTGCACCGGCGCCTCGCTGGTCTGCCGGTAGGCGGCGGCCAGAGCCGCTGCGGATCCCGCGTCCAGACGCTGCAGGGCGACGTCGCATCCCAGTTGCTCGACGCGCTGCGGTTCCTGGAGCGTGGCATCGACGGATTCGGCTTCGGGGAAGACCGAGACAGCCGTTGCGGGCAGGATGAGCGCGGCCGTCACGAGGCCACGCGCCTTGTCGAGGGTTTCGGCGAACCGCCAGGCGGTGTCGTCGTCCAGCTCGCCGGCGCACATCACCACGTACGGCATCGCCGCATCGTCGGGTTCCTGGTGAGCCTCCAGGACCCGGGAGGCGAACTCGCTCGCTGCGAGGCGGGGGTCCGGCAGGTACTGCACGCCGAACGCGCTCACGTCGGCGCCCATGGCGCCCAGCCCGCAGGCGATGACCTCCACGTGGTCGGCCGACGGACCGATGGCGAGTTCGGTAGCCAGGCACGCGATCACCTCGGCGCGCTCCTCGGGCGTGCCGTCCACCAGCAGCACGGGCAGGGACGGCAGATGAGCCATGACCAGGTTCTGCGCCGGGTCGGCTCCCAGGGTCACGAGCGCCGGATAGGGCATGCCCGGTGCGGAAGTCTCGGGCAGCGGCTGGCTGTCCGGCAGGTGCCACCAACCCGCTCGGGCTTCGGTGAAGGGCCGCTGGAGTACGGCCGTGACGTCGCCGGGGAGTACGTCCACGCCTGCGGGGGTGATCCGCGCACCCCGCAGGGGCGGGGGAGAGGCCGGGGCGTTCGCAGCGAGCGCGGCCAGGGCAGCGTGCAGCCGCTGCACGCCGTCGCCTCCGTCACCGGCCGTCTGTTCCAGCGTGGCCTCCTGCGGAGCCGTGGCGGTTGCCGGCAGCGTCTGGCCGGGCTTGCGGCGGCGGCGCTGCCGCATGCGCCGCACCGCGAGGGTGCCTGTCAGCGCGGCGGCCAGCAGAGCAAGCACCCCCGCCCCGGTCTGCACGGACACCGAAGCAGCCGGGGATTCGGACGTCGTGTCACCGGCAGCTGCGTCTCCGGCGGGGCGGTGCAGCGGGGGAGTGGTGCTTTGGTCAGGGACGAGCGGCGAGTCGGCAGCGGGCGGTGACGTCGTCGTCGCCCCTGCGGACGGAGCCTGTGAGGTCTGTCCGCCAGTGCCCTGGGTGGATTCGCTCGACTCCTTCGCGCCTGGAGCCTGACCTGCGGGCGGTGCGCTCGCTTCGGAGTCCTCATCGCCGTCGGCGTGATGCGAGCCGCTGCCCGCATCGTCCTGGCCGCCGCTGCGCGCCCCGTCGTCGTGCGGAGGAGAGGCGCTGTCACGTTCCTGCCCGCCCTCGCCCTTGTCCTCGCGCTGGGAGTCGTCGTGCTGCTTCCCGGCGCCCGGATCGCGGTCGGCGCTGGCCTCGCCGGCGGGCACGGTGACGCGCTGGCCGGGCAGGATCTGGTCCGGATCGGTGATGCGGGGGAGCCCCCCGGGCTGCTCACCGCGGGACGCCTCATACAGGTCCGGCCAGTTGGCGGCGCTTCCCGTCTCATCCTGAGCGATCGCCGAGAGCGATTCCCCGCTCACCACCGTGTGCGTCTGCGCCGACGTGTCCGTACGCGCCACGAACTGCGGCGACAGCCCACCCGTCTGCGCGGCCGCGGCGGAGTGCGGAACTCCTGCTGGCAGTGAGAGGACCCACCCCGGGCGGATCGTGGCGTCGGCGTGGAAGACGGTGCCGTCGACCATCGTCTTGCCCTCGTTGGCCTGCGCGATGTGCGTGTACAACTCGCCCTTGCCGTAGAGGCGTTCCGCGATGCTCCACAGGCTCTCGGCCGGGCGGGTGTCCCGCACCGTGTATAAGTCCTGCTGCTCACCCTGTGCCCGTTGGTGCTCCGCAGAGCTGCCTCGAGCGTGCGAGCCGGCCGGCTCCTGATGAGGCGTGACGGCCTGGACGCTGCTCACGCTGGTCGGCGTCGTTGCGGAGGCCGGAGTGGCGGCCAGCGCGCTGCCGGTGGGCAGCAGCACGATGATGCTTCCCACCAGCATGGCCGCGGCCCGCTGGCTGAGCCGCATACCCGGCAGGGCGCGCGCGGTGCGCCCCCGCAGCTGGGCGGGGATTTCCCGCAGCAGCGAGATCAGGAACGTCGCCCATCCTGCCCAGCCGACGAGACAGAGCACCAGCACTCCGCCGGCCAGGGTGTCCGAGCGGGACAGCAGATGCGTGAAGGCGTCGATGCCGCTCGACCAGACCGCCTGCGTGGCAGCGGTCAGGAGAAGCGGCAGACCGACCACGAGCAGCCCCAGCGCCAGGACCGCGGCGACAGCGCGAAGCAGCCGCACACCGGTGGAGCGCGGGGGCGAGGGGCGAAGGGGAGGGCGGGTCATCGTTCAGTCCTTGTCGGGGGTAGTGATCCCGTGGAGCAGCGTGGCCGAACTCGACGCGTGCACGGTCCAGGAAGCCAGGGCGAACACCCCTGAGTAGGTGGCGCTCACGTGGACGTTGATGCGGCGGCCGCCGCCGGTGACGGTCACGGTGCCGTCCACGCCGACTCGCGCCAGGTAGGCGCGGGCCGCGGCCGCTGCCGCCGCAGGGTCAACGGCGATGGCCTTACCGGGAATGACCTGGCTCAGATCCAGGGCCTGGGCACCGGCACGGGCTGCTTCGGTGGCGGCGCCGTCGGCCTTCTCGTGTGCCCGGGTGACACCGAAGCTGTCGACGGCGAGGATCCCGCCGACGAGCAGCAGAGGCACCGAGATGATCGCAGCGAACACACTGATGCCGCCCCGGTCATCGGCCAAGCGGCGGTCTGCGTAACGGCGGTACGGGCGAGAGATCATGTGCGCTCCCGGTAGGCGTCGACCACCGATGTGTACGTGCCGGTGAGGGTGCGCGCGCTCGGGCCGCCGCCGAGGAAGAACAGGTCGCCGAGCGGCACGCTGCAGGAGACGGTGACCGTGACGTAGCCGACCTGGCCGACAGGCACGGCCAAGCCCGACGTGCTGGCTCGCACGCTGGTCGACGCGCAGCTCTGCCCGTCCTGGCTCAGCGAATGCTCGGCGGCAGCCACAGCTGCGGACCGCCCCGCGCCAGGGGAGCGCTCCAGGGACGCGGCGCGGGCCGCTGCCTGCGCCGCTGCGTCGACGCGGTGGCCCGACAGCGACAGCCGGGCACCGGCCACCACCAGCAGCGCGAGAGCGATCAGGAGCGGGACCACGATCGCCGCCTCGATCGGGGCGTCGCCGCGGTCCCGCTCCCGGCCGGTGAAACGCTCGATCACCGCGCCCCTCCCTGCGCTGTAGTCCATCGTTCGACCGGCCCCGACGCCGAAGCAGACACCGACCACCCGCCCAGACCCGGCACCAGCGAGATCGCGCGCCCGGTCACCTGGATCTGGATCTGTTCGGCCGATGACCCGGCCGTCGACACCCGGGCGTCGACCAACACGTCACCGGACAACTCACTCAGCGCCGCACGGGCCGTGGCCGCCCCCTGACCGGGGGTCGCCTGATACATGCGGCCGCCGGACACCCCTTCGCGCGCCGCGGTATAGGCGACGTTGCGGGCGTAGGCGTAGAGGAACCCCTGGACCGCGGCGATGGTGACGAGCAGGACGACGGGAAACACGATGGCCATGGCGATCGGGCTGGAGCCGCGATCGTCGGCCAGGCGCGCGGGGAGTCGAGATCTCATGGTGGCGGCCATCAGCCCAGGTCGATGTCGCCCAGCTTGCCGTTGGCCTTGGAGTACAACGCCGCCAGGCCACCGGCGATCAGCAGGGCACCCACGATGGTCGCGACGATGATGATGACGGTGGGGACGCCCTCTCCCCGGTCGCCGCGCTCGCGGATCTCCTCCTGTGCCGCTTCGGCGCGCCGGCGCAGGCTCGCGACGCCCAGCGTCGCTGCGATGTGCACCTTGTTCAACTGCTGCTTGATCATTACTTTCCCCGCTCACTGTGATTGCCGTTGTTGCTGGTCAGATGGTGAAAATGCTCAGCACCGCCGGGAAGGCGATGAGGAACATGGCGATGACCGCCAGAAGCGCGCCGGGCACCGACAGCTTCTCGCTGTCGGCGTGAGCCCGTGCCGACTCCCTGGCCATCAGCTCGCCGCTCTGGGCCTTGCCCCGGTTGCGGAGCGTGTCGTAGATGGATGCGCCGTCGTCGGACGACAGCCGCATGATGTCGGCGACGTCCTGCAGCACCGGCAGCCGCAGCCGCTCGCCCATGTCGTCCAGCGCCTGCCAGGGCGACGTCTTCTCGGTGCGCGAGCGCAGCAGCGCCTCCTGGATGAGCGCGAAAGCCCAGCCCCTGCCGATACGCGCCGCGTCCTCCAGCGCCTGCGACGGCGCCACGTTGGAGGCCAGCCGGATGGCGACCAGATCGATCCAGGCGGCGGCCGCGTACTCGAACTCGATCCGAGCGCGGCGGGCCTCGCTGGCCGTCAGATAGTCCGGCACGAACCACAAGGCCACGGCCGCCGCCACCCCGGCCAGCCCCGGGATGAACACCGACACCGACAGCCCCATCAGCATCCAGCCGAAGACGACCACGAGCGGAGAGAACAGACCCATCAGCGCGAGGGACACCTTGTTCACCAAGAACTGCTCAGGCGACTTACGCAGCAGCTCCAGATCCGTGCGCGGCAGACGGCCCGGCATCCGCTCCACCCACTGCTGCGCCCACACCAGCGACGGTGCTTTCGGCACACGTGCCCCCGGCGCCGGAGCCGGCGGGTCCAGGCGGCGCAGCGCGGGCCCGAGTTTCGGAGCGGACGGCACCAGTTCACGCACCAGCAGGGCCACGCCGCCACCGGCGACCGCCCCGCACACGATCATCGTCGGCACGCTCATGACGTCACCTGCTCCACCTCGGGCATGCGCACCTGGCTGCGCGGGTCGTCGATCAGAAACCGCGGGACGGGCCGGTGGCTGGACAGTTTGCGGGTCCACCACAGCACCGCCGCGAAAGCGCCCCCGAGCAGGGCCAGTACCAGCTGCCCCAGCACCGTGCCGTAGGGCTTGGTGTAGTCGGGGACCAGGAACCCGGCCAGCAGCAGCCCCAGGCTGATGAGCGTCATCCACCGCACCGCCGTACGGGACTTGGCGCGTCCGGCTTCGATCTCACGGCGCTGAGTGACTTCCTTGCGCACCGCGGCCGCAGTGTCGGCCAGGACCTGAGCGAGCCCAGGTCCTGGGTCGACGGCGCACAGGATCAGCCCAGCGCACACCTTGTCGGCGGTGATGTCGTCCAGCTGATCGGAGAAGTCCTTCAGCGCATCCGCGGGCAGCCAACCGGCCTGCAGCCGCTCAGCGAGATCACTGACCTCACCGGCGATGGCGGGCGGCGCACTCTTGCGGCTGGTGATGATGGCCTGTTCCAGGGAGAAGCCGAGCCGCAGGATCTCCGAGAGCCGCTGTGTCCACGCCTCGAGCGCCTCCAGCCGTGAAATCCGCACCGTCACCGACGTGTTCGGCGCCAGCAGCCACGGCACGCCGACGACAGCGGCGCCCAGCAGCACGGCCGCGGTGAACACCCCGGACAGCAGCCATGCCGCCAGGAACGTGCAGCCGGCAGCGCCCAGCACCACCCGCCGCCGGCCAGCGCGGTGGGCACCGTCCAGACCACCGGACCATGCCCGCTGCCACCGCTGCGACCACGCGGCCTGCCGGGAGCGTGGCTGCCCGAAGACGGCCTCGGCCAGGGCGACAAGTCCACCGGCGACGAGCGCACCGCACAGGACCCACACCAGCGGGGACGTCATGACACCACCCCCTGCCAGGCAGCAGGGGCGGCCGACTCGGCGAATGCCTGGAACCCGACGTGCTCGAGGCGGCGACGCAGGTTCGGAGACATCGGCGCGTACGGCACCGCGCGCAGACCGCTGCCCGACAGCGGCCGGTACAACTCGTTGAAGGCGGGGCGGCCGCCTTCACCGATGCCGGTGATCTCCCAGACATGGCTGACCGTGCGGCGCTTGACGGGGCCTGAATCGTCGACCGACATGAACACCACCAGGTGCAGGCCGTTGGCGATCTGCCGGTAGGCCAGCGCCTCGCTGAAATTGCCGCGCGCCAGCAGGTACAGCTCCGCGATCCGGTCGAAGACGACGTGCGGCTCGGAGGCGTGCAGCGTGCACATGCTGCCCGGCCGGTCACTGGTCAGCGCCTGCATCATCGCGGTCACCTCGGGACCACGGACCTCACCGACGATCGTCCGGGTCAACGACATCCGCTTTGCCCGGTACATCAGGTCCAGCAGCGTGATCTCACCCGCCGCGCGGCCGCCGTCCACCCGCTCGCCGTTGGACTCGCGGGCCTCCATCGGCACCACCTGCGTGTGATAGCCGTTGCGGTGCGCCCACAGCTCGAACTCCGTCTCGATGGTGGCGAACCGCTCGTGCTGCGGGATCTCCTTGAGCGCCGCACGCAGCATCGACGTCTTCCCCGACGACTGCTCCCCGACGAACATGATGTTGCGCCGGGCGCGCACACACGCGGCGATCAGCGCTGCGAGGTTCTCGTCGAGCGCACCCAGACGCACCATGTCCGCGAGGTTCGCGTCCTTGATGCGGTGCCGGCGAATCGTGACGTGCGTGGCCTCCCCGGTAATCTCCGGGCCGATGGCCTGCAACCGCGAGCCGTCGGGGAGCCGGATGGCGACATCCGGACTGGCGGTGGAGAAGGTACGGCCGCTCTGACCACTGTTGCGCACCAGGTCGCGCACCAACTCCTGCAGCTCCGCCTCCGAGTCGGCCACCGCGTCGACCGCGACCGGCGTGCTGTCATCGGTGTACTTCAAAAACACCCGGTCGTGGCCGTTGATCCAGATGTCCTCGACCCGCTCATCGTCCAGATACCGCTGAAGGCGCCCAGCACGGAACAGCATGTCGAAGACGAGCGTGCGGATCTGCTCCTCGTGCGCCGGAGACACCGCCCCTGAGCGCAGCCGCTCGGCATCGGCCCACACCATGACCCGCTCATTGATCAGCGCGCGGCCGCGCTGCTCCCGGGTCGCCGGGTTGGCCAGAGCAGCCTTGACCTTGGCTTCCGCGAGCAGCTGGTCGTTGACCAGGCGCTTGATCTCGTTGGCGGCCCGTGCGTCGACCGTCAGACGGGGAAGCGCCGCACTGTTGACCGCTGGCAGGGTCGCCCCTCCCGCGCGCTGAACGGCAGTGGGCATGGAGGGGGGTGATGCCGCAGACATCGGGGGCCCCACGGGGCCGCGGTAGGCCGGGTTAGCGCGCATGATGGCTCACCCCCTGCAGACGCTGCTGCACCGGAGAGATGAGCCGGGTACGCCGCTGCGCGACCCGTTGCCGGATCGCGGTGGTGGACACGGCGGCCGCGGACATCAGCTTGCTCTTCATGAACTTGCTGCCCTCGCCGGCCCCGTCGGACAGCACGGCGGCCTCGTCGGGACGGAACGGCAGTTGCGCGATGACGGGGACACCGACGGCTTCCTCGACCTCGCGCGGACCGTAGGGGCCCTCCCTGATGAGGACTACTTCGAGGTGTGCTGACGCGCCGCGGCCGTCGTCTCCCTCGAGAACGGAGCGCAGATGGCGCATGCGGGCCCGGCCCATGTGCAGGCTGCGCAGAGTGCCGCGCATCACCACCAGGACCAGATCAGCCCGCCGTGCCAGGACCCCGGCCGGACCGAAGGCGCCGTTGCGGCCGAGGTCCACCAGGACATCGTGCCGGTGGTCCTCGATCGCGCCGAACAGCTCCGCCAGCTCCGGCCACACCGGGGCCAGACTGGAGGCCTGCCCCATGTCGGTCAGACCCGCCAGGAGCATGCGGCGGCCCTCGGCCTGCCGCTCGTCAGCCTCCACGTAGAACAGCTGCTGCCAGAAGGCCGTTGCCAGATCCTGCGGCCCGATCCGTGAGGAGATCGCCAGGTTGCGCAGACCCCGGTCCGCCTCCAGCTGCCCCTGCAGCGCGCCGGGCAGGATCGAGCCGCCGTCCGGATCACACTCGGCGAGCACCACCCGCCAGCCCTGCGTCAGCGGCCAGGTCCGCAGCAGCGCCATCGCCGTGCTGGTCACCCCGGGAGCGCCGGGCAGCCCCACCAGCGTGATGACTGCCATCAGTTGCCGTCTCCAGGCGCATCGACGACCAGGGCGACGTCGCCGCTCTGGGCACGCGCGGCGAGCGATGTGGCGTCCTCGGCGGGCACGGCCACGTCGACTACCTGCTCCCCGGTGTTCTCCTGCCGGGGGCCGGTCTTGACCACGCGCGCGGCGACGGCCTTCGGCTCGGCCGTCTCGGCGGGCTGGCCCGAGGAGTCCGTTGCATCCGGGGCGGCGGAGACCACCAGGACCCGGTCACCGGGCGACAACCGCGTGGCGGGCATCTGCGCCGCCTTGAGCCCGATACCCACCAGGCGCTCGCCGGACTTCACCAGCGTGCGGGTGGTGACCTGCCCGCGGCTGAGCAGCGCGCCGGGCACCAGCGCGACTGCGGCGCGCTTGCCGATGACCTGCTCGCGCTGAGACGCCTTGTACGGCTTGAGAACGGTGCCCAGCGCGACGGAGTCCTCGACCAGGTCCGAGTCCTTGATGACGTCGCCGGCGTCCACGGCGTGCGCGACGCTCAGCACACTGGTGCGCTCGCCGGTCGCCTGGAAGGCGAGGAAGCCTCCGCCTCCGCCTGCTGCGATCAGCGCGATGGCCAGTGCGTACATGCTGGGCCGGCCGCGTCGGGAGCGGAAGGTGACCGACGGGCCTGAGGGCGGCTGCGGTGCGGCGGACTGCGCAGGCACCTGCCCGGGTGCGGCTGGCGCTGCCGACTTGCTCACGATGGTCTCTCTTTCTGTGTGAACCGGGGGATGGGGCCGGTCAGTCGCCGACGGCCTGGAGCTCTCCGACGGGGACGGCGACGGTCGAGGTGCGGACCTCGACGAACTGACCTGTTTCGCCGCCTCCGTTGACCTGCCAGTCGACCAGCCACGTCGACGTCGCCGCGGCCTGGAACTTGCTGCCCGGCGCCTGGGCTGAGGTCTTCATGTAGCGGTGACCGCAGGTGGGCGACTCCTTGCCGCCGCTGGCCTTGGTATAGGGGGTGCCGGGGCCGTTGCAGGTGAGGGTCGCGCCGTCACCCAGCCGCCATACGATCTTGCTGACCTTCGCGGTGGCGGTCACCGTGACCGCGCCTGCAGACGCCGAGGCGGACAGCGGGCCGAAGGCGGTGGCCGAGCGGTTGACCCACAGCCACATCGGAACCCCGACCACGTAAGTGCCGTCAGCCTTAGGGCTGGCGATGTCGGGACCGGCCAGCGTCATCTTCGACAGCGCCTGGCGGGCCAGGACCTCAGGATCGACCTCCGGAGGCTCATCGGCCGCCCAGAAGGTGCTCCACGTCTGGTCCTGGGTGATGCCGATCGCGTTATCACCGCTGACACAGGACCGGATGTAGATCGCACCGTCACCGGGCTTGTGACCCTTCCACTCGCTGCTTCCCGCAGGCGGCTGCGGGTCCAGCTTCGTCACCTTGCACACCGGTGCGTCAGGGGCCTTCTTGCCGGGCTTCCCCTTGGCCGTGGGGGA
Source organism: Streptomyces sp. NPDC001904 (assembly GCF_040297005.1). NCBI lineage: Bacteria > Bacillati > Actinomycetota > Actinomycetes > Kitasatosporales > Streptomycetaceae > Streptomyces > Streptomyces sp. NPDC001904. The sequence goes on along the minus strand of NZ_JBEOYI010000033.1, from coordinate 43,837 downwards.
GGTCGAGCCCGACGTGCCTCCTGCGGAGCCCGGGTCCTGCGCGATCACGCACACCTTGCCGAAGCTGCCCGCGCAGCGGCCAACGCTGCCGTGGCCGCCGTCCGCGCCCGCGTCCTGCGCTATTGCCACGCAGAGCGCGGTCAGGCACGTCGCGACAGCAACAGCGGACGCTCTCGGTCTCAGCACTTCGTCGCGGTGGACTTGTCCGACAGAACCATCCACCGCTTCCCCCACTTCTCCAGCGTCACCTTGTTGACGTACCGGGTCAGCTGATTCGAGGGCGTCGGCAGCGGCTTGCGGGTCTTCTTGCTGACCGTGTGCCACTTGGACACGTCAAGGCAGTCGGTGAGGGACGCCTTCGCCAGCTTGCCGCCGCCGTCGATCGTGACGCTCCGAACGTCCACGACCGGTGCGCCCTCGGCGACATTCCCGCCGCTGCTGAGGCTGAGCAGATCCGCCTCCACTTCGCCGAGGGCGTCGCCGGTCGCGTACCGGGTCACTTCGGTGCCGTTGCTGCTGCCCTTGGCGTAGGCCTTGGCCTGTTCGGCGCGGAACTGCGTGTACGCCGATCCGGCGGCCTTCTTGTCTGCTGCATGCGGGTCCGCGCTCGCAGAGGCCGTGGAACTCGCCGAAGTCGGCGGCTTGGCCGATGCGCTGTCGCTGGAGTCGGAGCTGGAACAAGCAGTCAGTGCGAGAGCTGCCACACTGCCCACCGCGAAAAAGAGGAGGCGTCCGCTTTCCCTACCGCGAACTCCGGAGAATGCCTGGTGCCGATGACCTGGTGTCACAAAATCTCCCCGTGTTGCGTCAAACGGTTGGTCGGACAGCCCTCCAGCTGATGGCCCCATCTGGGCACGCAGGAAGGCCTGGAGCTGCGTATATCCACTCTGTGTAGTGGAAAGGTTACGCATCTGTCGAACTCGGAATAGCGAAAGCTCCCCTCCTGCCTCGTCCGTGTCACAGGCCTACCTGGCTGCGGAGTTGGGCGGAATCGGACAGAACGTGCCGTAGATATCGACAAGTTGCTATGCGGCACATCGCAAATTTCACCCAGCGGCGTGAGTTGCCGACCGCGACGTAGCAACGCCTGCGCTTAACGAGCTAGTGCACGGTAAGCAATGAGGCGTCGAGGCCAGCCCTCACGCGGACCGCCAAGCCGCCGCGATGGCCGCCGCCATGCCGCCCTCCCGCCTATACCGCGTGTTGGAGAGGCACAGGCGACCCAGAGACGGCGCCGAGGCCTACGCCGGCGCGGTACAACAGGCCATCGACGAGAGCGTGCAAAGCAGCGCCACCGCGCCCTGCCGGGCCACCGAGATCAACGACGAGACGTGAGTAGTGCGACCATGGCCACAGGGAAGCCGAGGCGCATGCAGCCGTGCTCGTCCTGCTCGCCAGCAACACCGCCTACCGCAGCGAGCGGGCTTTCGCCGAACCTCGGTTGGTCCCAGTTGGCGCACAGGTGTACCAGGAAGGGTCGTCACGGCAGAAGAGGCGGATTAGGCAGGGACATGATTGACCAAGTTGGCCTCGTTGGTCTGATCCGCTTGATGCCTCCGTCAGGCGGAGCCGGGGTGGTGGTTGACTGGGAGGCCGTGCAAAGGGCTTGGGGGCTGGTGTTCCCCACGGACTTCAAGGAGTTCCTCGCGCACTACGGTGACGGCCTGCCGAACCTGGATCTCGGTGTGCTGGTGCCTGCCATGGTGACTCCCGAGACCTGTGATGAGCCGGGCGCCCCGAAGGGCGGCATGGGGTTCATTACCGCGGACACGCGAGCAACGTGGGTGGACACCGAACCCACGGGCATCGATGCAGCAGCCGAGGATCTGGTGACCTGGGGAGCGGATGGCAGTGCCGACCTGTACTGCTGGCTCGCCCACGGCAGTCCCGAGGACTGGCCGGTGGTGCTCTTCAGCCACGGCGATGACACTTGGACGCGCTTTGACTGCGGCATGACGGAGTTTCTGCGCAGGGTATTGAGCGCAGACAGCCGGGCCGAGGTCATGAAGGATTCTTCTCTGTGGGGCGCGGGCCTTCGCAGGCTGTGAGTTGCCTGGCCTGCCTCATCTGTCGAGTCTGTGATAGCAGATCAGGGTGCAGGCCATGCGGGTGAAGTCGAGGAAGTGGTCGGCCTTGGTTCGTAGCGGCGGTGCAGGCGTCGACATCCGGCGAGCCAAGCCATGGTGCGTTCAATGGTGCAGCGGTGACGGCCGAGCCGCTGCGAGGTCTCGGAGCCCTTGCGGGCGATGCGGTGCCGGATCCCCCTGCCGGCTAACCATCGCCGCAAGTGGTTGTAGTCGGAGCCCTTGTCGGCGTGAGGCTTTTGGGGCCTCCGTCGCCTGGGCTCTCGCCTCAAGCGGATCGGGGGAATGCCCTTCCTCAGTGGGATGAGAGCCTGGCCATCGTGCGTGTCAGCGCCCGAGATCCCGATGGACAGGGGCAGGCCGGTCCGCTCCGCCGCCGCGCGAGAAGCACCCGGCCGTCCGTCCTGCGGTTGTCCCCGGCCGGGGTGGCAGGGAGTAGCACCCTCGCAGGCGCGGCTGCACCAGCCGGCTCGTGCCCGCAAGGTCGACGCGGTCGTCGTGGCGTACAGGGTGCGTAGCGGCAAAGCTGACCTGACCGGTGCGGGCCCTGCCCCGCAGGCCGAACTGGACGGTGTCACACGCGACGCACACAAGTGGCTGCATGTGCCGCGGTTCCCGGGCGCGCAGATCGCGCGCCTTCTCGCGGCTTCGCGCATGCCCTGCAGATCGCCGAATGTGGAGTGCAGGCCGCCTATTTGATCCCGGAGCGTCACCGGTCTTCGAAAGAACCGCTGTTTCTCGTAGCGTGTCCAGTGTCAGTGAACATCCTGGGGACGGGAGTGCAGGATGGATCCAGTGTCGGTGGGATTGCTGGCGGCCTTGGCCGGAGGCGCCGGTGGCGAACTAGGACGGCAGGCATGGGCAGGCCTGGGCGCACTGGTGCGGCGCCCGTTTCAAAGGCGGGACAACGAGGGCGATTCTGCCGCGAGTTCGGGGGAGCCGGAGCTGACCGGCCTGGCACTCTCCCCGGTCGACCCGACACGCGCTCAGGCTCTCAGCACAGCTCTCGCCGTACGCGCCGCCCTGGACGCCGAGTTCCGGGGCGAGCTGCAGCGCTGGCACGAGCAGGCGAAGCGGGTGCGCACCGGGAACGGTGAGGTGCATAACGAAATCAGCGGCGGCAGCTTCCACGGCTCGACCGTCGTGCAGGGCCGGGACTTCTCGGGGACCTCCTTCGCTGCTCCTCCTTCGACTCCCCCTTCAAGCCCTGTCGCCCCGCCGCTGGCAGATGACTAAACGGAATGACGGACACCTCCCGTAACCCCAAAGTTGGCGATGAGGGCACCTCGAATCAGGTCAGCGGAGGTATGTACTTCGGCGGAGTGGTGCAGGGTCGGGACATCACCCTGGGCCTTCCCACTCCAGTCGCCTCCGCGATGTACGGGCTGCCGCCCGCCTCGGGCACCTTCACCGGACGCGACTCCCACGTGCGGATGCTGCTAGAAGGGCTGGCTCCGCAGCAACCCCGGCAACAGGCAGTACTGGTGACGTCGGTGGCGGGGCTGGCCGGGGTGGGAAAGACCGAACTTGTCGTCCAGACCGCCGCCCGGGCGTTGAGAGAGCCTGACTGGTTTCCAGGCGGGGCGCTGTTCGTGGACATGTTCGGCTACGACTCTGAACGCAGCCTGCCACCTGCGCAGGCACTGCACGGACTGCTCATCGCCCTCGGCGTTCCGGGCGAGCGGATTCCCGAGGATCTGCAGGACCGTTCGCGGCTCTACCGCAGCGTGCTAATGGAGTTCGCCAAAATGGGGCGACGGATCCTGGTCGTCATCGACAACGTCTCCAGTGCTGCTCAGGTCTCCCCGTTGCTGCCTGCGGACGACATCACTGCGACCCTGCTCACCTCCCGCCACACCCTCGACGTTGGCGCGCGCCTCCACGACCTCGACATCCTCGACGAGCAGGCATCCGTAGAATTGCTCCGAAAGGCCCTCGAAGAAGCCCGGGGCCATGCCGACACTCGGTTGGCTGAGGCTGTTGAGGACGCGTCGACGATCGCCCGACTTTGCGCGGGACTTCCGCTTGCGCTACGCATCGCTGCGGCTTTGCTCGCTGAGGCGCCCGACCGTCCCCCGGCTTCCCTTAGCGCGGCGCTTGCCGACGAACACCATCGCCTGGACCAGCTGACGCGCGAAAACCGCGCGGTTCGGTCGGCCCTGGACCTCTCGCATCGTCAACTGACTGAACAGCAAGCTCGGTTGTTCCGGCTGGTGGCCTTAAACCCTGGCCCCGATCTATCCGCCACTACCGCCGCGCACGTGTTCGCCGTAGACGAGCAGCACATCGAGCACTTGTTCCTGGAGCTCCAGCGAGCGCATCTGGCCGAGCCCGGCTCGGTGTGGGGACGCTGGGGCCTACATGATTTGGTTCGGGTGTATGCCAGCGAGCGAGCGGCCAGGCATCCTGCGACGGCGGACGACATGCGGGGCCTGCTCCAGTACTACCTTGAGCGCGCGACACGGGCCGATGACTACGTCGTCAATCTGTCGGAGCCGATACCTCACGGGTTTTCCAGTCGCCCCGAGGCGATCGCGTGGCTAGACGCGGAGCGGGACAATCTCTTCGCCGCAGGTGCGCTTGCCGAGTCGCAAGGCCATCTCGACATTGCCCGAGAACTGCCCATGGCTATGGAGAACTACTACTCCATGCACCGTTATCTGGAGGAGTGGCGCGCGAACGCAGAGATCGCCGTGAGGGCCGGATCCGCCTTGGGAGATCTGCAGGGAACCGCCCGCGCCCGGGTGTCGTTCGCCGATTCCCTGCGCGCAGTGAACGCCTACGCCGACGCCGCCTCCGAGTCCCGCGCCGCGGCAGATATCTTCCACAAACTGGGCGACCAGTTCGGCGAAGGCACAGCTCTGCGCGCCCTCGCATCGGCCCTTTACAACACCGGGCACCACGACGAAGCCCTTCGGGCCTCCGAGCGAGCGATCCCGCTGTTGCGTCAAGGTCCCGATCGGCACTTCGCCGCGGTGGCACTCATGGACTACGGCGCCCACCTCGTGGACCGCGAGAGGTATGAAGAGGCCATTGAGGCCTTGACCGAGAGCCTGGCCGTACTGTCCCAGACCAGTAGAAGTGTTATGTCTCTCGCGCTGCGGAACCTTGCTGACGCGCTGAGCGGCGCCGACAGAACCGTCGAAGCCATTCGCGTCGGCAAGGAATGCATTGCGTGCGCTCGCGAGACCGGTGGCCCATGGGAGACCGAGAACGCTGCCAACGCCTCGCTCCTCCTGGGGCGCCTTCTCGGGAAGGACGGGCAACTGCTTGAGGCGGTCAACTACTTCTGGACGAGCGCCACCTTCTTCACTGAGTCGGAGAACCACCAGTTGGCGGCTAGAGCGCTCAAGTTTCTAGGGCTAACCCTGATCATGATGGTGGACCGGCAGGAGGTCGACGCACACCTCAGGTCTGCCCAGCCTTCCCAGGAGGTATCGTACGAGCAGACTGCGGACGCGCTCACGGACGCAATAGCCTTGACGCGACGGGCGACCGATCTCCTGCCGGAGGAAGCCGCGCTGACGCTGGCCGAACTCCTCACCTGTTTATGCATCCCCCTCCTCCGTCTTGGCCGGAGCGACGAGGCCCACTCCACGGCCCAGCAGGCATTGGCCGTCCTGCACCAGCTGACGGACCAGAGTGATCGCGCTGCTGGAACGGGCCTCGTCGAGGCATGGAAAGAGCTTGCGCGCTTTCTCCTGGAAAATGCCTCGCAACAGCCATCTTCGCCAGAGGTGGCCTCAAAGGCTGTCGAGATCGCCACCGTCCTCGCATTTGGCGGCTCCGACGAACGTGTCGAACTCCTTTTCCGTTATGAAGATTAAGTCCGCTGCCCCAGGAATTTTCCGAACTCTCGGGCCGGGGCAGCCTTCAGCAATGAGTTCAGCGCTCACGCCGACGGACAGGCCTGTGACCCTCCTGGCGCTGACGATCGCTGCACGAGCCCCTTTCCCCATCACACATCCATGACCAATAATTGAAAACTCGACGCCTCACCGCTTACCGTGCACGGGATTGTTAGAGATCGGACCAGGGCACTTGCTGTCCGCCGTCGGAGCGCAGGCAGTGCCACACCGGGGCATCCACACCGAGCGTCTCGATGTCCTCCAGCACCGCGGCCGCGACAGGCACCGCCCGTCCGAGCGAGGCGACGGTCGGGTGCTCGCGGACCATGGCCCGCAAGTCGTCGATCCGGTGGCTCAACGCGACCGCGCCCGCTCCGGTAAGGATGAACAGGATGCGGGGAAAGGCCGGATACCAGCGAAGCCAGGCCGGCCCCCCGAGGAGGTCCGTGCGCTGACGCCGACCTGCGACCGGCTGCGGCTCGTAGTGATGGAACCGGGCGTAGTCGATCAGCTTGGACGCCAGGCGCTCGCTGCTCATCGTGGCGCGGTCGACCTCGACGAAGGCCCGGTACTTCACGCGCGCCCCGTTGTCGGCGTGGTGCGTGTAGTACATGAGGGCGTCCGCGATGACGCGCTCGCCGTCGCCCACGTTGTGAGCCACCTCCGGCGTCCAGTCCCATGGGCCGTGCTCGTCGCCGCGGCGGCGGGCGGTCGTTGCGAACGCGGCGTGTGCCCGCACCACGGTCAGGGTGTGCGCGCTGCGCAGCGAGGCGGCGCTGGTCGAGGTGACCGGGTAGGAGGGCCGGTCCGCCATCTGCGGCAGGTGCCGGGTCAAAGCCGCGCCCTCCTCGGTCAGGTACCAGGCGCGAGTGCCGCTCGAGGCGGGCAGCACCACGAAGTCGACCAGAGCGCTCTTGCGTAGGCGGCTCAGCGCCCGGGAGATGTGCTCGCGGCGCCGGCCGGGCAGCAGCACCGCGTACAGCTGCTGGGTCGTCACCATGCGGTGCTGGGCGACCATGCCGAGGATCTGGTGCGCCAGGTCCTCCGTGGTGGCAGGCACGAAGTGGCGCTGCGAAGTCTGGGACGTGGTGGTCATGAGCGGTAGCCCTTCGGGAGAGTGATTGCGGTGCTCGTGGAGCTGCCGGGTTCGGCAAGGAAGCGGCGGACGATGTCGATCTGGTCGCGTGCACGCGCGCTCTGGAGGGCCAGCGGGCTGCTGGCGGTGGCCTTGTAGGCCCGGTTGACCAGTGCGGCGACGGCTTTCGGGCGGGCGAGCTCTTTGAAGTCCTCGTCGAGATGCGGGCCGTGCAGCCGCAGCGGTCCGACCCGCTGTCCGTCCACGGTGAAGCTGGCGTAGTGCTGATAGCGGGGGAGAGCTGCGACCTGGTCGGCGCTCGGCCGCTCGCCCCACTCCGCGGTGATCGAGGAGATGACTTTCCGGGAGCCGGTCGTCGTGGCGAGGGATGAGGAGTTCTGCAGCAGCGCGTCCCGTACGGGGACCGGCAGACGCCCCAGGGCCTGCGTCATGCCGTGCACGCGGACGCCGAACTTGCGCAGGTCCTCGAACATCGACGCCACCGATTCGGGCGCGGTGCCCGCGATGGAGATCAGTTCGTCGAGGTAGGCGTGGAACGGCACGCGGTCCTTGGGCGGCGTATCACGGCGGGAGCGTCCGGCGCGCAGCAGTTCGTGCGCGATCAGGGACGACACGAGCCGGTCGGTGGGTCCGCTGCCTGCCGTGCACACCCACAGCACGCGGCGGCTGTCCATGACGCGCCGAAGGTCGAAGCGGCCGGTCGCCTGCCCCAGGAACGCCAGATACACAGGGTTCTCGGCGAGACGGGCCAGCGGGTTCAGCACGATCCCGAAGGCGTCCTGGGTCAGGGTGGGGAAGACCGTGCGCCACCAGGCCAGTGCGTCGTCGCCGATCTGCAGGCCCGCAGCCTCCAATGCGTCCTTGCGGAAGGCAGCCTCGGTCAGCAGATGCCGGATGTGGAAGACGGTGGCCTGCGCCTCGGGACGATTCGCGGCACAGGCCCGTTCGTTGACGGCGGTGAGGACCTGCAGACAGCCGGTCAGGATCGACAGACCGCGCGGGGCTGTGGCGTCGTCCCAGTTCATGCCCGCTGCCAGGCCGTCGACGACGGCGGCCACCACGTCGTGGCGCGGCCGTCCCGTACTCATGTCCAGCAGATTCCACGCCGCGATGGGGCTGGTGGGATCCTGCCCGTTGAGGTCAATCAGCTCGATGCGGGACATCAGCATCGGGTGGGCCAGGTAGAGAGCGGCCCGCTCCCAGGAGTCGCGGTGCGGGTCCACGTACAGAAGGCCGCCGCCCGCGTGCGCTCGCGTGATGGCCTGCGCTAGGGCCCGCTCCGTCTTGCCACCGCCGGCCTTGCCCACGGCCGTCTCGAACAGCGTCTCCTCTTCCCGGGTGGCCACCAGGCGCCGCCTGCCACCCGGCTCAAGGACCGCTCCCTGCAGCAGCAGACCCGGGTCCTGGAGGTCGAAGGTGGGCAGCTGCGCGGGCAGCAGCGGCAGACGGCAGTGCCGGGTCGGCGGCTTGAGGAGCCCGGCGATCTCGTCAAGACGGGCCACGTTCGCGCGCGGCGGCCGGCACTGGCCGCTGTCCCAGCGCCGCTGCCACGGCGTGCGGCGCGGCCACTGATCGGGACCCCACCACCAGGCCAGCAGCCGCACACCGCGCGGGGCGAGCCGGGCTTCGTGACTGAACACCGTGAAAGCACCTTGCACCTGGGAAAGTTGCGCCCGGGCCCGGCCTTCGGCGTCGGAGGCACAGCGGATCAGGATCTGAACCCGGGCCAGTGCCGTGTCGGAGGCCAGCTTGCCCAGCGCCTTGTCCCGGTCGACGCGCCGTGGCTGCGGCACGACCAGCGGGGCGGCCGTAGCGGTGCGCCCCTGGACCAGGGTGCGGACGGAGTCGGCGGCCGCCGCCACGTCCTGGCGCATCCACCTCGAGGCGGCGCGTGCCTCGCGGTGTTCCTGGCCGCGGGCCCGCTGGATGAGCTGCATGCGCTGTACGCGCAGGGACAGGGATGAGACCGGCTGCAGGTCGATGCAGACCTCCACCAGGTCGCCGAGCTCGGAGCGCAGGCCGCTGACGGCGTCGACGAGCGGCTGCAGCGGGTCCGGCTCCATCGGTACTCCGCGAAGCCCTGATGCGGGATTGCCGCGCAGCACCATCTCTCCGCGGACCTCGAAGTCGCGGCTGTCGTCCGGTGCTTGCCCTGTCGTGTCGGGGCGGCTGATGGTGACCGCGTCCGAGAACGCGCTCACGGCCAGGAACTTCTCCGCTCCCGGCGGCCCCTCCAGGTGGTAGGAGAGCGGATGCTCGGCGTCGGAGCGCAGCCGCACGCGGACGGTGCGAGAACGCTTGGGAGCCCACCACGGCAGCGCGTTCGCGGCCTGCAGCAGCGACATGCCCTGCCGCAGCACGTGCTCCTCGTCGGGATCGAAGAACGACGTGGGCGTCAACGTCAGACGGCAGCGCTCGCGGGAGGCCTTCGCGGCCGCGCGTGAGGTGACCGTCTGCCATCCGAGCCAGGCGGCCGCCACCACGAGGAGGGTGACGTAGTAGTGGATGGCCAGCCACCACAGGCCGTGCCCGATCCCGAAGACGATGTCGGCGACGTCGGGCAGGGCCTGCGGGATCAGCTGGTGGTCGGCGGCTGCGGCAGCCATGTCGAACCTCCTTGAGAGTGGGTGAAGAAGATGTCGCTGAGCCGTCCGTCGGTGTAGGTGCCGCCGCGGTCTGCTCCGGCCCACACCAGATGCACGATCGCCCGGTTCGGGTGGTCGGGGTCCGAGCGGGCGATCGCGGCCTGCACACGGATCCGGGTGAACGACGGTGAGATCACCGACTCGCCTGTGGAGCCGGGGAACGCGGTCGGGAAGGCGCCGCGGCCGACGCCGGTGACATCGGCCAGCAGAACCCGCCTGCCGGCAGCCAGCAGCGGCTCCGCCTGCGCGGCGGGCAGGTCGGCGGGCCACGCCTGCTCCAGCACGCGCTGCACGTCCTGGTCGCCGCCTGGTCCGTCGCCGCGAGGCGGCACCTGGGCGGCCGGGCCCGGATCTGATGGCGAGGCGGAGGTGCGCGGTGCCCTGCGTGCGGGCCGCGCCGCGGCCGAGGCGGCGGCGAGCGGGGACGGCGTCGCGCTCGCAGACGGCGATGGCGCCGCGCGCTCCGCGGAGAGCGACGGACGGGCAGCGGACTGCGGGCGGGGTGCAGGGGACGTCAGCAGACCGACACCGACCGTGCCCAGGACGACGCTGACCACAAGCAGCAGCCACGGACGGCGGGCCTCGTACTGGTGGGAAGACAGGTGGCGCATCACAGAACTCGGGCCCCTCCCGCGTAGCCGGACATGGCATCGACCGGGTCCACGCGCACGACCGTGCCGGGCCGCGGCGCATTGATCATCTGGCCGCTGCCGAGGTAGATCCCGACGTGGTAGATCGACGAGTCGCGGCCCGGCACGTAGCCGAAGAACACCAGGTCACCCGGGCGCAGGGCCCCGGTTCCTGCGGAGGCGGGGATCCGCTGGCCGCGCCCGGCCTGCGCTGCCGCAGTGCGCGGCAGCTTGATGCCGACCCGCGCGAACGCGTACACGGTCAGCCCCGAGCAATCGAACCCCCGGACGCGGGAACCGTCATGCCCACCGGGTGACATGCTGCCCGTGGTGGGCTCATGCTCATTGCCGCCGCCCCATGAGTACGGCGTTCCGCGTTGCGCCATGGCCGCCTCGATCACGGTGCGGGCATTGCCGGTTGCGCTGCTTGCTCCCGCCGCTGTGTACTGCTCGATCCACTGCGTCACGTTCGTGACGTAGGCGCTGCTGTGGTTGTACTGAAAGATCGCCGCTCGCAGCTGTCCGGCCTTGCGCAAGTCCCGGCCCCGGCCGCACAGATACGCCACGGCCCCCAATGCGGCATCGTCGGCGTTGTGCGGGTCGCGCTGATGGTCGCCGTTTCCGTCCTGTCCCGTGGACTGCCAGGTGGCGGGCATGAACTGGAAGGGGCCCACGGCGCGCTCACCGAGCGCGGTGCCGTCCCACCGGCCGCCGTCGGTGTCGTTGAACACGGTCGTGTTGCCGCCGGCACCGGAGCCGTTGAGCAGCACCCCGTAGATCCGGGGACGGATGTCTCCGTTGGCGGCGATGTCGCGGCCGGCGGCGTGATTGGACTCGACCTTGGCGATTCCCGCCAGGATCGGCCACCGCATGCCGTGGCACTTCGGCGCGACACGATGTGCCTGAGAAACAGCCGACTTGTAGGCCTGGAGCATGCGCGGCGGAATGTCCGCGCTGCTGCCCGACTCATACGATCCGGTGCCGGAGTCCAGCTGGGCCAGCACTGCAAGCCGCCCTGCTGCGCCGGACAGCGGAGCGGCGCAGCACGCCACGAGCGCCACCAGACTTCCTGTCAGTACGGCGAACTTCACCACGCGCTTCGACGGGGTCATCATGACGAGCCGTCACCGCCCGCCGTGCTGGCGCCGTCCGCGTCCGGGTTGGAGCGGCGGCTGTTCTCCTGGATGCGCCGGAACATCTCCTGCGCCTGCTGGCGGGACGCTGCTGTCGAGCCCATACCGCCCGCTGCTCGCGGCCGGGACTGGGGGAGCGGGGCACGCCGAGTGCTGGCAGTCGGCGGCGGTGCGGCCGGGGAAGGCGCGGACGGGATGCTGTCGGTCGCAGCGGGCGGCGGCGTGGGGGACTGGTGGCCACGGCCGACCGGGCGGGGAGCAATGAGGGCGCGTGCGGGCGTTGCGGCGCGCGGCGGGGCAGGCGCAGTCGCGCTCCCGGGGCTGGACACGGTGGGCGGGGTAGCAGCATCCGCACTGCTGGCGGAAGTGGGGCGCGAGGGTACCGCCGAGGACCTGGCCGGCGGGGTCAGGCGGCGGCTCGATCCCAGCGTCTGCTCGACGGCGCCCGTCCACGAACGGCCGTCCTGGCGCAGGGTGTTGCCCCAGACCTGCAGCTGCTGGCGTGCGTCATGGGTCGCCGTTGACGTGCCCGTCCTGGCCGTCTGCACGGTGGAGGGCAGGCCCATGGTCGCCCCGTACAGCATCCGGCCGCCCTGATGGGCGACGCGGTAGGCGCGAAGCCGCACCAGATGGTTGTGGGCGCGGGTCGACAGCAGGGTGCGATCAGTGCTCTGGTCGTGCAGGACCTCACCGGTATCGGGGTCGATGATCTGCCCGTTGTCGTCGCGGTAGCGGTCCGCAGGTCCCTGCGCACCCTGCTCACCTCCGGGCTTGGTGGGGCTGCCCGGCCGGATGCCACCTCCGCGGCCGCCCGGTCCGCCCGTGCCGTGGCCGTCCGCGGCATCCGGGTCGTCCCCGCCGGCGGTGGGCTTGCGCAGAGCGGCGAGCTTGTCCGCGTTCGGCTTCGCGCCGACCAGCAGGCTGAAGGCACCGCCTGCGGCGATCCGTGCGCCGAGCACCGCCGCTCCCAGCGGGGCAAGTCCGCGCGACGCCTCGGCCGACGCATCGGCCATCAGCCGGCCCGGATCGCCGGGCATCCCGGTGCCGTCGCTCAGACCCTGCACCACGTTCTGGAACAGGTTGCCGGAGCTCATCCCGAGCCCGGTCGCACCCCGTCCGCTCAGGGATCCGGCGAGCACGCCGCCGCCGGAGCCACCGGGTCCGACGCTCATGGCCAGGGCGGCCCCGAGCTGGGAGTCCCCGGCCATGTGACTGCCGCCGACCTTGGCGTAGCGCATACGCAGGGTCAGCCGCTGGCCGAATCCCACGATCAGCGCCAGGACCCGACGGTGGAAGGCGAGACCGACCAGCGCCAGGACGTCGATGAGCAGAAGCCGTTCGGCCAGCAGGTCGGGGCCGTCCGTCAGAACAACGTCGATGGTGATGCCCACCGCCGGGATGAACGCGGCCACACCGAGGATGACGCTCATGGAGATCCCGAACAGGGCCAGCCACTTCCACACCACTGTCCGGCTGGGGCCCGGCAGCATGCCCCACACGAACGTCACCCCGCCGGCCGCGGCCGCGCCCGCGCACACCGCGGACGTGCCCAGCAGGACCACTGACGCCGACACCAGCAGCGCGCTGATCAGCAGGGCCGCGATGAACACCATCACCACGGCGGCCACCCGCCACCACGAGGGCTTCTGCGCGTACTCGGCGCAGGCCTTGCCGACGGGCCCGGACGCTTTCAGGTCCTTGAGGAACGCGGCGAACTCCTGGTCGTCCGAGGAGAGAATGGAGCTCGCAGTGGAATCCAGGAGCTTGTCGCCGGGGGTGAGCGCAGGCAGCTGGTCCTTGAGGTCGGCGTCGGTGTCCCGCTCGCAGTACGCCTTGCCGGGACCGGCGATCCCCTCGCACGGATCGTCCTCGGCGTCGGCCTTGTCAGCCTTCTCCTTGTAGCCGCCCGACACCCATTTCAGGTGCACCGCGTAGGCCTTGCGGTCCGCGGCCTTGCCCGGGTCGAGGATGCGCCCGTACTCCAGCAGCATGAACGGCTTGACGACGGTGGCGTTGGTGACAGCGTCCTGGATGGGCTTGGCGACCTTCCGCCCGCTGGGAGTCTGGGCGTCCTGGATGCCGTAGCACTTCTGCAGAGCCTGCCCGGACATCCCGGCACACGGATCATCGGAGGAGATCTTGCCGCCCCAGGAGTGCGCGTCGACCGTCTTCTGCGCGACCTCGGCAGCCGCCGACTGCGCCTGCAGGATCGGGCCGTCCTTGCCGAGCAGGAACGTCGGCGTCACGAACGTGGAGGCGGCCAGCGCACCGATCACGAGCGTGAGGGCGATTTCCCCGAAGCCCTTGGCGTGCTTGCCGCGCACGACCATGACCAGTCCGAAGACGAACGCCCACGCCAGCAGCACCCCTTTGAGCCCCAGCGCGTCGACCACGACGTCCTCGTAGACCTCGGACAGCCGCTGAGCGGGACGGGACAGCAGGTTGAGCAGCGGAAACCGGTAGGCGACCTCAACAGCCCAGCACGACAGCCCCACCAGCACCCGGACCATGGTGAACAGACCGCCCATGACCATCGAGGTGAACTGGGAGGTCACGGCGAGCACGCTGCCGCCCTGAGAGCCCAGCTCGTACCCCTTGATCGAGACGCCTTCCGACGTCGTGACCTCCAGCGGCGTCAGCAGGCCCCCGTTACTGCCCGCCCCGTCCGCGCCGTAGGCGACAGAGGTATTGACGGTGAGGAACACCGTCAGCACCACGGCGGTGAAGCCGGCGGCGCGCAGCGTCCCGCGATCCAGCCCCCGCATCACAGCCCCCGACGGCGCACAGCGACGCACACACCCGCTGCGCCGACGACCAGTACGGCCCACGGCCAGCAACCGGCCAACGAGAATCCGCTGTTCGCGGGAAGCGCGCGGGGCGGCGGCGAACCCACACACCACTGGTGCGCCGGGCCGACGATCGCCGCACACGCCCCCGTGTCGACCGGGGCGTGCGGTGCCGCGGCTCCTGCGGCGGGCTGCGGCGGGGCGGTCGCGGCGAAGGCGTTGCCGGTCTGCGGCCACCACGCGGACAGGCCGATCGTGGCAACGACCATGACCGCGGAGACCAGCAGCAGGGCCAGCGCTGCACCGAGCGCCGCGGCCGCCGCCTGGCGGCGCTGACGGATCAGGAGCATCATCGCGTCACCTCCGGCTGCACCGCCGGGCCGCTCGCGGCGGCGGGCTGCCCGCCGGGCGTGGTGCGGATGTGGTCGGCGATCCGCGACAGGGCGGGGATCTGCACCTTGACGCGGCCGGTGTTCTGGCGCGGACAGGTGAGTAGAACCTCCCCGGCCCGGTCGGCGATGCCGACGGGGGAGAGGTTGGTAGTCACCAGGCGCACGAGTTCGGCGTCCCTGCTGTCCATACCGACGAAGTCCAGGCCGCGGCGCGCCCGTTCCGCGTCGGCGGTGCGGGCCAGCGCCTTGTAGGCGAACAGGCCACGGTCCGGACCGAGCTCTCGCGCGTCGTGCGAGCCGGCGAACAGTCCGGCGCCGTGCTTGCGTCCGTCGTGCAGGATCTCGTGCACCAGGGCGGTGCCTTCGGCGGAGCTGGTCAGCCAGTACAGCTCGTCGGTGACCACCGCACAAAACCGTGCGGGATCGGTGAACGCGCTCTGCCGGGCCATAGCCGCGATCAGGTACAGCACCGCGCGGCCGATGAGGGCCTCCAGCGGCTGCTGGTGCAGGATCTCCGGCTTCTCAAAAGCCTGCTTGGGCGGCAGCGTGAGCCCTGCGGTGGTGATAACGATCAGGTCGGCCGACGCGGAGCCGTCCAGCCGGGCCACCGGCAGCGCCGGGTCGAACACCATCGCCGCGAGCGGATTGCCGGTGACCAGACGGAGCATGCCGGCGACCGACGCGGCAGCGTCCGCACGCTTTCCGCTCTTGCTCCTGGCGACTTGGCCGAGGAGATCGATCACCTTCGACATGGAGGCGTCCGGCAGGTCGGCGGCCTGCTCGACGGCGTGATGCAGCACCTCGCCCTGAATGCTCATCGCGCCGATGCCCAGCTGCAGCAGCAGGTAGTTCAGCGCGTACTGGCGGCCCTGCATGCCGGGGAACAGACGCAGCGGGTCGATGGACAGCTCGGCCTGAGCGGCGTCGATGACCTGGCAGCGGCCCGGCGCGGAGCCCCGCGCGAACGTGGCCCACTCCCGCACCGGGGTGCGGTCGATGCAGATGGCCCGGCCACCGCGGTCAACGACCGCGCTCTGCACGATCTTCTGCAGCACGCTCTTACCGCCGCCGAGATCCCCGACGACCGCCATCGACGCCGAGGCGTCCCGCTTCGGAGCGTCCGCCACGTTGATCGTCACCGGGCGGGGGGTGCCGCAGTCCAGATCGAAGCCGAGCAGTATCCCCGCCGGGTCGCCGGCCTCGCTGCGGGTGAACGCCCCGGACATCGCCCAGTCCTCGGCCACCTGGTGCTGCGTGAACTCCTTCACCGCGAACGGCCGCACGCTCCCGGGCAGCCCCAGCGCGAACAGCTCGCTCTGCAGCCCGACCGGACGCACCATCCGGTAGTCGACCCCGGCCAGCAGCTTCTCCAGCGCACGCGCCCGGGCGTCGCACAGCTCGCTGGTCGGCGCCCACACCGTCAGCACCGTCACCGACTGCACCTCCACCTCGGCCGACATCCGGGCCAGGCGGGCATCCATCTCACGCAGGTCCCGCGCGGCCTCCGGAATATCGGACGGCAGACCGGTGGGGCGCGCGTCGTACTGGTCGACCTGGTCCACCAGCTCATTGCGCTTGCGCTGAATCCTGCGCCGCGCCTCGCTCGCCGTGACCAGCTCCAGGCTGACGGTGAAATCGACCGGGAAGTCGAGACTTTCCAGCTGCGCGAACAGGTCCGCGGCCTGCACCGAGACGGCGGGCGGAGCTTCCGCCAGCACCAGGTGGGCCTGATAGCCGGTGCCCTCCACGGTGTCGACCTGCAGCCACCGGCGCTGGATCGGGGAAGTGGCCTCCTTCCACCACTGGCGGCCCGTCAGGTGCGCGCCGCCCGGGCGCCGCGCGAGCAGCGACCGGCGGCCCCCGGCCGAAGCGTCAGCCGCCGCGGGGGCGCTGCGCGGCAGGCCGCCCTCCTCGAGCCGGACCTGCCCGAGCTCGGCGTAGCTCGGCGACGTCAGCACACCCCCGGTGACCCGGCTGCCGTACAGCGGGCTCACCGCGGCCTCACTGAGCAGCGGTTCACTCAGACCGCGGTGCAGCGCGTGCTGCACGATCCAGACGATCTCGGCGGGTCGCGCGGGCCGCAGCGGCACCGCACCCGCGATCTGCGCCTCGATCTGCGCCGCCCGTTCGCGCGCCCGGGCCACATCGTGGTCGCTCACCGGTGCGGGCCGCAGACCCAGCACGTCGCAGAGTTCACCGAGCGCACCCGTACCGACTGCACGCGCGGCCAGCCGCCGATCGCTGCGAGACTCGTCCGACAGCGGGATGGCCAGCCACAGGGTCCGCCGGTGCATCTCCTGCCCGTCCAGCAGAGTCAGCGCGGCTTCGACGTGCTCGACCCACGGGCGGGCCCCGGCGGCAAGTTCCCCGTCCTCGCCGTGCAGGCCGTCCAGCATCCGCCAGGCCACCTCGGAGGGATCGACCTGCGCGCACAGACCGAACAGGCGCGGCTGACCCGACAGCGAACGCACCAGCTGCGTGATGCGCTGCAGCTGCTCGTCGCGCACGGCGGCCGACAGGTAGGCCCCGGCAACGGCCTCGTGTCCGTGTCCCGGCTCGTCGGCGCCGGGGTAGAGGCGGTAGATCGCCCAGGTGTGGCCCTCGCTCGACCACAGCAGGTGGCCGGCAATGTGGCGGATGGGAACACGCATCAGGAATCTGCTTTCGTTGCGAGGAGAGCGGCCTGCACGGGCGAGAGAGGGCGGCGCGGCCCGGGACCCGCAGGGGAGGCAGGTGCGGACGCCGTAGCGGGAGCCGCAGGAATCGGCCTGGTGGAGCCGTGGTCAGCGGCAGGAGCGGCGGGCGGTGCCACGGCATCGAGGCCTTGCAGGGTGAACCCGCCACACAGGGCGGCCGGGCGCCGGTCGCGGGCGGCGCGGCCGCCGATCCGTCCTCCGGCCGGCTGCGCGATGCGCGTCGCAACGCCCAGCGCGGCACCGACCGGAGTACGCCCAGCCACCTTCTGGCGGCGGCAGATGAAGATGACAGCGACCCAGGCCACGACGGGCACCGGCCCGAGCAGCGACCACCACCACGACGCCGTCTTCACCAGAAGCAGACCGCCCAGCGACATGACGGCCACCTGCACCCCGTTGTACGGGCCAAGGGGCAGCCTCCAGTCGGCGAACTTCCCGATCACCCACGGCAGACGGCGGGCGGAGGTGTAGAAACGGGCGGCGCGTACGGCCTCGGTCGCGGAAGTCATGCCACCTCGCCCCCGGCCGTCGCCGGGCGGGAAGCGCGCGGCAACTCATCCGCGCCGTAGCGCGGCTGGAACTGCGAGACGCTCTTCGCCGGATTGTTGACCTCGTCCTCGACCTTGTCGGCCAGCTCCTCGCGCGCCTGGTAGATACCGAGCGCGAGAACCATCAGCAGCAGAGCGCCGACGCCCGCCTTCAGGCTGAACCGCGTCACCAGCACGTACAGGACGATGACGACGAGAGCGACCTTCAGGCCGTTGTTGGCCCAGCTGCCGAACATGCCGATCCAGCCGTCGCCGAGGTCGTCCAGGGCACCTGCCAGGACCATGTGATGCGTCATGATCACTTCGCCTCGCTCTCGTCCTCGGCCAGGCCTGCGATCTCCCACCGGCCGCCGCGGGCCGCGAGGGTGAGTTCGTAGGACAGCGGCCAGGCACCCTGCGCGGTGCGGGCCGTGGCCGCGGCCCGGACATGCACGCGGGTTCCGTCTGCCGGCACTTGCTCCTCGTCGGCGCGGTCCTCCTTGGCGCTGACGGTGTCAACGTCGACGGAGCTGGCCACCGCAGGGGAGACCGCGGTGAGTGACGTCTTGGGCGCCAGGTAGCGGTCGATCGGAGCGCCGCCCGCCAGATACGCGCCGAGGAAGTCGGCGACGGTGTCCGTCAGTACGCCGTCTGCGACGTCGACGGTGTAGGGCGAGCGCGACGGCTTCGCCGGCGAGGGACCGGCCACCACGGCAGGCACGCCGGTGACGGACACCGCCGTGCCCGATTCCGATGCGGTGACGGGTACGGACAGGTAGCGCACCGCGTCCGCGTACTGCACCGCCACCGTGACCGACCAGCGGCCCGATCCGAGGCGGACACTGCGCACCGACGTCACCGTCCGAGGCGCCTTCGCCTCATCGGACGCATTGGGCAGCGACACGTCCGGCGCCAGCTGTAGCGCGCGTCGGGCGGCCTGGCTGTCCGGCTCATCGTCGTTCGAGCGCAGCCACGCCTCGACGAACTCGACCGCGTAGCCCGCAGGGTCGGCCGTGGCCGGCGCGGCAGCTACCGGTCGAGCCGGGGACGGCACAGCCTGAGCAACGACCGTCGCTCCCGGCTGCGCCAGCGTCATCGTGAGGGCCACGGGACCGGCGAGCAGGCACATCCACACGCCCGCCCGCCCCAGACGCACGGAGCGACGCGTGCGCTCGAGGGCGACTCCGGCGGCCGTCGGCGGCCCTTGGGTCTCAGGTGCTGGCATCGGCAATCTCCTGGTGAGGGGGAAGCAGTTGATGCCATGACCAAACCCACCAGGGCGTACCGGTCCGCAGACCAGTTACGGGGGGCTGCGGTTTCGACTCGGTCACGATGAACCGGTACGCCCTTCGGTACGCCCGGTCGCCCGCCACCGCAGCGCTCCGCTCACTGTGCGTACCGGCCGATCCCGTCCACCGTGCTGCGCACCACGAGCGCCAAACGGCGGATCGAACCGGCCTACGCGTGTGGACACGAGTGCTGCGCAACGTGGCCCAAGAGCCCACTGCGCAGCGCCAGCACTGCACGCATCGCAGACGTCCATCGCCCGTCGCGGGTCACGACCGCAAGTGCGCGCACCTCCACCGGTGCGCACCATCCGACGACGAGTGCGCAGTGCGGCCGACGCCCGGATCCGGCGGTGCAGATCGCTGACTGCGCACCGTGCTGCGCAGCCAACGGCACGGCGCCGTGCGACACCGGTACGCCCCACTGGTACGCCCGGTGAACGGGGCGTACCAGTCGGCTCTCTGCGCCGACGTAGGGCGTACCAGTGGGCGCGACTCCAGCTGTCATCACAGGGCGGCTGCGGACCTGGCAGGGCTGTGACCTGGGCGGTACACCCACCGGTACGGGCGGTACACCGGACCGCGCACCATCAGGCCTCGGGGCGTACCGGCCGACCTCGGGCTGGTCTTCTGCGCCGTCCCAGCCACTGGTGTCCGGGTGGCCTCGGGGGCCCGGTGACGGGGGCGGCATGGCCGATCGACCGGTGGCGGGTGCCGGATTCTCGACGGTGCGCAGTTGCCTCGGCAGAGCCTGTGCGCACTGCGCACTCCCCGACTGCGCACCTTGGGCCGGGGGCCGTTGCGCACTTCGCGCAGTGCTCGCTCCGGGTGCTGCGCAGCGCAGTGTCCGGGACTGCGCAGCTCCCGGTCCCGATCGTTCCGGGTGCCTGCTTTAGGGCTGCTGCGCACCTGACGGTGCGCACCGGAAGGCGTACCACCGCCTGTCACGGACTGTGACGCAACCGTGATCGCTGTACGCCTCGACCGGTACGCAGATCGGTACGGGTTGGCGGGTCAACTCCGACATGAACAGTGATGCGCGGCACCGACCCGGGCGGCGGATCGTGAACGGACGGAGTGAGCAGTGAGCCCAGCACGCGGTTTCGGGGGACAGATCCGGCGTGGCCCGATGGCGATCGATGTGGTCGGCGCCCACTACACGACCGTGTTCAACCAGGCGGTGCGCGACCGGCGCCTGTCGCGGCGGGCCCGCGGGCTGCTGGTCGAACTGCTCAGCCACCAGGACGGCTACGGGATGTCCCTGGCCAAGCTGGTGAGGAATGGTCCCGAGGGCCGAGACGCGCTGGCGACGGCTCTGGGCGAGCTCGAAGACCGCGGCTATCTCCATCGCGCCCGCGAGCGTGATGCACGAGGACGTCTGAAGGACATTCACTACTACCTCACCGACATGCCGGCCGGTGTCGAGATCGTGGCGCCTGCCCCGTGGACGGAACAGCCTGCCAGCGACAGCGCTACGCCACATTCACGGCGTTCACGCAGGTCAGAACCTAAGTCGGATAATCCGGAACAGGCGCCGCGCGTTGAAAGCCGCAGGTCAGAACCTAGGTCGGGTTTTCCTGTGCAGGCTGAGCCTGTACAGGAGGAACCGCCCCCTAAGAAGAACAACTTCAAGAAGACCACTGAGGAGAACACCAACTCCTTCCCTCCGTCCGCGCGTGAGGACGACGTCGACATGGTGGCGCGGCGGTTCGGGGAGTCGGTGCTGCTGTCCATCGCCCGTCACCATCCCGAACTCCATGCGGCGTTGGCCACAGGAAGCACTCTGGCCGACCAGGCCCCGCTCGTTGCCTCGCTTCTCGAAGCGGGCGTCAGCCGGGAGAACATCCGCGAGGCCCTGGTCGGTCGGCCCTATCCGCCACCGCACGAGCGCACTCACTCGCTGGCTGCCCTGGTGGCCGCGCGGTTGCGGCAGCTCGCCCAGCTGGCAGCTGCTGACGCGCACGCTCGCGACAGCCTGCCTGTGCCGCCGCACGGAGACCAGGGGACACCGAGTTCTGTGCCGGTGCAGTCCGTGGTGCCTCCCATGCCCGAGTGCCCGGGACAAGACGGAACCTGCGGACGTCCGGTGCCCGCGCCCGGTGATCTGTGCAGGCTGTGCGGCTGATGGGCAACAATGAGCACGCTTTGAGGGGCGGGGAGCTTCTGTGATGTGGATGACGGTGGCGGCCGCCGTGGTGTGGGGCGCTCTCGCGGGCTGGCTGATCCTCCCGGCGGCGTACCGGCTCGCGATCCCCGTCGGAGGATCGCGGCCCACCCGGTGCCCCGACGGCCACCTGCTGGCCGAGGGGATGCACGGCTGGATCACCGGGCCGTACTGCCGCGGCGGCGCGCACTTCTACCGAGCGGGGCGCGCCGGATGGGGAGCGCCCCTCGCAACGGCCCTCGCCTGCCTCGCCCTCGCGGCGTCGACCGGACTGCGGCCCGAGCTGCTGGTGTGGATGCTGATCCTTCCCTGGGGTGTCCTGCTGGCCGTCATCGACGTGCGCGTGCACCGGCTCCCCGACCTGCTGACCCTTCCGCTGGCCGCGGCCGCCATTTCCCTGCTCGGTGTCGCTGCGCTGTTCCCGGGGGCAGGCGGCTCCTGGCAGACGGCTGTGCTCGGCTCGTTGAGCATGAGCGGGCTCTTTCTGCTGATGTTCCTGATCAGTCCCAAAGCGATGGGCTTCGGCGACGTGAAGCTCTCGCTCGCCCTGGGCGGTGTTCTCGGCTGGTACGGCTGGGGCGCCCTGCTGGTCGGTCTCTTCGCCGGCTACCTCATCGCTGCCATCCACGGGATCGTCTTGATGGTCCGCGGAAAGGCATCACGCAGCACTGCGTTGCCGTTCGGTCCCGCGCTGCTCGCCGGGACGCTGGTCGGGGCGATCTGGGGAGGCACGGTATGACCCCGTGCACCGTCAGGCCTGCGCCGGTCAGCGATCCCGGCCTTCCGCGAGCCGTACGTGAACTCCTGCAGCGGGCAGACGAGTCCCCGGCCCGCTACGCCGCCGGTCCGTCCCATCCGCTGGCCGCGGCCGCACACGGAGCAGCGGCGCCCGCTGCAGTTGCCGGCGTATCAGCAGCGGTGTGGTGGTTCACCGGGAGCACCGGAGCCCACGACGTGCGCGCGGTGTCGCTCGCCGCGGCCGCAGACGAGGCCTCGGCCGGACTTCACGCTGTGCTCGGCCCGGTGTGCGCGCTGGTGCTGCTCTGGTTCGTCCTCGGCGCGCTGATGCGCGCCGCGGCTGCGGTCACACACAACGGCGAGCTGCGCGTTCTGCAGACGGCACGCCGCAGCGTCATCCGGCCCGATCAGTTGACCGACGAGGCGGCGGCCCTGCTCGTGCGCGCCCAGCGTGCGGTCGAGCGCGTCGCCGGCTCCGAGGTGCACCGACGCGACCTGGTCGACCGGCTGCGCAACGACAGGGTTCTTCCCCTGCAGGTGTGGGAGATCGCTCAGGCACTGGCCAGCTACAGCCGCCTGCTCCTGAGCGGCCCCGCCCAGCCAACCGCCGACCGAGATGACGAGGCTGTCGATTGCCGGGACGGGAACCTCGCGCTCGCCCTGGCCGGCATCGAAGCACGCCTCAAGGCGCTGGAGATCTACGCGGATCAGGCCGCCGAGGCGGATCGCAGCCTGTCTGAGTTCGAGCAGATGCAAAGGCTCGCTGGCGATGACGGGGACGTCCTGGACGTGCTCGCCGACACGGCAGCGCACGAGCTCGCCGTCGCAGACCTCGCAGGCATGGCAGCGCGCGCCAGGGTGGTTGCTGACACGTTCAGCGGGGCGCTGGAGTTGGCCCGGCTGGCTGTCCTGAGCGATCTGCCCGGGGACACAATCTGCGACGCGAGGTCACGACGCTGAACATGAAACGACGACCGGTCCGGGAGACAACGTCTCCCGGGCAGGGGTGGATAGTCCCTCTCTATGCCGTCGCGTAGGCAGTCGGGCCCGGGATGTTCGTAGACCCGCACGATCGCTCCAACTGAACTCGTTGAACCGCGTGACGAACACACAGGGGCAGCAACGGTTCCTCATTTGACCTATCCATGGCCAATTAATAATCCGATCTTGGTATTCACGTCATGTTCACAGCAGTTACGTTCCTCCTTCACTGATCATCTTCTGTGTGCCGACTGAGCGCTGGGGAGCGCAGAGCACTTTGAGGGGTCGGTGTTCTTCATTGGACTGCGGCACGAACCCGACATCTTTCGGTAGCCGCATGGGGTGGGAGTTCGAGTGGCTGCTCGGCGTGCGCGGATAGCGCGCTATGTCTCGACCGGTGTGGCGGGTGCGCTGCTGACTGGTCTGTTGTCGTCGGTGTCGATCGTGGCGCCTGCACAGCAGGCGAGTGCTGCACAGGATGCGACGCCAGTGGTGCCTTCTCAGCCGCTCGGCACAGTTGAGCCGCAGAAGGTGGAGGAGGCGGGTGAAGCTCTGCCGACTCCCAAGTGGCCGTCGGCAGAAGAGGCTCGTGTAGACCTGTCGGCCGTCGACCCGGGGGATGCAGGGGTCATTGCACCGTCTTCGTCCCCCGCCGCGTCGGGATCGCCATCGGCGAGCGCCGGTGAGGCGGAAACGCAGATCGCGGACGTCATCGAGGTCGCCCCACTGCCCGTGCCGGAGGGCAATAGCGTTCAAACCGGAGGAACCCGCCAGCTCGCCAGCGATGCAGACCCCGCATCCAGCCCGAGCCCTTCCGACTCCGCAACCGTGCAGGCCCCGTCGGAGGGCGACTCAGCGACACCGTCGTCCACCCCAACCGCGAGCAGCGAGCCGAGCGCCCCCACAGAGAGCGAACCGACCGAAGCGACGATCGAGTCGATCTCGCCCGATCAGGTCGATGTGCGCGTTCTCGACCGCGACACGGTCGCCCCGGCCGGCGGCGTCGGCCTGGGCCTGCAGGTCACCCGAACTGACGGCGTCGACGAACCCGGCAAGGTACAGGTCGACATCGACTACTCCGGCTTCAAGTACGCCTACGGCGGTGACTTCGCCGACCGGCTGCGCCTGGTGAAGATGCCGGCCTGCGCCCTGGACACGCCGCAGGCCGAGGACTGCACCGAGCGGGAGTTCGTCGAGGCGGACAACGACACCGACGCGGGCACTCTCACCGCCACGGTCACGGCAGGCCCCGACGAAGGTGACGGGACCAGCACGCAACTGGGGACCACGGAGAGCAGTGGCGGAGCGAGCGTGTACGCGCTGACCGCGGGCGCATCCTCGGACCAGGGCGACTACCGCGCCTCAACCTTGTCGCCGACCGGCTCGTGGAACGTGGCGACCGGCTCGGGAGCCTTCACCTACAACCTGCCGATCAGCCTGCCCAAGCCCCCGGTGGGCGAAGCGCCCTCGCTGTCGCTGTCCTACAACTCGCAGTCCGTGGACGGCCGCACCTCCGCCTCCAACAACCAGGCCTCCTGGGCCGGCATGGGCTGGGACCTGTCGACCGGTTTCATCGAGCGCCGATACCGCAACTGCACCCAGGACGGTCTGAAGACCATCGGCGACCTGTGCTGGGGCTCCCCGAATACCGCCAAGGAACCCTCGGGAGCGGTCTACGTCATCAACCTCAACGGTGTGTCCTCGGAGCTGATCCAGGACAACACCGGCACCGGCTCGTACCACGTCAAGGACGACCCGGGCTGGCGCGTCCAGCGCCTCTTCGGCGGCTACGGTGCGGGCCGGGACGGCGAGTACTGGATCATCTCCTCCCAGGACGGCCACCGCTACTACTTCGGCTGGGGCAAGTCCCAGCGCACCGGCACCACCACCGCCTCCGTGTACACCGTGCCGGTGGTCGGCAACGACCCGGGCGAGCCGTGCCACGACCAGTTCCCCGACCCCTGTACCCAGGCCTGGCGCTTCAACCTCGACCGCGTCGTGGACGCCAACGAGGTCGAGACCGTCTACTTTTACGACAAGGAGTACAACCACTACCGCTCGGTCGCCGGAGTCGACCAGGCCCGTTCCTACGTCTCCTCCGGCTACGTGCACGAGATCCAGTACGGCTGGGCCTCGCAGATCCCCGGCTCTACCGCGACCGCCAAGGTCACCCTCTCCCACGTCAACCGTTGCGTGGAGCGGATGAGCCAGGACGACCCGCTGCGCAAGACGGTGCCGGACTGCCCGACGTTCAAAGACAAGCCGGGCTCCTATCCGGACGTGCCGATCGACCTCATGTGTGACGGCACCTCCGGCGACTACAACTGCGCGGGCAAGACGTACTACCCGACGTTCTTCTCCACCGACATGCTCTGGGACATCAAGAGCTACGTCATCACCAAGGACGCCCCGGACGGTGACCTGGTCGAGCAGTTCCAGACCAAGCACGGCATGCCCAACCCGGCTGGCTCCATCGGCAAGACTCTGTGGTTCGACTACCTGCAGCGCGAGACCTATGGCGACGGCACGAACGTCGTGCTGCCCGTCATTAACTTCAACGGTGTCGACCTCGACAACAAGGTCGGCTCCACCGAGCTCAACTTCCGCCGTGTCAACGAGATCCACGGCGACACCGGCGCCACCACCACCGTCACCTACGGCTCTGCCAACCCCTGCGACGCGGACAAACTTCCGTCCCAGGCGTCCAACGACACCGACTGCTACTGGCAGAAGTGGACGCCTGACGGAGCCGACGACGCCAAGACGGGCTGGTTCCGCAAGTACCTGGTCAAGAAGGTGGAGGTCGACCCGACGGTCACCACCAACCAGGACGGCGCCCCGGTGATGACCACCACCTACGACTACGTCGACCACCCGGGCTGGCGCTTCACCGCCGACCCGCTCACCCCGGACGACGACGAAACCTGGTCGGACTGGCGCGGCTACCAGGAAGTCGAAGTCACCACCGGCGCCGGAGTGAACAAGCACTCCACCAAGTACTGGCTCTACCGCGGCCTGGACGGCGACCGCACCTCCAAGACCGACGCGTCGGCCACCAGATCGGTCAAGGTCAACGACGGCTACGGCGGCACCTACACAGACTCCGACTGGCTCAACGGCCAGACCATCTCCACCACCAGCCGCGACGACACCGGTAAGGGCTGGGAACACACCCTCTACTCGTACTGGTCACACAACACCGCCCAGTACGACGGCATGCCCGACGCCCGCTTCGTCCGCCAGTCCAAGGAGATCACCAGCACCCTGCTCTCCGACGGCACGTGGCGCGAGCACGGCGTAGAGCAGGAATACGACGACAGCGAAGGCGCCTCCACCACCTTCGGCCTGCCCATGCGTACTGACGACTGGGGCCAGACCGGCGTCTCCGACAACCGCTGCACGGCCTATGGCCGCGCCTACAACACCGACGACTACGACTCCACCGGCGCCCAGCGCTGGACCGTGCTGCAGGACCAGGTCAAGCACTACCGCGTCGGGTGCGACAGCATCGCCGATTCCAACCAGGACGGCTACACCACCACTCTCTTCGACAACTCCACCGCCGTCGCTGACAACAAGCCCGCCGACGGCAACGCCACTGAAGTCCGCAGCTACACGAAATCCGGAACGTACCGCACGGTCAACACCAAGTACGACGCAGCCGGCCGCGTTCAGTGGACCGAGGACGGCAAGCACAACCGCACCACCACCACCTACAGCCCCACCGCGAACTGGCCCGAAGACGGCGTCACGACCACGACCCCGGACCCGGACGGAGCCGCTTCACCGCGTGGCGCCCTGACCTCCACCGTGTGGATGGACCCGCAATGGGGCGCGCCCACCCGTGTCAAGGACGTCAACGGCAAGACCACCACGATCACGCTCGACGGTGCGGGACGGGTCACCGAGGTGTGGAAGCCCACCGAAGCCGGCGGCGCGAACCCCTCGCTGAAGTACGACTACCGCATCCCGACCTCGACCAACGGCTCAGGCGTCCCGGACTCCGTCGACGGCTACCCGCACATCACCACCAGCACCTTGCAGTCCGGCTCCACCTACATAACCTCCCACGCCTTCACCGACGCACTGGGCCGCGCACGCGAGACCCAGGTGCCGCTGCCGGACGAGGGAACCAAGCACTACCGGCAGGTCACCGCGACTCGCTACGACTCCTCCGGGAACGTCGCCGGCACCTCCGCTGTCTTCCGCAACGAAGGCGTCGCCGGGGCGACCGGCCCCTCCAGCCCCGAAGTCAACGACATCCCCTCATACACCGACGTCGTGGCCGACTGGGCAGGCCGCACCACCCTCTCCCAGCTCCAGGCGCTCGGCGTCACCCAGAGCCAGCAGACGGTCAAGACCACCTACAACGGCGAGAAGACCACCGTCACGACGGCACTCACCAGCACCAGCAACGCGATCACCGACACCTACACCAACGTGTACGACCAAACCGCCAGGATCGTTGAGCACAACGGCACAACTGCCTACACCACCAACTACGGATACACCGCCAAAGACGAGCTGGCGTCCATCACCGACACCCGCGGCAACGAAACCAGCTACGGCTACGACTGGGCTGGCGGCCGCACCACAATGGACGACCCGGACGCCGGCGGTTCAGTCACGACCTACGACGACAACGGCCAGACCGACACAGTGATCGGAAACCTGAAGTCGTCCTCCAGCACCCTCGACCCGGCCAAAACCACGGTGTCGTACTCCTACGACAACATGGGCCGCAAGACCGCCATCCGCTCCGGCAGCACCGAGATCGCCACGTGGTGGTGGGACGCTAACCCCGACGGCACCGCAGTGCCCGGAGGCAAGGGCAAGGTCGTCCAGAGCACCAGCCACGACGCCGATAACAACACCTACTCCATCAAAACGGGAGCCTTCGACTCTCGCGGACGCCCCACCTCCACCACCACGGTCATCCCGGCAAAGATCACCGGACTGGCTGGCAGCTACACCACTACCTACGGCTACGACGCCGCCGAGCACATCATCACCGTCGGCTACCCAGCACTCGATGCCGCCCACGGCAGCCTCGACGCGGAGACGGTCACCACCACCTTCAACAGCTACGGTCATCCCGACAAGGTCACCTCCAGCCTCAACAACACGACCTACGTCGGACAGACGGCCTATGACACCTACGACCGTCTCGTCTCCCGCACCTATGGCGCCGCCAACACCACCACTGGGGTCAGTGCCACCCGCTCCTACACCTACGCCGATAACACCGCAGACACCGATACCACTAACGACGCGACCCGCGCGCTCACCGGCATCACCACCAAGACCACACTCAACGGCCTGTCCACCGGTCAGCAGAAGGACAACTACAACTACGACCTGGCCGGACGGCTCACCGAGCTGCGCGAACAAAGCGCCAACCTCACCACCGTCCCGCAGTCGCAGTGCTTCACCTACAACGAGCTCGGCATGCTCAAGCGGGCCCTGACCACCACCGCAGCCTCCTGCAACGGCGTCACGACCTCCGACTTCGAGGGCACCGCCCCCTACCAGACCCTCTACAACCACGACGGCATGGGCAACCTCCAAACCGTCACCGACACCAGCTCCACCGGCCAGAGCACACTGCACGACTACCTCTACCCCGGCTACGACGACAACGGCACCTGGACCACCCCCAACACCGATCAGCCCCACGGCGTCCGCAGCGTCAAGAACCTCGTCGACAACACCCTCAAATCCACCGACACCCTCACCTACAACGCCGACGGCACCATGCGCCAGCGCATAGAACCCAACGCTGGCACCACCACCGCCAAGACCACCGACTACACCTGGACCCCCCTCGGCCAGCTGAACTCGGTCAAGATCACTGAAGCCAGCGGAACTCAGCTCACCCGCTACACCTACGGCGCCGACGGCAACCTCATCCTGCTCAACGCACCCGCCGAAACAGTCGCCTACATTGGCGGCACCGAGCTGTCCACAACCGACGGCAAGAACGTCACCGCCACCCGCTACTACACCTGCGGCACCGCCACCGTCGCGATGCGCACCACCAACGCCGACGCAGGCAAGGGCAAAACCACCTACCTCGCCGCCGACACCCAGGCATCCACCCAGCTCGCCATCGATGCCAACAGCGGGACCACCACACGCCGCCGCTACACCCCCTACGGCGACCAACGCTCCGGGGCCCTCCCAGCCGGCACCGACCGCGGATTCCTGGGCAAAACCGAGGACACCTCAACCGGTCTCTCGCTGCTCGGCGCCCGAGCCTACGACCCCACCCTCGGCCGTTTCCTCAGCCCCGACCCGCTCTCCGTTCCCTACGACCCACAAAATCTGTCCGGCTACAGCTATAGCCACAACGACCCGATCAACTACAGCGACCCGAGCGGTCTGTGTGAGGACGACGGCACCGGTCAGTGCGGAAAGACAAAGGGCGGAACCCGTGACGGTGTAGGAAAGCCCCGAGGCGGCACAGGAAAGGGAAACTGCTACTACACCTGCAAGAAGAAGAACAACGCCGGAACAACCAACAGCTCGGACACCACCGGCTCTTCTGGAAGCTCCACCTCCGGCGGAGGCGGCGGAGGCTGCTCCTCCTTCGGCTACACAGCACAGCAGGCATGCACCTCCGCTGTCGCCGAACAAGCTGCCATAAATGCACCAGCGGCGACCGGCGCCACCGACCTTCCCGACTGGCGCGAGACCATGGGCCTCGTCGATATCGGCTGTGAAGACGGTGACTTCTGGTGCAGCGTCAGGCAGCATAGTCTTGATGCGGCGATCAGTACGGGAATGCTCGGAGGAAGTTTCGGTGGTATCTCCCCGATTCGTGGTCTCGGCAGAGGGTGGGGCATTGGCGGCTGTGACAGCTTCTCTTTGACCACGAGGGTGAAGCTGGCCGACGGATCAACTAAGAAGATTGAGGACGTTAAGCCTGGCGACAAGGTTCTCGCAACTAACCCTGAGAACGGAAAAACTGAAACCAGGACCGTTCTCCGAACAATCATCACGAAGACCGACAAAGAATTCGTGAATTTGGTTGTCGGTCACGGCAAGAACGCTGCGACGATCACGGCCACCGTGCACCACCCCTTTTGGTCACCGTCGAAGCATGCATGGCAGCTCGCTGGGACCCTGCAGGCTGGTGAGACTCTCCGCGCAGACGATGGCGAGACCATCACAGTCCAAGCCGTACAGCGTCGCCACCGCACGCAGGAAACCCGAAATCTGACTGTCGACGGCCTTCACACGTACTATGTAGTGGCGGGCACCGCAGCGGTTCTGGTTCATAACTGTGGTGGATCCATCCCTCGCCATAGGTCGGTGTGCGATTGCGCCAATGGCGGCAAGCCAGCCATGATGCGTGGGCCCAAGCCGGCAGGTACAGGCCCGCATAACCTCAAGATCGCCGAGGTTGCAGACCAGGTGACTGATGGGCAGGTGATCGCGGGAGGTGGCACGTTGCCTGAAAGGGAGTTTGCCACGCCCGGAGGATTCAAGAGTTCGCGTCGCCCCGATGTTCTCGTACAAAGGCCGGATGGCAGCATGTATGGGATCAACGTTGGGAAACGGACGATGCGATCTGGCGCCCCAATAAAGCGAGAAGCAGAGGCGCTACAAGATCTCGAAGATATCGGGATCCCAATGCACTTTGTTGCCTACAACTAGCGAGTCGCAATGAGGATAACTCTACAGTTTCACGGTGACCGGCAAGAGATCTTCCTGATGGCTTTGGGGTGGGCTCGCGAGTTGGGGATGTCTCTGGTGGAGGAGTGCTTCTTCCCCGACTATCGAGTGCAACTAGTGAGCGGAACTGATATGGGAGGGGAAGGCGTAAGGTGCAGTGGCGGCATCGATCGCATTTCCCTAAGTCCCACTCCTGCCGACTTGGGCGCTAAATCATCGCTTGAGTACTCTAAGAGAAATCCTGACTCCCTATTTATCACCCTTGGCGAGCAATCTGACAAAATTCTCAGGGAATCTTTCCTTGCGGGTGTGACCGACGAAGCGGAGCTCGCGAAAGTTTGGAGAAGGTTGCGGCAGCGTGCCGCAAAGGATATGTATAAGGGTGTCTGGCTGGAGAATTCCATGTCGGGTGCGCGGTCACGGGTGGCTAGTCATTACTACACGGATGAAGCAAAGCGGCTTGCGGCAGCCGGAGTTGTTCCGCTAGGTGGGACAGACTGGTTGAGATATCACTTTGACTAGCTTTGCTGTTTTGGGTCCGGAAGCCCCGCCGGATATCTTGCGGCGGGGCTTCGTGGGTCTTTAGGCTTCCTGATGGAATAGAAGCGACGACCGGTCCGGGAGACGGAGTCTCCCGGGGAGGGGTGGTTAGTCCCTCACTACCGGTCGTCGTGTGGGCAGTCGGGCCGCCGGGGCGTTCGTCGGCCCCTTTTCCCGTCTGCCACGTTTCAGGTTAGCTCCTGCGCAGTGGTGCGCTTGGCGCGCCGCTGATCGGCGAGTTCCATGACCCGGGACCGCTGCCAGTGGCGCTGCTGCGGCGGGCCTTCGCTGCCGCGCCGTCCTTGGACGGTGTCGTGTTCGGCGAGCTCGGGCAGCTGGCCGTGGGCGAGCGCGCTGGTGAAGCTGCTGGTGCTGGCGTAGCCGAGGATCTGGGCCGCTTCGGCGGCGCCGACCGTGTCGTCTTCGGCTGTGCTCGAGAGGGTGCCGCGCTCCCGGGCCGCGGCGACGATCGTGGCGCGGCGCCACAACTTGGGCGCCCCGCGGCCGGCGCCGCGCTGCTCGGGCTCGGGAAGCTGGGGGATGAGGCCCTGGTGCAGTGCGCTGGAGAAGCTGGCCTTGCTCGAGTAGCCGAGCAGCGCCGCGGCGTGCTCGCTGCCGAGCAGCTCGTCGGGATCGCCGCTGGCGTCGACGACCGGCAGCGGCGCGGCGGTCTTCTTGCCTCGGCGGCCCTTGCCCGGTCGGCTCTGTGCCCAGGCGACGATGGTGCCGCGACGCCACTTCTGCCCGTCGATGTCCTCGTCCGGCTCGGGGAAGTACCCGGGCCGGTCCCGGAAGTACGCGTTGATCGTGGACGGTGCCGCGTAGCCGAGCAGCTGCGTGACCTCCTTCTTGGTGAGGAGCTCGTCCTGGTCCGCCTCGAGGACGGAGGCCGGCAGCGTCCGCTGAGGCTTGGTGCGCGCGGCGAAGAACGCGGCGACCTTGTCGTGCTCCCAGAACTTTTTGCGGCCCTCGAGGTGGTGCACCGCGGGGAAGCCGCTGGAGGGGTCGTTGCTCCACTCGCTGATGCGGGGCTTGCTCGTCGAGAACTCGTCCGCGATCTGCGCGGTGTCGACCAGGCGTGCGGTCTCGGACATCACAAACCCCCTTCGGCGTCGTCGAGTGGCCGCACCCAGAATCAGTGCGACATGTTCGATAATGCCAATAGGGGGTGGTGTGTGTCCAGTCCGTCCCCGAGATTACTCGAAGACCTCGTCGACGAGACTGACCCCGCGCTGCGACGCGCAGGTCTCCAACTCGCTGAAGGCCATGGCCGCCGGCGAGTCCTCCCACACGGCGAAGGCAAGGCGCGACACCGCCTCGCTGCGCGGGATGTCCGCGGCCCACTCGGTCCCGGCCGCGGTGCAGCGCTGCCGGACCGTCTCGTCGGTCAGGTCGTGGCAGGCGCGGACGACGTGGTACCGCACCTCTGCGATGCCTTCACACCATGCGGTGTGCGCCGTGCGCAGCATCTCCTTCAACTGATCGGTGTCGTCGACGGTTGGAGCCTGATGAGCCAGTGCGAGCAGCAGTTCGGTGGCGTTGCTGTTGTCCATGCGGAGCTCCCTGGATGTATGGAAGAAGGTCGGAGTCGGGTTGAGGGGCGGTGGGGTCCTGTTCAGGGGGCGGCTCTTCCGAAAACGGCCCGGTACAGCCGGGCTTCGGCTGTGCGGAGCGTCCGGTCCTGCAGGCAGAACACTGCGATGCACTCGTCAACCGTGCAGACCGGCCTGACCTGTCCGCTCGGCTCCCGCCCGTGGTGCAGGCGGAACACCTCCCGTGCGGGAGTCAACCGCGTGCCCCCGAAGAACAGATAGGGCCGTCCGTTGGCGCGCGGACCGGTCCAGCGGGCGTGCACCTGGTCGAGCATCTCGATGTTGCGGTTCAGGGCCTCGGACAGATCCTTGGGCAGCGTCGGGCGGTCGTCGAGGTCGGGGTGCTTGGTCAGGTAGCTGCAGCGGGCGCAGTACGCGGTGCCGTCCGGCTCGAACCGGCCGTGGGCCGCCTGGGCGTGGCCGTACCGGCAGGTGCCGGGAACCGGTGCGCCGCGCAGGGCGGTGCGTGCCGCCGCGCGCTCGTCCTGGTCCTGGACGTGGTCGGGGGCGACGCAGTGCCGTTGTCCGCAGGCGGCGAAGACGTAACCGTGCGGGTCCCGGCCGGTGCGTTGTCGGAAGGCGACGGCCGCCGGACTGTATCCCGTGTCGCGGTGCCGCATGACGGGGCTCCCGCTCTTCCCGTTGCGTTCGCCGGTCCACAGCAGGTGACCGTCCTCGCCGGGGCGCGTACAGCTGGCCCACTTCTCCTCCAGCGTGCGGGTTGTCTCCGGTGCGGTGTACCGGTCGAAGTTGTGGGCGTCTCGGATCCTGCGGACGCGTGCTCTGTCGGCGTGCAGGGTGGCGGCGGTTCTCGTCACCGAAAGGCCGGAGCGCAGTGCGGCCGCGATCTGCTCGTCGGTGGCCTGCGCGCTGAAGCCTTGGGGTGCGATCCCCAGGGCGTCGCGGATCCGCCGGACGCGCGCGCGGTCGACGTGAAGGTCGGCGCCCACCCGGGCGGCCGACAGCCCGCCCCGAAGTGCGGCCGCGATCTGCTCGTCGGAGACGGTGTGTTTCATGAGTCCTCCCGTGACAGATGCCGCAGGCGGCGGAGTGTCCGTTCGCGGATCGAGTGGGGTGTGGTCAAAACAGCGGCAGCTGTGTCCGGCTGCCGGGCAGCTCCTGCTGATCTGGCGCGGCTGGCTCCGGTGGCTCTGCGCGGCCGGCGGACTGAGCGGGGACGCGCGCCCGGCGTGCGAGCGCACCGGTTTTGTCGCAGGCACAGCGGCACCACCAGATGCAGCGCTCACCGCCCGGCCTGAGAATGTGCTTGGCCACGGCGAAGCCGTGCTGGTTCAGGAGCCAGCCGGTGTTGTCGTCCTGGTTGGGCCCGCCCTGCTGCCGGTCAACGCACCAGTCGCAGCGTCCCGCAAGGCAGTTCCAGCAGGTCCCTCGCTCACAGGTCGACCAGCGGTAGAACCCCCACGGATATTTGCGGTCAATCGTCTTGAGGTGTTCGGGCCAGACGTTGCTGCGGACCCAGTCACCCTCGGCCTCGGACATGGCAGAGGGGTTGGCCACCGGGTCGACGATGCCCATCAGCAGAGCACCGTGAAGGTTGAGCAGCGAGGTCTCGTGCACGACGCGGAGCTCGGATGAGGAGAGCACACGCTGCGGTCGGCGCACCGCAGCGATGGCGCCGTCGTCCCGCCCGGCCGGCGCTGGGGGGTGCGGGGTCCCGGGTTCTGCGGCTGCGCCGGCGGGAGTCGCATCTGCCGCGGCTGCGGGGCGCGGTGTCTGCACGCCGGGGCACAAGCCGCCCTCGTCCTCCCACTGTTGCGACGCGTCACGCAGGACCTGCTGCTCCTGCTCCACGAGAGTCACCGGCTGCCGGTACAGGCGCAGCGCGATCCGGTCCAGCGGGACCAGGCGGCGCCCGGCCGACTTCTTCTCCTCGCCGGACATCCAGCTGCGTGCTGCGCGCGCGTACCGGGCCGCGTACGCGGAGCATTCGTCGGCGAACAGCCCCTGAGGCTGGAGGCGTGC
Organism: Streptomyces sp. NPDC001904; assembly: GCF_040297005.1. Classification (NCBI taxonomy): domain Bacteria; kingdom Bacillati; phylum Actinomycetota; class Actinomycetes; order Kitasatosporales; family Streptomycetaceae; genus Streptomyces; species Streptomyces sp. NPDC001904. Next base: position 9,040 of record NZ_JBEOYI010000033.1, on the reverse strand, counting down.
CAGTTTCAGGGCGATGCACCCCATGGGGCTGAGGGTGAGCGAGCGGGACCCGTCTTTGTGTCGGCGCGCGCTGAGGAATCGCATGGCGAACAGAGCTTCCGTGCGCTCCCGGCTGACCTTGCGGCCCCCCGTACGTGTACCGGGGACGGGAGAGCATCGTGCCTGCCCGCTGTGCCAGTAGAGACCGCCGGCGGCGGCCGCCTCCAGGACGCGGACATGCCCGGGCGTCCATCCCAGCCCGGCCACGGTCTCCTCCGCCAGGAACCGGTTGAGCTCTGCCTGCCGCCGGTTGTCGCTGTCCATACCGGTGGCCGACCGCGCGGCCTCCTCGTCCGCGGCCTCCTGGCGCCGTGCCGCACGCTCCCGCTCGGCACGTTCCTCGGCGCTGAGGGGGCGGCGCATGAGCGCTCGCAGTTCCCGTGCGTCCGCGCCCCTGCTCCCCGCGCTCTCCTGCGCGCGGACAGCTGCATCGATCGCGCGGGCTGTGTAGTTGGCGAGCACACTCAGGTGTGTCTCGTCGGCGTCCCACTGCGCGGTCCACAGGGCGAAGCGCTCGGCCTCGCAGGCGTGAGCATGGGCCGCGTGCATGGCCTCCTCAAGGCGGCCGGCTCCGGACGTGGGGTCGGAGGGGGTGCGGCACGCTGCCTCCATCGCGCTGTCGGCAGCAGCAACGGCAGCGGCGGCCGCCTGATGGGCGAGACGCACGTAGGTGTCAGGGAGCAGGAGGCTGCGGGCGGAGTCGCCGGCGGCTGTCATGGGTTGCGGGTCCCTTCTCGTGTGCTCGGTGTGATGTGAGGCCGGTGTCCGGTGCCCCCGCCTCGCCGAGGTGGGGGCACCGGGCGCGGCTGCGGTCGGTTAGTGGCCGAAGACGGGGAGAGTGCTGTAGGTCGGACCGTCTGCGTCGAAGAGGACGTAGGCGCAGCCGCGTGAGCGGGCCAGCTGCACGACGGGCAGCAGTTCGTCGGGCCAGTCCTCGCGTACTGCTTGCTCCGTGGCTTCTTGGGGGGCGTAGACCCACCAGCCGTGCGGTGTGGGCGATGCGTCCAGGTAGAGATCGAGGTTGTGGGCGACGGCCGGTCGCGGGTGCGCCGTTGAGACATCGAGGAAGGGGCGCACCGAGGGGGCCGGGGCGCCGGGCTCGCGGGAGGCATCCCACAGGGCGGGCAGCCCCTCAGAACCTGCATTTGAAGCGGACATGTCCATGGCTGCAGCGATGAACTGTGATCGCTGGCAGTGGTCGATCACCCTCTAGAGTGACGTCTCATGCAGCTCCCTGTGATGTCTCGCAGTACGCGTCTGGCCGCTCACAGTGCCGTTTCCACGTCGCTGGCCCTTTGCAGTGACCGCGGCCTGGCGGATCTTGTGGACCAAGCCCGGCCTCTCGGCTCTGGCATCGGTGGAACGTCGGCGCTGCTGGAAATCGCCGGAACTCCCGTCTTCGTGAAGCAAGTGCCCCTAACCGAGTTGGAGGTCCAGCCAGAGGTGGCCCGGTCAACGGCGAACGTGTTCGGGCTGCCGACTTTCTGTCACTACGGAATCGGCGGGCCGGGTTTTGGGGCCTGGCGGGAGCTCGCTGCGCAGACCATGACGACGAACTGGGTGCTCGCGGGTGAGTGCGAGGGCTTCCCGCTGATGTACCACTGGCGGGTGCTGCCGAGCCCTTTGCGGGCGCTGCCCGAGGAACTGGCCGACGTGGAGCGCGTTGTCGCCTACTGGGGTGGCGGGCTGGAGGTGCGCCGACGCATCGAGGCATTGCAGCGCTCCTCGTCCAGTGTGGTGCTCTTCCTCGAGTACTTTCCGCAGAATGTGCACGAGTGGCTGGGCGCGCAGGTCGCCGCCGGGGGCGAGGTAGCGGGCCGGGCCTGCGCCATGGTGGAAGAACAGTTGGCAGCCGGCGTCTCGTTCATGAACGCGCGTGGGCTGCTGCACTTCGACGCGCACTTCGAGAACATCCTTACCGACGGTCATCGTCTCTTCTTCGCCGACTACGGCCTGGCCATTTCCTCACAGTTCGACCTCGCCCCGGACGAAGCGGAGTTCTTCGATCAGCACCGCTCTTACGACGCCAGCTACACCGTCACGTATCTGGTGCGCTGGCTGGCCACCGCCTTGTACGGGTTCGGGGAGGAAGGTCGTAGCGCCTTCGTGCGCGCATGCGCCCGAGGGCAGATCCCTGCGGATGTGCCGGAGCGAATCGCCTCGATCTTCGACCGCCACGCTCCGATTGCTGCCGTGCTGGGCGATTTTCATCGCGACCTTCAGCAGCAGAGCCGGTCAACCCCATACCCGTTGGGGGCAATCCGTCAGACCGGACACCCAGACGGAGCGTTCCTCGCCTGAAACGGCGCCGGATCAGCCGAGCGCAGCCCACTTCATCCGCACGTTCGTGTGCATGGTGCACCTTCCCCTTTTCACGCTGCCTGTAGGGCTTCTCCGGCCCGGGCCGGCGCGGAGGTGGGATAGCGGTCGGGCCTGGCCAGGCGGCGGGACATGAGCGTGATCGCCGCGACGGTGAGCATCGCCTCGGCACTGGACGGACTGCGTTCGTAGTCCCTGACCAGGCGGCGGGCGTGCATAGACCATGCCCATGATCGTTCCACGATCCACCTGCGTGGCAGCAGCACGAATCCGGAGGCGTTCTTGGGCCGGCTTACGGTCCTGACGGTCAGGTTCAAGGTTGCTTTCGCCCAGGTAACAAGGGTGCCCGCGTAGGCCGAGTCGGCCCAGACAATGGCGACTTCGGGATGTGCCTGGCGCAAGCGGGTCAGAATCATCCGTCCGGCGTTCGCGTCGTGGATGTCGGCGGGCGTGACGCTGACCAGCAGGGGAAGCCCTTGAAGGTCGACTATGGCATGGCGTTTCCTGCCGTTGATGTGCTTCGCGGCATCGAATCCTCGCGATGCCCTGGCGACGGTCTCGGCGGCCTTGACGGACTGGGAATCGATCACCGACGCCACCCCGTGCGGCGAGGCCCCCGTGCGACACCGCACCTGACGGCGCAGGCAATCACGAACTCTCTCCAGGGTCCCGGACCTCGTCCAGCGCCGGAAGAACCCGTACACGGTGGCGGAAGGCGGAAAGTCTGCGGGCAGCGCTCTCCATCGGCAGCCCTCGGAACACACGTAGCGGATCGCATCCACGATCTCCCGGCGCGGGTGCGCCTCGGGCCGACCGCCGCGCGGTGTTGTCCAAGCGGGTGGCGGCAGCAACGGTTCGATGGCCTGCCACTCGGCATCGCTGGTGTCCGAGGGATAGCGTCGCTGCCGCATGTGTGTCTCCCGGTTCAGGCGATCAGGTCGAGGGTGGCCTCGACCGCGTTGATCTGGGTGACCATGAACCGCACCCGCTTGTCCTCCGGCGTCAGTTGGGCATGCGGCGCGAGGGTGGAGGTGATGAAGCGGCGGACCTGGGTCAGCTTTCCTCGCACCCACAGCACTTCGTACGACTCCAGCTCGTCAGGGTCGGCGGTGAAGATGTACCAGCCCTCCAGGCGGGAGTAGACCAGGGGCGGCCAGCCCCGCTCGGCGATCAGGTCACGGAGCATGGCAAGCCCATCGCGTGCCTGATACCGGGTCAGTTCACAGGCGGCCAGCAGCTGCGGGAAGTCCAGACCGGCCGGGCGGGCCTCCAGCAGGATGCGGCAGATGCACTCGGCGTGCCGCCGGGCCGCGTCCCCCTTGCGGCGGGCCATGGCTACTCGCCGCCGCGCAGCAGGCGGGCCAGTTCTTCGTCCATGTCGGTCTCGCCCGTGGAGACTGCGTGTTCCACCCAGTCGCAGGCCGCCCGCGCACGTGCGACGTTCTGCAGCACCACGTCCCGTGCGTCCTCGGTCAGCTGCCGACCGTGGAACTGTGGCACCAGCCGGTTGAGGGACGCGACGAACTTGTGGAAGGCGCCCACCAGGTCGAAGAACTCGATGTTCTGGTCGATCGCCCGCAGCGCCGGCGCCAACGGGTTCTTCCGCCGCGGATCGGCCGGATCCTGCGCGGCCTGCTCGAACTGCTGGGCCCTCGCGGTCTGGGCCTTGTTGAACAGATGCCGGGCGGTGTCGTCGCTCGCGGCACGGAAAGCGACATCCGGACGGCGCAGGAAGTCGGTCGCCACCCGCGCGGCGACCTGCTCGTCGGCCGCCAAGTCATGAATCGCCTCCACCTTCTCCTGCACCGACCGCGGGGTGTCGACCTGCCAGCCAACCAGACGCTTCGCGGCATCCCCGGTCCACTGGCGCCTCCCACTGCGCGGATGCAGCGGCGGATCGAAGATCACCTCAAAGCGGTCCTCCCGCTGTTCCAGGATGCGGTGAATGTTGAACGCGACGTCCTCGGCACGGTGCTCACGCGGCCACCGGCTCGCCGTGTGCCTCACTATCCTGACCTGGTCGTAGGACAGACCGATGTCCTCCGCGAACCGCTCCAGCGTCTCGCGTACCCCCGCCCCGTCCTCAGCAGCCGCAGGACGGGAGCCACCGTGCGGCCGCGGCGGCTCGATCTCTAACGCGTCGTCTCCGATTTTGAACTGGATCTTCGTCTCGTCCAGCACGAGCTTGCGGTCCTGCGCTATGAGTTCCTCGTACCGTTCGCGCGTGACGCTCCCGATCTTCGTTTCTGCGGGCACTATGCCCACCCCCTGCGACACGGGGCGTCGGCTCTCCCTCGCCGGCGACAAGCCCCGGCCCCATAACGAGCCTCAGCCCAAGGACAGATCGACAGCAACCACTGGCCAAAGCTCGCGTGTACGGGGCTTCCAATTCAGGTACTCAGGGCCGCGGGCGGTCAGCGTTTCGTCGAGCCGTTCCCACACCAGTCGTACGGGGTGTCGGTCGGGCAGTCGGTCCGCCTCGGTGTGGAGTGCGGCGCGAAGTTCGTCGATGTTCAGATGGTCGAGTTCGTGGATGTCCATGGTGTCTCCAGATCGAACGCGTGACGACATGTTCCATAATACCGAAAAACTTCGTGGTGTCACGCGCTTTTCCGGTGCGGGGCAGCCCCGGGCGATGAACTGCCCGTGGGCCGGTGTTGTTCAGTGACGTGACAGGTGAGGCGGCATCGGGCTCACGCCTTGTGGATGTCGTCCTCGGTGAGAACCTCATCGGGGCGGGCCTGGCCCGTGACCGAGCTGTACGGAACGCGGGCAGGCCGTACGCCCGGATCCTCGCGGGTGACGACATCCTGCCGCGCCGCGCAGCTGGCCACCGACAGCGACTTCAGGTTGACCTTCAAGACCTCCACCCAGCGGCCGCACACGTGAGCGAACTGCCCGGCCGTGAAGTCGTCGGGGCCGTAGATCCTGGCGCCGTTGGTTTTGGCCTCGGCGATGACGTGCTGCCAGTAGCCGATCTGCTCGGTGAGGTCGTGGTGCTTACGGTCCAGCTCGGCGAGCACATCGACCAGGCTCTCGGGCTCGCCCTGCCCTTCCGTGGCGCGCAGGACCTCGGCCCGCTGCTGCCGCTCGATGCGGCGCACGCTGGCGACCAGGTCGGTGATCCGGCGCAACGTGGCGCCCGGAGCCTGGCGGTGTTGCGTGTAGTGCCCGGCGTGCTCGGCCCGGCGGGCCCACTCGCCGGCGTTCAGCGAGGCGGCGTGACCCAGTTCGAAGTGGCGGCGCATCCGCTCGCGGAAGCGGATCTCACGGTTGGCGCTGTAGTGGTCGTAGAGGATCGGCTGGCCCGGGGGAATGGACTTCAGCATCCGCTGCCCCTGTGCATAGTGCGCCTCGGCCTCTGTCGCGGCGCGCTGCGCCCAGCGGCCGAACCGCTCGGCGCGGGCCGCCGCTGCTGCGGTCCGGTCCGCTTCGGCAACGGCGAACGAGCGGCGGTGGTCGTTGTCGACGGTGACGTTCACCGTGTGGCCTGCCGTGCGCAGAGCTTCGGCAGTCTGCTGGAGGTGGCGTTCGTCGGCGCAGGTGTCGCGGCTGTCCGGGACGTACCACAAGCGCTGACGGTGGGACCACCGGAAGCCCTGGTGGTGCACAAGCTCCGCGGTGCCGTCGCCCTTGGCGGTGCCGATGAGGCGGGTGCCGCCGGCGCGGGTGTTGGCGAGTTCGAGGTCAGACATGAGCAGTTCCTTCCGGGCGGTACGGGTGCAGGTGATGCGTGGCGGAAGATGGCTGCGCGATCAGAGGTGCTCCGCAAGGGCGTTGCGCGCCTCATCGATGGCGGCAGCCGCGGACGGCCAGCAGAAGAGGCGGTCGACGCGCAGGGAACCGAACGCGTGCTGCCAGCCCTCCGCAGTCCAGGCGCGGCCACCGCCGTGTCCCAGGGCCTCAACGGACCATCCGTCGCCGCTGTGCCGGGGCTGCCGACGGACGACGAGTGCTGCGTCAATGTCGGGCAGCAGAACGCGGTACTCCGAGGCATGAGCGGCCAGCGCTCGCGCCTCGGCCAGCTCGGTACGCAACTGCTCGGCCTCCGCGCGCAGTTTCTCGGCGCGCGGGGCCGCGCCGGAGCCGGTCGTGACGGTCTCGGCGTAGGCGCGCGCGGCGGCTTCTGCCGTGGCTGAGCCGACCCAGCGGAGCGTCACGGTGTGCTGCCCGCCGCTGACCTGGATGGAGGCAGTGGCGGGTGCGGGGCCGTTGTGTTTCACGGTGACCGCCGTCTGGTGTGACGTGATCCGGGCTCCGGGGATGATCTCGGTGAGGCGCTCGGCGAACCGCTGCTCCTGCTGCTGGAGTTCGGCGTAGGCGGTGTTGGCCGCGAGGACCTGGGCGTAGGTGTCGGTGTAGACCTCCAGCAGCTTGCGGGTGATGGCTTTGGCGAGAGCCGCGGCGCCGCGGTCGGCGCGCATTTCGGTGGTGGGCTCGTGGGCGGCGTGCAGGTGGAAGTGGCTGGGGTGGGGGTAGATCACGCTGGCGTGGATGTAGCCGTTGCGGCGCGCGGGCTGGATCCGGATGGAGCGGCCGTCGGAGTGGGTGATGCGGACGACCTGGTCACCGCCCCATGCGGGATCCGGTGTTGCGGTCCAGGCGTTCTCGGGGAGCAGCAGGGCTGCTGTGTCGGCGGCCAGGGACATGGTGTGCATCGCGTGGTCCTTTCGGGTCGCCGGTCTGCGGGTGCCGCCGCGCCGTGGGCGGCGGCACCCGCAGACCGGGGGCGATGGTGAGGCTCAGGCGGCGTGCGTGGCTGCGTGTCCGGCCAGGACAGCGGGGAGGGTGGCGTCGATGTAGGCGACGTGGTGGCTGAGGTCGACTCCGACGCGGGCGTTGTCGAGGAACAGCAGTTGGGTGCCGGACGCTTGCGGGCTCGGGCTCACTCTGAGTTCGCCGGTGGCGATGACGTGCACGGCGTCGGTGAGCGTTTCGGCGGCATGCCGCGCGGCTGCGCCCTGGACGGTGCAGATGAACGGAACCGGGTCGCCCTGCCTCGGCCGGTCGGTGTCGCGATTGTCGGCGGCGGGGAACTGGAGGATCCAGAAGCGGGCGGCGTCTGTGCCGGAGGCGGTGAGCCGTAGCTGCACGGTGCCGTGTACCCGGCCGTGGATCGTTGCGGTGGTCTGTCCGTTCATGGCCGAACTCCCTACGTGCGACGGACGTTGGGCGGTGTCGGGATGGCAACCACCATCCCGACATGCTCGATAATGCCTAATTCTGGTGTGGTGTCATCCGGGTTTCCGGACCGCCGCGGTGCTGCGCACGGACCCCGGCGGCACCCGGGCGCGGATCAGGTGGAGCTGCCGCCCTCGCGGGCTGACCGCTTCACCTCTCGCAGCCGACGCAACCGGTTGACGGTGACGGGGGCGAGCCGGAGTGCTGCGGTCTGATCGATGACCGCGTTGAGCAACAGGAAGTACCTGGCAGGGGAGAGCCCCAGCTCAGTGCGGATCGCGTCGTCGCGCCGGCCGGGCGTGGCGTAGGTCCGGTCGGCCACGGCAAGCAGGTAGCGGATCCCGAGTGTCTCCAGGGTGAGCGGCTGTTCCTCGGGGTGGTCGGGCGCAGTCGGCTCGGAGAAGTCGAACTGCTCCAGCCACCGTTCCACCGTGTACACGACGTCGGCTCCCGGCAGCTCGCCGCAGCGGTGCTGGATGTCGTGGACGGCGGTGTGAAGTGCCCAGATGGCTGCCCCCTCGGGGCGGTTGGTGGCAGGGCGTAGCATGTCAGGCTCCCCATCGGCGGTCGCGCTGGGCGGGCAGGTGGATGCGGTGCACGGAGCCGTTCTCGTTCGGGTGCGCGGAGTCCCGCCCGGCGGTGTGCTCGCCCTCGCTGGCATCATCGTGCTGACCGGCTTGGAACTGCGTCCGCCAGGTGCTGACGTACTCGGCGATGGCGTCGACGGGCCACTCCGGGGACCTGCTTTCCAGCGCGTCGAGTTTCACGAGCAGCGTTCGGATCGAGCGGCCCTCTGCGGTCGACGGGTCCGGTCCGGGCGCCTGCTGCGCGCAGTCGGAACAGACCGCCAGGGCGGGGACGCCGTGCAGTGCGAGATCCCGCCGGAGCCATTCGACGGTGCCGCACTCCGCGCAGGTCACCGGCAGGGAACGCGTCATGGTGTGCGGTGTGATCGGAAGGTCGCAGGGGAGCGTGACCGGGCCGTCGGTCGTGGACACGGTGGTGTAGCCGGGAAGCGTCGCGTTCCGTGCGATCTCAACGATGTTCAGAAACGGAGGGCGGCAGGGGTGCGGGGCCCCGTTGGGAACGGCCACGCTGAAGCAGTCGCCGGGGGCGAGCAGGGAGACGGTCACGGGACCGAGCGGAACGTGGTGCGTGATCTGCATGATGTGCTCCAAGACGGTGCGGTGCGGGGGCCTCGCGCGGCGAAGGACCCCCGGTGCCAGGCGCGTTGTGCGGGACGGCATGTGTGGGGAGGGGCGCTGCACCAGGCGGTGAGCCGGGCGGCCTGAACGGGGCGCGCCCGGGGCGGCCGGCGCACAGCTGGATGAAGACGACGGGCGGTCTCGCCCGAAGGTGACGGCGGTGCCTGGTGCCTTCTCGTCGCGGGGGGCGGGGGGGGGGCCCCCCCCCCCCCCGGGGGGGGGGGGGGGTTAGGGGTGGCCGTCGTATTAATCAGGCGGGGGGGGGGGAACGCCAACGCCGAGGCCCGCGGCCAGAA
>NZ_JBEOYI010000032.1:0-77463 GCF_040297005.1 Streptomyces sp. NPDC001904 | reverse complement strand
ACCGGCTCGGCGCGGCGCCGTCGTGGCCGGTCGCGCAGTTCCCCGCGCCCCTGAAGGCCGCAGGCCTTTCAGGGGCGCGGGGAACTGCGCGAGAAGCGGCCACCGGGCCGCGGACGAACTACGACTTACCGCGGCGGTCGCCGTGGCCGGGCCACCATGCGGCGTGGCCGATCAGGGCGGTCAGGGCGGGCGTGAACACCATCGCCATCACGAACGCCGCGATCACGATCCCGAACGACAGCGCGAACCCCATCTGGGAGAGGGTCGAGTTGCCGGCGAGCATCAGCGTGGCGAAGGTACCGGCCAGGATGACGCCCGCCGAGGCGATCGTCGGCCCGGAATGCCGCACGGCGGTCCCGGCGGCATCGTGCGGACTCCGCCCGGCGCGGGCCTCCTCGCGCAGCCGCGACACCATCAGGATGTTGTAGTCGGTGCCGAGGGCGACCACGAACAAGTACATGATCACGGGGAGCATGAACATCAGCCCGGGCTGACTGCCGATCCGGGTGAACAGGAACGACGTGGCCCCCAGCGTGGCGCCGAAGCCGAGCGCCACCGACGCCATCAGGTACCAGGGCGCGACGAGACTGCGCAGCAGCAGCCCGAGGATGACCATGATGCAGAGCGCGGCGACGGGGAAGACCACGGAGTAGTCCCGGTCGACGGCCTTGTTGATGTCGACGTAGACGGCGGTGATGCCGCCGACCAGCGCCCGGGTGCCGTCCGGCGCTCCGGCCCGGGCGGCGGGCCGCAGGTCGTCCCGGACGGTGGACATGGCGGCGTCGGAGGCCGGCGGATCGTCGAGGATCACGCTGTAGGCAGCGGCGGTGCCGTCCGTGCTGCGCGTGGCCGCGCCGACGGTGCCGACCCCGTCGGCCTCGGACAGCGCCTTCCGGAACGCGGCGGTCTGCGCCACCGTGAGCGGGGTGTCCGAGTCCGACGTCAGGTACACGCTGGTGGGGTCGGTGGTGCCCGCGGGGAAGCCCTTCTCCAGGTCGTCGAGCGCGACCATGGACTCCTTGGTCTTGGGCAGCGACGACGTGGAGAGGTCGAAGTTGGCCTTGTAGCCGAGGGCGCCCAGGGCGAGCACGCCCATGACGAGCGCGGAGACCAGCGCCCACACGGCGGGCCGGCGCCCGATGGCCCCGCCGAGCCGGGCGAAGCCCGTACCGGTCGGCTCCCGCTGCCAGGACTTGGACGGCCAGAACACCTTCGTACCGAGCAGCGAGACGACCGCGGGGACCAGCGTCAGGCCCGCGCACAGCGTCACGAACACGGCGATGGCGAGCGCGGGGCCCATCGACTTGAGCATGCCGAGGGTGGAGAGCGCGAGGGCCGCGAACGCGACGATCACGGCGCCCGCCGCCGAGGTGATGGCCTCGCCGACCCGTTCCACGGCGTGCACCATGCCTGACTTCGGATCCTCCCCGTCGCGCAGCGCCTCGCGGTACCGGAACAGCAGGAACAGGATGTAGTCGGTGCCGACGCCGAACAGGACGACGGTGAGCAGCTCCTGGATCGAGGAGTCGGCCTTCATGTCGAACGCCTTGTTGGCGGAGGCGATCAGACCGGTCGCGAGCGGCGAGATGAGCCCGATCAGGACGACCGGGAGCAGCGCGATGATCGGGCTGCGGAAGATCAGCAGGAGCAGCACGACGATGATGACGATGGTGCCGACGCCGACCAGCAGGCCCGCGCGTTCGGAGGCCTCGGACTCGTCGAGGGCGGTGGCGGCGGAGCCGGTGATCCCGGCGCGCAGGCCGGTGTCCTTGATCTCCTGCTGGAGGTCGCCGCGCAGGGTCTTCACCGCGTCCTGCTCGGAGGTGTCCGAGGGGTCGGTGATCTTCGGCATGGCGACCATGGAGGTCTGCACGAGCCCGTTCGGGGAGGCCTTGCCGGGGACGACGGCGTCGACCTCGGGAATGTCCTTGGCGGCCAGTTCCCTGGAGACGCGGACGATCTCGGCGGAGTCGGCGGCGGTCAGCTTCGCGCCGTCGGAGCGCTGGAAGACGATGACGGCCCCGATGTTCTGCTGTTTCGGGAACTCCGTCTCCTGGACGTCGGCCGCCTTGATCGACTCGTAGCTGTCGGGCAGGAAGCTCGCCTCGTCCGAGCTGGAGGTCAGTTTCGGCGCCAGTGAGATCACCGCCGCCGCGACCACCACCCAGCCGAGGATCACCCACCAGGGCCTGCGGACCACGAACCGCCCCAGAGCTGCGAACATCGCTCACCGTCTCCCGTCGCGCACGCCCCCGGGTTCCCCCGGTCAGCCTGACCCGAGCGGGCCGGAGCTGCCACTCGGGGCGGTGGATCACGGGTCGCGGAACAGATATATGCGCGAGGTATTCCGGGATGCGGCGCAAAGGCGTAGATTCCCCTCACCGTCGCCGTACATGGGACATGCGGATGAACTGCGTCGGCGCTGTTCATCCTCTCCCCCCTCCTGTGTCACGGGGGCGGACGGCAGGCGTGCAGCACAGGGGGCCACCTGCGAGGCGGACCCGGCCGCTCCCCTCGGACGCACCATCCGGCCGGGTCTCGCCGCCTCCGTCGGCCGCCGCTGCCGACCGTCTCTGCCGGCCGTCTCTGTCGCACACCGTGCGGAGACGCTTTACTGAGCCGATGGGACTCGTCTTCTTCATGACGCTGCCGGGGCTCGTCGTCGCGCTCACGGTGATCGCCTTCACCGACCAGGGGCTGCGGCTCGCCGGTCGCCGCAAGGGACGCTCCCAGGTGTCGTCCACCGGTTTCGAACAGCTGCACGCCACGTTCTCGGCGGGGAAGCAGAACGAGCTGAAGGAGCGGCAGAGCGCGCTGGTGCTCCGCGACGACGAGGAGGACGGCGCACCGCCCGCACGGTCGCGGGTGGACCTGGCGAGCGGGCGGGCGGTCATACGCCTGCCCCGGGGCCATGCCTGAGCGCGTACCGACAGAAGTTGTCCACAGGCTGTGGGGACCCGCCAGCGAAGTGTCGGCCGGGGCGGGCACTATGGGGCCATGAGTGACAGCAACGGGTCCATGCCCGACTGGGAGAAGCGCTTCAGGGCGCCGCGCGTGTCCCTGCCCGACTGGGCCGAGGACGCCCCGGACCGCTCCTTGTTCGTGTCGAACGCGACGGGGACGTACGAGCTGTACGCCTGGGACAGAGCCACGGACACCCAGCGCCAGGCGACCGACCGGGCGAACGGGACGACGGACGGGGTGCTCTCCCCCGACGGCGCGTGGATCTGGTGGTTCAGCGACAAGGACGGCGACGAGTTCGGCGTCTGGCTGCGCCAGCCCTTCGGCGGCGGCACGGACATCGAGGCCGTGCCGGGGCTCGCCCCCTCCTATCCGGCGGGCCTCGCGATCGGCCGGGACGGCCGCACGGCCGTGGTCGGCCGGTCCACGGACGAGGACGGCACGACGATCCACGTCGTCCGGCCGGGCGCCGAAGCCCCGGCCGAGATCTACCGGCACCGCGAGTCGGCGGGCGTCGGCGACCTGAGCCACGACGGCACGCTGATCGCGATCGAGCACACCGAGCACGGCGACGCGATGCACTCCGCGCTGCGCGTGGTCCGGCTCGACGGCTCGACCGTCGCGGAGCTGGACGACACCGAGGGCGGCGAGCGGGAGCTGGGCCTGGAAGTGCTCGGCTTCGCGCCCGTGGAGGGCGACACCCGGCTGCTCGTCGGGCACCAGCGGCGCGGCCGCTGGGAGCCGATGGTGTGGGACGTCGCCTCGGGCACCCAGACCGACCTCGCCCTCGACCTGCCAGGCGACGTCTCCGCGGAGTGGTACCCGGACGGCTCGGCGCTGCTGATCGCCCATGAATTCGAGGCCCGCGGCGACCTGTGGCGGTACGAGTTCGCCGCGGGCGCGCTGACGAAGGTCGACACCCCGCCCGGCACCGTCTCCGGCGCCACCGTCCGGCCCGACGGCAGCGTCGAGTACCTGTGGTCGTCGGCCGCCGAGCCGCCGGTGGTGCGCTCGACGACGGGCGGCGTCGTCCTCGACCCGCCCGGCATGAAGGCTCCCCGGTCCGTCCCCGTCGAGGACGTCTGGGTGGAGGGCCCCGGGGGCCGCATCCACGCCCTCGTGCAGAAGCCGGCCGGGGCGAGCGGACCGCTGCCCACCGTCTTCGAGATCCACGGCGGCCCCACCTGGCACGACTCTGACTCCTTCGCGGCGGGCCCGGCGGCCTGGGTCGACCACGGGTACGCGGTGGTCCGGGTCAACTACCGGGGCTCGACCGGCTACGGCAGGGAGTGGACCGACGCCCTCAAGCACCGGGTCGGCCTGATCGAGCTGGAGGACATCGCGGCGGTGCGCGAGTGGGCGGTCTCCTCCGGGCTCGCCGACCCCGACCGCCTCGTCCTGGCCGGCGGCTCCTGGGGCGGCTATCTCACCCTGCTCGGCATCGGCACCCGACCCGGCGCCTGGGCGGTGGGCCTCGCCGCCGTCCCGGTCGCCGACTACGTCACGGCGTACGAGGACGAGATGGAGGCCCTCAAGGCCCTCGACCGGACCCTCTTCGGCGGGGCGCCCGACGAGGTCCCGGACCGTTTCACGGCGTCGTCCCCGATCACGTACGTCGACGACGTGAAGGCCCCGGTCTACGTCTCGGCGGGGCTCAACGACCCGCGCTGCCCCATCCGCCAGATCGACAACTACGTGGACCGGCTCGCGGCGCGCGACGCGGTGCACGAGGTGTACCGGTACGAGGCGGGGCACGGCTCGCTCGTCGTCGACGAGCGCATCAAGCAGGTCGCGCTCGAACTGGACTTCGCGAGGCGCCACTTGCCGGCCTGAGCCGCCCGGCGGGGCGGGGGCGGGGGGCGCGGCATGTGGCTTTATATCGGACCCGTACCGTAGAAGGCGTGTACCGGTTCCTGCTGACCCCCCGCTGGCTGGGGATCCACCTCTTCGTGCTGCTCGCGATCCCGTTCTGCCTGTACATGGGCTCGTGGCAGCTCAGCCGCTTCGAGGGCCGGATGGACAACCACCGGACGGCCTCGGAGCAGACGGAGAGCAACAAGACGGCGGCGGCCCGGCCGCTCGCCGCCCTGCTCCCGGTCTCCACCGACACCTCCGGCAAGCGGACCACCGCGACCGGGCACTACGGCAAGCAGCTCCTCGTCCCCCACCGCGACCTCGGTGGGCGGGACGGCTTCTACGTCGTGACGCTGCTCGAGGTCGACGGCACGGACAAGGCGCTCCCGGTGGTCCGCGGCTGGCTGCCCGGCGCGGCGTCCGCCGCCAGGGCGCCCGCCGCGCCCACCGGCGAGGTCACGGTGACCGGCGCGCTCCAGGCCTCCGAGTCCCAGGGGTCGAACGGGGTGACCGCCACCGGCGGCCTGCCCGCGGGCCAGGTCGGCATGATCAGCGCCGCGTCGCTGGTGAACCTGGTCCCGTACGACGTGTACGACGCCTGGGTGACGCTCGACAAGGCCGACGGGTCCATGAAGGCGGTCCCGGCCACCGCCGCACAGGGCAGCGGCCTGGACCTGAAGGCGTTCCAGAACCTCGGCTACACCGGCGAGTGGTTCGTCTTCGCGGGCTTCGTCGTGTTCATGTGGTTCCGCCTGGTCCGGCGCGAGGCCGAGACCATCCGGGACGCGGAGCTCGGCCTGGGCGCCCCGGACGAACAGGGCGCCGCGCAGGCGTGAGAGGGCCGTCCCAGGGCGACACACGCCCTAGGACGCGGGCAGCAGCCCCGTCTTGTACACCGTCCCGGCGCAGGCGTCCGGGATCGTCGCGGCGGCCGTGGGCGCCCCGGGCTCCGCGGTGTGCGACACGACCACGCTCCCGCCGTCCGAGCCGTCGGACCCGAGCTGGGGAGCGAGCTGCGCGGAGGCCGAGCTGTCCCCGGTGGTGGGCGTCGTGTCCCCGCTCGTCGACGGCGTCGGAGTCGGCTCGCCGCCCCCGGTACCGCCGCCGGTCACGCCACCGTCGCCCCCGGCCGAGCACGGCGCGGACGGCACCCAGGCGAAGCGCACCTCGTACGACTTGCCGGGCTCCAGGACCAGCTGGGCCGGCTGGGCCGCCGGGTCGGGCAGACCGGTCGCCCTGTCGCCGGAGGTGTGGTCCACGACGTTCACCGCCGACGGGTCGGCCGAGCCCTGGGCGATGGTGACGATGCTGCCGGGGCTGTCCACCGTGCAGTTGCCGGCGGAGGTGTTGGTGACGCGGAAGGAGCCGTAGACCGCGCCGCTGGCGTCGGCCTGGCCGACCGTCGGCACCGGGGTGCCCAGCTCGGCCGCGTCGCAGGTCGGGGAGGACGCGGCGGCCGTCGACGCGGGGTCGGCGCCGGCGGTGGCACCGCCGCCCGAGCTCTTGTCACCGTCGTCCTTCTCGCCCTTCTTCCCGTCCTTGCCGCGCTCCTCGGAGTGCCCTGCCGAGCCGCCCGACTCCTTGTCGCCGGCTCCCGCGGATTTTCCCTTGTGCGTGGCCGTGCTGTTGCCCGCGATGGACGGGTGGTCGGCCGAGCCCGTGCTCGTCACGTGCAGCACCGCGGGGATCGCCATCGCGACGAAGACTCCGGCGGCGACCGCGCCGACCGTGGCCTGCCGCTTGCGGGCCCGGCGGGCCGGAACCGCGCGGCGCAGTTTGTCCAGAGCGGCGTCCGACGGCTCGATGTCCTCGACGACCTGCCGCATCATGCGTCGCAGCGCCAGCTCGTCGTCGGCCGCCGCATCGGCCGGGCGACGGGGTCCGTCGTTCACAGTTGAGTTCCCTGCGTGTCGGTCGTCCGTGTGCTGCCGGTGGTGCTCGTCGTACTCCCCGGAGCGGTCCTCCGGGTCCTGCCCGTGTTCCGGGGTGCTCATGCCGACGCCTCCATGGCGACACGCAGGGCGGCGATGCCGCGGGAACCGTAGGCCTTCACCGAGCCCAGGGATATCCCGAGCGCCTCGGCGACCTGCGCCTCGGTCATGTCCGCGAAGTAGCGCAGCACGAGGACCTCGCGCTGGCGCCGCTGCAGCCCCTTGAGCGCCTTCTTCAGGGCGTCGCGCTCCAGGAGGTCGTACGCGCCCTCCTCCGCGCTCGCCATGTCGGGCATCGGCTTGGTGAGCAGCTTCAGGCCGAGGATGCGCCGGCGCAGCGTGGACCGCGACAGGTTCACCACGGTCTGGCGCAGGTACGCGAGCGTCTTCTCGGGGTCGCGCACGCGCTTGCGGGCCGAGTGGACCCGGATGAACGCCTCCTGGACGACGTCCTCGCAGGAGGCGGTGTCGTCGAGGAGCAGCGCCGCGAGTCCGAGCAGGGAGCGGTAGTGGGCGCGATAGGTCTCGGTGAGGTGATCGACTGTGGTGCCGGCCGCCATCGTCTCGTCAGCGCCCTGCACTTGCGTCGGAATGCGCGCGGGCATGGGGGCGATCACCGGCATGCCGCCGGGCGCCCGCCCCCGAGCACGGCGCACGCCGAGGGGTGCGAGGGGCGGACGGAGTACCGCCGCGCCTCTCGCCTGAACCGCTGTGAAGTCGAGAACCTCTGCCACGCCTGTTGGACACGCTTCCCCCCGTCAGGGTTGTACGCGCCCAGCACCCCATTTGCGACACACTTCGCCCCCGTCAGCGGTGGCGCCGCGCTCAATGCCGACATGCGTACCTGCTCTTCCCCTATGCCCCTGTTGCGCCCTGCGCGCGAGACCCCCGAGGGCGCCCGCTAAAGACGCTCCCCGCCCCGCGTGCGGTTGCGGGGCGGGGCGGGAAATCTTCGAACGCTCAACGGTCCGTCGGCAAGTGGTATGGACCAAAGCCGCACACAGAACCTACACAGATTTTAAGATCGAATCCGCATATGGGAAGGGGCGGCCCGCAGGCCGGACGCCCGGCGCGCCCCATATCCCGACATAGGGGCGGGGATCAGCCCGCGGTGAACTCCGCCGCCACCAGTTCGGCGATCTGCGCGGTGTTCAGCGCGGCCCCCTTGCGGAGGTTGTCCCCGCACACGAAGAGTTCGAGTCCGGTCGGATCGTCGAGCGAGCGCCGCACGCGGCCCACCCAGGTCGGGTCGGTGCCCACCACGTCGGCGGGCGTGGGGAACTCGCCCGCGCCCGGGTTGTCGAAGAGCACGACGCCCGGCGCGGTGGCGATGATCTCGCGCGCCCGGTCCACGGTGACCTCGCTCTGGAAGCGGGCGTGGACGGTGAGGGAGTGCGTGGTGACGACCGGCACCCGCACGCACGTCACGGCGGCCTTCAGGTCCGGCAGCCCGAGGATCTTGCGGGACTCGTTCCGCACCTTCATCTCCTCGGACGAGAAGCCGTCCTCGGCGAGCGAACCCGCCCACGGTACGACGTTCAGCGCGACCGGCTCCGGGAACGGCCCGGTGGCGTCGCCGACGGCCCGGCGCACGTCGCCCGGGCTGGTCCCCAGCTCCGTACCGGCGACGAGCGACAGCTGGGCGCGCAGGGTCTCGACGCCGGAGCGGCCGGCGCCGCTCACCGCCTGGTACGAGGAGACGACCAGCTCGCGCAGGCCGAACTCGGCGTGCAGCGCGCCGACGGCCACGATCATCGACAGGGTGGTGCAGTTCGGGTTGGCGATGATGCCGCGCGGCCGCACGCGCGCGGCGTGCGGATTGACCTCGGGGACGACGAGGGGCACGTCGTCGTCCATCCGGAAGGCGGCGGAGTTGTCGACGACGACCACGCCCTTGGCGGCGGCGATCGGCGCCCACTGGGCGGCCACTTCGTCGGGCACGTCGAACATGGCGACGTCGACGCCGTCGAAGACCGACTCCTCCAGGGCGGCGACCTCGACCTCCTCGCCGCGCACGGTGAGCTTGCGCCCGGCCGAGCGCGGGGAGGCGATCAGCCGGATCTCGCCCCAGATGTCCGCGCGCTGCGACAGCAGCTGCAGCAGAACGGCGCCGACGCTCCCGGTCGCACCCACGACCGCGAGCGTCGGACGCCGCATGGAGTTTTCGGCCATCAGCGGCCGGTGCCTCCGTAGACCACGGCCTCGTCGGAGTCCGAGTCGAGCCCGAAGGCGGAGTGCACGGCGCGCACGGCCTCGTTCACGTCGTCGGCGCGCGTGACCACCGAGATGCGGATCTCGGAGGTCGAGATCAGCTCGATGTTGACGCCCGCGTCGGTCAGCGCCTCGAAGAAGCCGGCCGTGACGCCCGGGTTCGTCTTCATGCCGGCGCCGACGAGCGAGATCTTGGCGATCTGGTCGTCGTAGCGCAGCGAGTCGAAGCCGACGTTGGCCCGCTGCTTCTCCAGGGCGTCGATGGCCTTGCGGCCCTCGGTCTTGGGCAGCGTGAAGGAGATGTCCGTCAGACCGGTCGACGCCGCCGACACGTTCTGGACGATCATGTCGAGGTTGATCTCGGCGTTCGCGATGGCCCGGAAGATCTTCGCGGCCTCGCCCGGCTTGTCCGGAACGCCGACGACGGTGACCTTCGCCTCGGAGGTGTCGTGCGCGACACCGGAGATGATCGCCTGCTCCACGGCCTCTGCCCCTTGCTTCTTCACGAGCGGTTCGTTGCTGACCCACGTGCCCTGCAGTCCGCTGAAGCTGGACCGCACGTGGATCGGGATGTTGTAGCGACGGGCGTACTCCACACAGCGGTGGAGCAGCACCTTCGAGCCGGAGCTGGCGAGCTCCAGCATGTCCTCGAAGGAGATCCAGTCGATCTTCCGCGCCTTCTTCACCACGCGCGGGTCGGCGGTGAACACGCCGTCGACGTCGGTGTAGATCTCGCAGACCTCGGCGTCGAGCGCGGCGGCAAGGGCGACCGCGGTCGTGTCGGAACCGCCACGGCCGAGCGTGGTGATGTCCTTCTTGTCCTGCGAGACGCCCTGGAACCCGGCGACGATGGCGATGTTGCCGTCGTCCAGGGACTCCTTGATGCGCCCCGGCGTGACGTCGATGATCCGGGCTTTGTTGTGGACCGAGTCGGTGATGACACCGGCCTGACTGCCCGTGAACGACTGGGCCTCGTGGCCCAGGTTTTTGATCGCCATGGCCAGCAGGGCCATGGAGATCCGCTCTCCGGCGGTCAGCAGCATGTCGAACTCTCGCCCGGCAGGAATGGGAGATACCTGCTCGGCGAGATCGATCAACTCATCCGTCGTGTCGCCCATCGCGGACACCACGACAACCACCTGGTTGCCGTTCTTCTTGGCGTCCACAATGCGCTTGGCGACCCGCTTGATGCCCTCGGCATCTGCAACGGAGGAGCCTCCGTACTTCTGCACGACAAGGCCCACGTGCGCTCCTCGCTCAGTCCGTCTGTCACCGCGCATGCGCATGCATGGCGGTCGGCTCAGTTTAACGAGCGGCCGAATTCCGCCCCGGCTGTATCGCATCGTGAGATGTCCCGCCCACGAAGTGATCACCGGGCCAATTTGGCCATCGGCGTCCGGCCGCTCCGGACAAGCACATGCCCAGGCCCTCCGGGGTCAACCGGAATCGTGGGGCGGGTCACATTCGGGGGGGCTACTTCACCGTGCGCAGGCCCAGGGGGGCGGCGATCTCCTCGGCCATGACGCGGCCCGCCTCCTCCTCCAGGGCGTCCTCGCCGCTGGAGAGGTCCTCGTCGGTGTCGAGTCCGTCGAGTTCGGCCAGGGGCTGGTTCAGGCGGACGTGGGCGACCAGGGACTGCAGGGCGCGCAGGGTGGCCGAGGCGGTCGAGCCCCAGCTGGAGAAGTACGAGAACTGCCACCACCACAGGGCCTCGGTCACCCGGCCCGCGCGGTAGTGGGCCATGCCGTGCCGCAGGTCGGTGACGACACCGGCCAGGTCGTCGGAGATCCGGGCCGCGACGGGCGCCTTGCGGGGCTCGTACGGGTCGAAGACCTCGGAGTAGACGTCGATCGGGTCGAGCATTCTGGCCAGGCGCTCGCGCAGCTCGTCGACATCGGCCTCCGGGCCGAGGTCCGGCTCGTAGCGCTCGTCCGGGACGATGTCCTCGTGCGCGCCGAGCCGGCCGCCCGCCAGCATCAGCTGGGAGACCTCCAGGAGGAGGAACGGCACGGCGGAGTCCGGCTCGTCGCCCTTGGCGATCTCGGCGACCGCGACGATGAACGACTCGATCTGGTCGGAGATCTGGACCGCGAAGTCGTTCGGGTCCTGGCTGGTGGCGTACAGGGTGGCATCAGACATCTAGGAGTCGTCTCCCCTCGAAGGCCCGGCCGAGGGTGACCTCGTCCGCGTACTCCAGGTCGCCCCCGACGGGGAGGCCGCTGGCCAGGCGGGTGACCTTCAGGCCCATGGGCTTGATCATGCGGGCGAGGTACGTCGCCGTGGCCTCGCCCTCCAGGTTCGGGTCGGTCGCCAGGATCAGCTCGGTGACCGTCCCGTCCGCCAGGCGGGCGAGCAGTTCCCTTATCCGCAGATCGTCCGGGCCGACGCCCTCGATGGGGCTGATCGCCCCGCCGAGCACGTGGTACTTCCCGCGGAACTCACGGGTCCGCTCGATCGCGACGACGTCCTTGGGCTCCTCGACCACGCAGATGACGGAGAGGTCGCGGCGCGGGTCCCGGCAGATGTTGCACAGCTCCTCCTGCGCCACGTTTCCGCACGTGGCGCAGAAGCGGACCTTCGCCTTGACCTCCATCAGCGCCTGCGCGAGCCGCCGGACGTCGGTGGGCTCCGCCTGGAGGATGTGGAAGGCGATCCGCTGCGCGCTCTTGGGACCGACGCCGGGCAGCCTGCCCAACTCGTCGATGAGGTCCTGGACCACGCCTTCGTACACGGATCGGTCGCCTTCCGGTGGAGTGTCGCTCGGTACGTACGGTAGTCGGCGCCCGCCCTAGAAGGGGAGGCCCGGGATGCCGCTGCCGCCGCCGAGGCCCTGCGCCAGCGGGCCGAGCTTCTGCTGCTGCAGCGTCTGCGCGTTCTCATTGGCCGCCGCGACCGCCGCGATGACGAGATCGGCGAGGGTCTCGGTGTCCTCGGGGTCGACCGCCTTCGGGTCGATCGTCAAGGCCCGCAGCTCGCCCGAGCCCGTCACCGTGGCCTTGACGAGGCCGCCGCCCGCCTGGCCCTCGACCTCGGTCCGCCCCAGCTCTTCCTGGGCCTTCGCGAGGTCCTGCTGCATCTTCTGGGCCTGCTGAAGCAGCTGCTGCATGTTGGGCTGGCCACCACCGGGGATCACGATCAGCTCCTGGGGTCCGGGTGCGTGCGGTCTGAGTACCGAGCCTACGTGGTCCCGGGGGCCACCGCCCCGGCACCTTTGACTGCACTCTTTCGAGTGAGAGCGCCTGCGGCCCTATACCTGATGAAGGCCCACTTCTAGGCGTAAAACCCGCGAAAACGGGACCTTGGCCACCCATTGGGCGGTAGGAAGATGCTGCACGTCGAGCCCCAGCCGTGACCAGTCGAGGGAGTGCCGGGTGAGTCAGCCGGAGATGCAGCCCGAAGGACCGCCCCAGGAGGGTTTCGGCGACCTCACCGGGCGGGCGTTCCCGCTCGGCGACTGGGGCGAGCCCGCCGAGCGGCTCGACGAGCTGTACCGGTGGGTCGAGCGGGGTGCGCTGCGGACCGCGGACCGGTACTTCGCCGGCCGGATCTGGAAGCGCCGGGGCGCGCGGGCGCTGCGGGCGGGGACCGTGCTGGGCGCCGTGTGCGCCGGGGCGCTGCCGCTGCTCGATCTGACGGGCACCGCGTCGGGCACGGCGCCGTGGGGGTATCTCGCCCTGCTGCTGGCCGTGGCGTGCGTCGGGTGCGACCGGTACTTCGGGCTGACCTCGGGCTGGATAAGGGATGTCGCCACGGCACAGGCGGTGCAGCGGCGACTGCTGGTGCTGCAGTTCGACTGGGCCTCGGAGAGCGTCCGGGAGGTGCTGGGGCCGGCCGACGGGACGGCGAGCGAGGCGGCCGAGCGGTGTCTCGGGGTGCTGCGGCGGTTCTCCGAGGACGTGACGGAGCTGGTGCGGGCCGAGACGACGGACTGGATGGTGGAGTTCCGCTCCGGCCCCGCGCCGCTGGTCATGCAGTCCGCGGTCCCCGGCGCGACGGCCCGCACCCCGGACACGAACGGCATCCCCCGCTTCCCCCTCCCCCCGGGCACCCGCCCCAACATGCCCCGCCAACGCCCCCCGGAGCCGAGGTAGCGCCCCGTAAGGGGCGCGGGGAACTGCGCGATCAGCCACGACGAGACCGGCACCCGTAGGACGACCGCCCCGCGGCTAGGCTGACCGGAACACATCACCCAGCTGCCCCCGGAGGGGACCCGTGGCGCCCGCATCCGACGCCCCCACCGTCACCCGCTCCACCCTGCGCCAGCAGATCGCGGACGCCCTGCGCGACGAGATCCTGAGCGGGCGCCTCACCCCCGGCCAGGAATTCACCGTCAAGGAGATCGCCGACGGCTACGGCGTCTCGGCCACCCCCGTCCGCGAGGCCCTGGTCGACCTCACGGCCCAGGGCCTGCTCGACTCCGCCCAGCACCGCGGCTTCCGCGTCCACGAGTACTCCCTGGCCGACCACCGCGCCATGATCGAGGCCCGCAGCCTGGTCGCCGACGGCATCTTCCGCGGGCTCACCGAGAGCGCCCCCGAGGATCCGGCCGCCTACGACGCCCTGGCCGGGGTGCGCCGCCGCGGCGAGGAGGCGGCCCGCGCCGCGACCGCCGGCGACCTGAACGTGCTGATCGGCTACGACCTGCGGTTCTGGCGGGAGCTCTCGGCGCTCTTCGGCAACCCCTACCTCTCCGACTTCTTCCACCGGCTGCGCGTCCAGTCCTGGATGTACACGGTGCCGCTCCTGCGCGGGGCCGGGGAGCTGAAGGGCCGTCTGTGGGCCGGGCACTGCGAGCTGGTCGACGCCCTCGTCGACCGGGACCCGCGCCGCGCGCACGCGATCATCGCCGCGTACAACGCCGACTCGCTCGCGCTGATCGAGCGCCTCACCGGCGGACAGCCCCTCTGAACGGTTAGCTGCAAGAGAGGTCTGCCCCGGCCCGCCGCGCACTACCCTTGCGCTGACGCCAGGACGTCCGACTCTAAGGAGCCCCCTTGGCCTGTGACCTGTGGCTCGTCCCCCTCGTCGACGTGCTGTGCCACAGCCCCGACAATCCCTTCGCCGACGAACTCGCGCTCTACGACAAGGCGTTGCACGAGGCAGGACTGCCGCCGGTGCCGGTCTACTCGTACATGCCGGGACTCTCGGGCGACGTGGCCCCGGTCGCGGGGTTCGACTACGACGCGCTGCACTTCCTGCGCCGCGCGTATCTGCTCCAGCTGTGCGGTCTCGCGGTGACCCCGGTCGACGAACTCGGCGGGGACTACGAGCAGTTGCTGGAGATGTTCGAGTCGACGGCGCAGAGTTCGCATCTGGTGTGGCACTACGACCACGCGGGCGCGTACGTGCCCGTGGACTTCCCGACCCCGCTGTCCAACGACGAACTGCTCGCCGGGGGCGGCCCGCTGGGCTCGTCGCACGCGCTGCTGCGCGAACTGGAGTACGTGGCTCCGGCGATCGGGATCGACCCGTCGAACCCGCCGGTGGCGCCCGCGCCGCCCACCGGTCCCACCGCGCTGGAGGAACCGGCGGCCGCGGTGCCGCTCGACGACAGCCCGTTCGCGCGGGAGCGGCACGTATGGCTGGGCCTGCACCAGGCGGCGACGCGCAGCCTGGCCCAGGGCTCGATGATCATCTTCAGCTGAACCGTTCCGGTGGGCCGGTCCCCCGGCCCACCGGAAACACGACGGCTCTAGGCCGTGTGCTCGTCCGCGACGGAGAGCGCCGCGTCCAGGGCGGCGAGGCCCTCCTTGGCCTCCGCCTCGGTGATGTTCAGCGGCGGCACGACGTGGGTCCGGTTCATGTTGATGAAGGGCCACAGGCCGTTCTTCTTGGCGGCGGCGCCGAACGCGGCCATCGGCGCGTTGTCCGCACCGGCCGCGTTGTACGGCACCAGCGGCTCGCGCGTCGCCTTGTCCCGTACCAGGTCCAGGGCCCAGAACATGCCGACGCCGCGCACCTCGCCGACCGACGGGTGCCGCTCGGCGAGCTCGCGCAGCGCGGGCTCGATGATCTCCGCGCCGGTCCTCGCGGCCTGCTCGACGATGCCCTCCTCCTCCATCGCGTTGATGGTGGCGACGGCGGCGGCGCAGGCCAGCGGGTGGCCGGAGTACGTGAGACCGCCGGGGTACGGGCGCTTGGCGAAGGTCTCGGCGATCGCGCCGGAGATCGCGACGCCGCCCAGCGGCACGTAGCCCGAGTTCACGCCCTTGGCGAAGGTCATCAGGTCCGGCGTGACGTCGTACAGGTCGGCGGCGAACCACTTGCCGGTGCGGCCGAAGCCCGCCATGACCTCGTCGAGGACGAAGACGATGCCGTACTTGTCGCACAGCTCGCGCACGCCCGCGAGGTAGCCCTCGGGCGGCAGCATGATGCCCGCGGTGCCCGGGACCGTCTCCAGGATGATCGCGGCGATCGTCGCCGGACCCTCGAACTGGATCGTGGACTCCAGGTGCTCCAGGGCGCGGGCGCACTCCTGCTCCTCCGTCTCGGCGTAGAAGCGCGAGCGGTACAGGAACGGCGCCCAGAAGCGCACGACACCGGCCGAGCCGCTGTCGTTGGCCCAGCGCCGCGGGTCCCCGGTGACGTTGATCGCCTGCTGGGTGCCGCCGTGGTACGAGCGGTAGGCGGAGAGCACCTTCGGGCGGCCCGTGTGCAGGCGGGCCATCCGCAGGGCGTGCTCGACGGCGTCCGCGCCGCCGTTGGTGAAGAAGATCTTGTCGAGGTCGCCGGGGGTGCGCTCGGCGATGAGGCGTGCGGCCTCCGAGCGCGACTCGATCGCGAAGGCGGGCGCGAAGGTCGTCATCGTCGCGGCCTGCTCCTGGATCGCGGCGACGACCTTCGGGTGCTGGTACCCGATGTTCGTGTAGACGAGCCCGGAGGTGAAGTCGAGGTAGCGGTTGCCGTCGTAGTCCCAGAAGTACGAGCCTTCGGCACCGGCGACGGCGAGCGGGTCGATGAGCTCCTGTGCGGACCAGGAGTGGAACACGTGGTTGCGGTCCGCGGCCTTGACGGCGGCGCCGACCTGGGGATTCGGCTGAGGGGTCATGGGGCCGAGGGTAAAGGGACGCGGCCCCCGGGTGCCATCGGCGTCCTGTCTGCGGGACGCCGGGGAACACGACAGTCTGTCGCCCGGTCCGTCGTGCGGGTTCTCTGTCAGGACAGGTCCGTTACGGAACCGTAGAAGCCAGTACGGGTCCCTCTGTCGTAGGTCGGCACTATTCTCGGTTTGTTGCACACGTACGGGGGAGGGTGGCGCGACATGGACAGACTTGAGGCTCTGGGGCCGGGGGATCCGCAGCGCATCGGGGCGTACCGGCTGCTCGGCCGGCTCGGCGCGGGGGGCATGGGGCAGGTGTACCTGGCGCGCTCGGAGCGCGGGCGCACGGTCGCCGTGAAGCTGGTGCGCGAGGAGCTGGCGGAGCAGGAGGAGTTCCGGGACCGGTTCCGGCAGGAGGTGCAGGCGGCCCGGCAGGTCGGCGGCGCCTGGACGGCGAGCGTGCTCGACGCGGACACCGGGGCGCAGGTCCCGTGGGTGGCGACCGCGTACGTGGCGGGGCCCTCGCTCCAGCAGGTCGTCTCGCACGAGTACGGCGCGCTGCCGGAGCGTTCCGTGCGCATCCTGGCGGCCGGTCTCGCCCACGCGATCAAGGACGTGCACGCGGCCGGGATCGTCCACCGCGACCTGAAGCCGTCGAACGTGCTGGTGACGATCGACGGACCGCGCGTCATCGACTTCGGCATCGCCCGCGCGCTGGAGACGATCACCGACGGCGGTCTGACGCGGACCGGCGCGCTGGTCGGATCACCCGGCTTCATGGCGCCCGAGCAGGTGCGCGGCGACCGGATCACCCCGGCCTGCGACGTGTTCTGCCTGGGGTCGGTGCTCTCGTACGCGGCGACCGGCGCACTGCCGTTCGGCACGTCCAACAGCGGGGTGCACGCCCTGATGTTCCGGATAGCCCAGGAGGAGCCGGACCTGACGAACCTCCCGGAGGGGCTGCACGAGCTGGTCCTGGACTGTCTGCGCAAGGAGCCCGGGGAGCGGCCGACGCCGGACGAGATCCTGGAGCGCACCGGCGCCGAGGACACCCTGGGCGACGGCGGCCGCACCCGCGACCCGTGGCTGCCCGGCGCCCTGGTGGCCCAACTGGGGCGGCACGCCGTGCAGTTGCTCGACTCGGAGGACCCCGACGGCGGCGACGCCCCGGCGGCCGTGGCGTCGCCCGCGCCGCCTCCGCCCGGTGCGCCCGGCGGTGCGACCCCGGTGAACCACCTGCCGACGGTGGTCGTCGGCCAGAGCGCGCCGCCGGCCGCCCCGGCCCCGCCGGCCGCCACGCCGAACCCGCCCGCGTACGGCTATCCGCCGCAGGCCCCGGCGTACGGCTATCCGCAGGGTGCCTGGGCGCAGACCCCGCCCTACGGCCCCGCGCCGCTGCCCCCGCAGGAGCCGCGCCGCACCCGCTCGACGGCGGCGCTCGTCGCGGTGGCGCTGATCGTGGCGCTCGGGGCGGGCGGCTCGGTGTACGCGCTGATGAAGGACGACGGCAGCGCAGGGAGCGGATCGCCGCAGGCCGGCGGCTCGGGGTCCGCCGCTCCGGCGTCGTCGGCGTCCCCGTCGCCCCGGACCTCGGCCCAGGGCCAGGACACCCCCACCTCGCAGCAGCCGGCCACGCCGACCGGGACGGTCGAGTCGCCGTCGCCGCAGTCGGGCGGCGGCGCGGGCGAGATACCGGCGAAGTACCTGGGCACGTGGGACGGCGCGATCGACAACGAACTGGGGCACCACCCCCGCCAGATCACCATCCAGCAGGGCGATCGCGGCGACACGGTCCTGTCGATGACGGCGGACGGCTACGACAAGGAGGGCACGGCCTACCACTGTGTCTTCCAGGGCGAGCTGACGTCGGCCAGCGATTCCACCCTGCACATCGGCTCCACCGACCCGGTGGTCGCCGAACCCCGCACGGACTGCGCCCCGGGCCGGCCCAGCACCATCACGGTCCTGCCCTCGGGCGAACTGCGCCGCGTCATGATCGACGCGACCGGCAAGAAGCAGACCCTGACGTACACGAAGAGCGGCTGAGGCCCTCATGACGGTGCCCCGGCCCGCCGAAGGCGGACCGGGGCACCGTCGACTGCCGTCCTACAGGAACGAGTTGATCTCGATCGTCTCGTCGCGGCCGGGGCCGACGCCGATGGCCGAGATCGGGGCGCCGGACATGTCCTCCAGCGCCTTCACGTAGGCCTGCGCGTTCTTCGGGAGGTCGCCGAAGGTCTTGGCCTTCGTGATGTCCTCCGACCAGCCGGGCAGGTACTCGTAGACCGGCTTCGCGTGGTGGAAGTCGGTCTGGCTGTACGGGAGTTCCTCGACGCGCTCGCCGTCGATCTCGTACGCGACACAGACCGGGATCTGCTCCCAGCCGGTGAGGACGTCCAGCTTGGTGAGGAAGAAGTCCGTCAGGCCGTTCACGCGGGTCGCGTAGCGGGCGATGACCGCGTCGAACCAGCCGCAGCGGCGGTCACGGCCGGTGGTCACACCGCGCTCGCCGCCGATGCGGCGCAGGTCCTCGCCGTCCTGGTCGAACAGCTCCGTGGGGAACGGGCCGGCGCCGACGCGGGTCGTGTACGCCTTCAGGATGCCGATGACCCGGCCGATCTTCGTCGGGCCCACGCCGGTGCCGGTGCAGGCGCCGCCCGCGGTCGGGTTCGACGAGGTGACGAAGGGGTACGTGCCGTGGTCGATGTCGAGGAGCGTGCCCTGGCCGCCCTCGAAGAGCACGACCTTGTCCTCGTCCAGCGCGTTGTTGAGGATCAGGGTGGTGTCGGCGACGTAGCCCTTGATCTGGTCCGCGTAGCCGAGCAGCTCCTCGACGACCTGCTGCGCCTCGATGGCGCGGCGGTTGTAGAGCTTGGTGAGCAGCTGGTTCTTGACCTCCAGCGCCGCTTCGACCTTCTGGGTGAGGATCGACTCGTCGTAGAGGTCCTGGACGCGGATGCCGACGCGGTTGATCTTGTCCGCGTAGGTCGGGCCGATACCGCGGCCGGTGGTGCCGATCTTCCGCTTGCCGAGGAAGCGCTCGGTCACCTTGTCCACCGTCACGTTGTACGGCGTGATGATGTGCGCGTTTCCGCTGAGCAGCAGCTTGGAGGTGTCGACGCCGCGCTCGTTCAGACCGCTCAGCTCGGAGAGCAGGACCGACGGGTCGACGACGACACCGTTTCCGATGACCGGTGTGCACTCCGGCGAGAGGATCCCGGAAGGGAGGAGGTGGAGCGCATACTTCTGGTCGCCGACGACGACCGTGTGACCGGCGTTGTTGCCGCCCTGGTAGCGCACCACATAGTCCACGGATCCACCGAGCAGGTCGGTGGCCTTTCCCTTGCCTTCGTCACCCCACTGAGCACCGAGCAGCACAAGTGCGGGCACAGGCGTACACCCCTTCCGGGCGGGGCATGTCCAAGGTCAGGGGTCCGCGCCGCGTCGGTGCGGCGGGCCTTCGTGAGCCTTGGGGTGCCCCGGAATAGACGAAGCCCCTGGCGCAATAGCGCAAGGGGCTCTTGCACAAAGATGCTACCCGAGGAAGCGAGGCAAGGCCGAGGTGGCGGCGTTGGACCTTCCATCTGACCGTACGGACGAGGAGCTGTCCCGGCAGTTGCTGGTGATCGTCGATCCGTTCGCCCGGCGCACGGACGGGGAGTCCGTGCGGATCGCCAAGGACGTGCTGTGCGCGGGCGCGACGGCCAAGGTGTGCCTGCCGGACGGCCCGGAGGATTTCGCGAAAGCGCTGGCCAAGCGGGGTGCGCGGCGGCCGGTGGTGGTCGGGGACGACCGTGCTCTGCTGCGCGCGGTGTCGCTGCTGCACCGGGAGCGCGAGCTGTCCGGCGCGGTGCTGTCGATGGTGCCGGTGGGGGCCGGCGTCTCGCTCGCGCGCTCGCTCGGAGTGCCGTCCGGGGCGGTCGCCGCGGCGCGGGCCGCGCTGTACGGCACGGAGCGGCGGCTCGATCTGCTGGTCGACGACAGCGACGGGGTGGTGCTCGGCGATCTGCGCATCCCGCCGCTGGCCGAGGCGCCGGAGGGCCCCGGTGCCGGGCCGCCGTGGCTGCGGACGTGCCGCTCGCTGGTGCGGTCGCTGGCCGCGCGGCCCGCCCGGCAGGCTCCGGCGGACTCCGTCGCGCCCGCGCGGCTGCGGGTGGAGGCGGACGGGGTGACCCTGGTGGACCTGGACCAGCCGGTGGAGGGCGTCCGTGTGCGGCCCGCGGCCGGGACGGGGCTGGCGCGGGTGGAGGTGCGGTGCGTGCGGTCGGCAGGGCTGGCCGTCCGGGCCCGGACGGTCACGGTCTCCGGCGAGGACTTCCGCTACCGGTCGGACTCCGCGGTCATCGGGGGGCCGGTGCGGCGGCGGACCTGGACGGTGCGGGGTGGGGCGTGGGGGTTGGCTCTGCCGTGACGGTGCCGGGTCGTTCGGCTGACGGCCGGTGGGGCTTCTCGCGCAGTTCCCCGCGCCCCTGAAGCGAGCTGCGCCCGCTCAGGGGAAGGCTGCGCGCAGCGCATGCCTCAGGGGCGCGGCCAGGGCCTGCCGTCAAGCCGCTCGATGGCCCGGTTCAGCCGCTGCAGCCCGGCGGCGAAATCGGCCACCTCGTCCTCGGTCCAGTCCTCCATGAGCCCTTCGAGCACCCCGAGATACCGGGCCCGGTCGTCGTCGAGGAACGTCCCGCCCGCCTCGGTGATCCGGAACTTGCGGGCGATCCCCCCGTCCGGGTCCGGGATCCGCTCGACGAGCCCGGCGCGCATCATCGCCGCCGTCTGCCGGTTGAGCGTGGAGGCGTCGAGCCCCGTCGCCTCGCTCAGCTGACCGATCGACATCGGCCCGACCATCTGGATCCGGGTGAGCAGGATGTAGGCGCTGCGGTCGAGATGCCAGTCGGTGCCTCTGACGCGCGGACCGAACAGGTAGCCGTGCCGGCCGAGCAGCATGGTCTCGAACTCGACCTGGCGCGTGGTCTTGTCCTTGCCCGTGCCCTTGCCCACCTCGTCCACGTCCACCTTCACCTTTCTCGCAATCCGACCTCGTCAGCAGGTATATCACGCGAGATGTGCACCATACATACGTTGTGCATCATGCATATCAGCTGTACGGTGCACATGCCCGGACCGCAGGAACGCGGAGGGCCTCGTCGACAAGGAGCGCTGTCAGTCATGGAAGCAAGCAAGCCCGAAGCCGAGGGCTCCGGGCGCATCGTCGCCGTCCTCGCGTTCGGCGGCATCGTGGCCTCGATCATGCAGACGCTGGTCGTGCCCCTGCTCGGCGAACTGCCCACGATCCTCGACACCTCCGCGTCGAACGCGACCTGGGTGGCCACCGTCACCCTGCTCGCCGCCGCCGTGGCCACGCCCATCATGGGCCGCCTCGGCGACCTGTACGGCAAGCGGCGGATGCTGCTCGTCTCGACCGTGCCGCTGGTCCTGGGCTCGGTCGTCGCGGCGCTCTCCACGAACCTGGCGACGATGATCACCGGCCGTGCGCTGCAGGGCCTCGGCGTCGGTCTCGTACCGCTCGGCATCAGCCTGCTGCGCGACCTCGTACCGCCGGAGAAGCTCGGCACCTCCATCGCCCTGATGAGCGCCTCGCTCGGCATCGGCGGCGCGCTCGGCCTGCCCTTCGCCTCCGCCATCGCGGACTACGGCAGCTGGCGCGTGCTGTTCTGGGTGTCGGCCGCGCTGAGCGTGGTCATCGGCGTGCTCTACAAGGTCGTCGTGCCGGACAACGAGACGCGCCGGGAGACCGCGGGCGGCTTCGACTACGCGGGCGCCGCCGGTCTGGGCACCGGACTCGTGGCCCTGCTGCTCGCCGTGTCCAAGGGCGCCGACTGGGGCTGGGGCAGCGGCACCACGCTGGGTCTCTTCGCCGCCGCCGTCGTGGTCCTCGGCGGCTGGGGCCTGTGGGAGCTGCGCACCGCCGAGCCGATGGTGGACCTGCGCACCACGGCCCGCCCGCAGGTGCTGCTGACCAACGCGGCCTCGGTCGTCGTCGGCTTCGCGATGTACGCCTCGTCGCTGCTCGTGCCGCAGCTGCTCCAGCTGCCGAAGGCGACCGGCTACGGGCTCGGGCAGTCGATGATGGCGATGGGCCTGTGGATGATGCCGGGCGGCCTGATGATGATGGTCGTCGCGCCCCTGGGCGGAAAGCTCACCGGCAAGCACGGGCCGAAGCTGACGCTGCTGCTCGGCACGCTCGTGATCGCGGCCGGCTACGGCGTCTCGGTCTTCCTGATGGGCGCCGCCTGGCAGTTGATGGTCGCGATGTGCGTCATCACCGCCGGTGTCGGGCTCGCGTACGGGGCCATGCCCGCACTGATCATGGGTGGCGTGCCGCAGTCGGAGACCGCGGCGGCCAACAGCTTCAACACGCTGATGCGCTCCATCGGCACCTCCGTGTCGGCGGCCGTGATCGGCGTCGTGCTGGCCCAGATGACCACACAGCTCGGCCCGGTCACCCTGCCGTCGGAGAACGCCTTCCGCACCGGCATGCTCCTCGGCTGCGGCGTCGCGGTGGTCGCCGCGCTGATCACGCTGACGATCCCGTACCGCAAGGCGCAGACCGTCACCGCGGCCGAGCCGGCCCCGGCGGACCTCGCCCCGTCCCCGCAGTCCTGACCGGCCGCCCGCACCCAGCAGCACCGAGCACCGCCGCACCACCGAGGAGCACCACGTGAGCACCGAGAACAACCGCGCCGTCGTCGTCACCGGAGCCGGTTCCGGCATCGGGCGGGCCGCCGCGCTCGCCTTCGCCGGGCAGGGCGACCGGGTGGTCGTCGCCGACCTGAACGCCGAGGCCTCCGCCGCGGTGGTCGCCGAGATCGAGGGCGCGGGCGGCACCGCCGTCGCCGTCGTGGGCGATCTGAGCGACCAGAAGGTCGTCGACGAGGTCGTCGCGACGGCGCTGGCGCGGTTCGGCGCGATCGACGTGCTCGTCAACAACGCCGGGATCATGGACTCGATGTCGGCCGTCGCCGACGTCACCGACGCCGAGTGGGAGCGGCTGCTGCGGATCAACCTCACGGCGCCGTTCCTGCTGTCCCGGGCCGTGGTGCCGCACATGCTCGACGCCGGGCGGGGCGCGATCGTCTTCACCGCGTCGGAGGCGGCGCTGCGCGGCTCGGCCGCCGGGGCCGCCTACACCGCCGCCAAGCACGGCATCGTGGGGCTGACCAGGTCGATCGCCGTGATGTACCGGGGCAAGGGCATACGGGCCAACGCCATCGCGCCCGGCGGCACGATCACCAACATCCAGCTGAACGTCGACCCGGCCGCGGCGGGCCCGCAGGCGCTCGGCGCCTACCTGGGCAACGTCGGCACCCCGGCCGGGGCCGAGACCCAGGCCGCGGCCATCGTGTTCCTGGCCTCGGACGCGGCGAGCAACATCAGCGGGGCCGTCCTTCCGGTGGACGGCGGCTGGTCCGCCGTCTAGAACCCGTCACCCGCTCCGTCCAGATCGAGCGTCCTGCGGTGCTCCCGCCAGCGCTCCATCATTCCGGTCAGCTCGGTCTGGACGAACTCGAAGAAGGCCAGCGTCTCGGCGAGCCGCCGGCCGGCCGGGGAGTCGGCGCCGATGGCGTCGACTCCTTCGCGCAGGGCGTCCTCCCACCGCTTGAGCACGGTGTCGCGGCTGGTCAGCGCCTCGTACCACTGGTTGTTGTGCACCCGGAACAGATCCCGCCGGGTCCCCGGCTCACGCTCCCTGGTGACCATGTGCTGCTGGGTCAGATAGCGCACGGCCCCCGAGACGGCGGCCGGGCTCACCCGGAGCCGCTCCCCCAGCTCGGCCGAGGTCAGCGCGCCGGAGTCGGAGGCGAGCAGCGCCGCGAAGATCCGCGCGGGCATCCGGGCCATCCCGGCCTCGGCCAGCTGCGCCGCGAACCGCTCGACGAAGCGGGCCCGGGCCTGTGCCGCAGCCTCTGCCGTGTCCATGTCCCGATCATCTCCCCTGTCCGGCGTGCCCCGTTCCGTGCCCCCGAGTTTATACGTTTCCTTAACTTCACAAGTTTGTGAAGTGCGCGTAGCTTCAGAAGCATGACGAAGGCAATCGCGGTCTCCGGGCTGCACAAGTCGTTCGGCAGGACGCGCGCCCTCGACGGTCTCGACCTGGAGGTCGGGGCGGGAGAGGTGCACGGCTTCCTCGGGCCGAACGGGGCGGGCAAGTCGACCACCCTCCGCGTCCTGCTCGGCCTGCTGCGCGCCGACTCCGGAGCCGTGCGACTGCTCGGCGGCGATCCGTGGGCCGACGCGGTCGAGCTGCACCGCAGGATCGCGTACGTCCCGGGTGACGTGACCCTGTGGCGCAACCTCAGCGGCGGTGAAGTCATCGATCTGTACGGGCGGTTGAGGGGCGGGCTCGACCGGAAGCGCCGGGCGGAGCTCATCGAGCGGTTCGAGCTGGACCCCACCAAGAAGTGCCGCACGTACTCGAAGGGAAACCGGCAGAAGGTCGCGCTCGTCGCCGCCTTCGCCGCCGCCGACATCGACCTGCTCATCCTCGACGAGCCCACCTCCGGGCTCGACCCGCTGAAGGAGGAGGTCTTCCAGGCGTACGTGCGGGAGGCCGCCCGCGAGCACGGCCGGACCGTGCTGCTGTCGTCCCACATCCTCAGCGAGGTCGAGGAGCTGTGCGACCGGGTCTCCATCATCAGGAACGGACGGACCGTCGAGAGCGGCACCCTCGCCGAGCTGCGCCACCTGACCCGGACCAGCATCACCGCGGAACTGACAGCGGAACCAGGTGAGTTGGCCACCCTGCCCGGCGTCCACGGCCTCGACGTGCAGGGCCACCGGGTCCGGCTCCAGGTCGACACCGACAGGCTCGACGCCGTACTGCGGTCCCTGACCGCGTCGGGCGTGCGGTCGCTGACCAGTGCCCCGCCCACCCTGGAGGAGCTGTTCCTGCGCCACTACGCCCAAGAGGGGGTGGCCGCCCGATGACCGCGACGGCGGGCACCGGGACGCTGCTGCGGCTCGCGCTGCGCCGCGACCGCCTGATGCTCCCGCTGTGGGTCTACGTCGTCGCGCTGACCGTGATCTCCATGCCGAGGACGCTGAAGGGCCTGTACGCGACGGCCGGGGAGCGGGCCGGGGTGCTGACCACGATGCGGGCCGACGGCTCGCTGCGCGCCCTGTACGGCCCGGCGCTCGACGACTCGCTGGGCGGGCTGACCGTCTGGCGCGTGGGCGCGTACGCGGGCCTGTTCGCGGCGGCGATGAGCCTGCTGATCGTCGTACGGCACACCCGTGACGAGGAGGAGAGCGGGCGTCAGGAGCTGGTGTCCGCGGCGAGCGTGGGCCGCCGGGCGCCGCTCACCTCGGCGCTGCTCGCGGCGCTCGTCGCCGACGCCGCGGTGGCGGTGCTCATCACGGCCGGCATGGCGCTGACGGCGGACTCGGGGTTCGCGGGCGCGCTCGCCCTCGGCCTCGCGACCGGCGGCACCGGGATGGTCTTCGCGACGCTGGCGGCGATCGTCGCCCAGTTCACCGAGAGCGCACGGCTCGCCCGGGGGCTGAGCGCGGGCCTGCTGGGCGCCGCGTTCGTGCTGCGGGCGGCCGGGGACGCGGGAAGCGCCGACGGTTCCTCCGTGCCGACCTGGCTCTCCCCCATCGGCTGGCTGGAGAACACCCGCGCCTACGCGGGCGAACGCTGGTGGGTGCTGCTGCTGTTCGCGGCGGCCGCGGTCGCCCAGGGCGCGGTGGCGTACGTGCTGGCCGGGCGGCGCGACATCGGCATGAGCTTCTGGCCGTCGCGGCCGGGGCCCGACCGGGGACGCCTCGGGTCGGCCGGTGCGCTCGCCCGGCGGTTGCAGCGCGGCAGCCTCATCGGCTGGTCCCTCGCCTTCCTCGCCTCGGGCGCGGTGCTCGGCGCGGTGACCGACGGCGCGACGGACCTGGTCGGCGGCAGCGAGAACACCCGGCGGATCATCGAGCGGATGGGCGGGCAGTCCGGGCTGACGGACGCGTTCCTCGCCGGGATGACCGGCCTGCTCGGCATGGTCGCCGCGCTCTACGTCGTCCAGGCGGTCCTGCGGATGCACGCCGAGGAGACCGCGCAGCGCGCCGAGCCGGTGCTGTCCGGCGCGGTGGGCCGGCTGCGCTGGGCTGCGGGCCATCTGACCGTCGCGTTCGCCGGTGCCGTCCTCGTCATGCTGCTCGGGGGGCTCGGCCTGGCGGCGGGCTACGGGCACGACCTCGGCGCGATCCTGGGCGCCTGTCTGGTCCAGCTCCCCGCGATCTGGGCGCTCGGTGCGGTGGCGGTGTTCCTCTACGGCCTCGTCCCGCGGGCCGCCGTCGGCGGCGGCTGGGGCGTGGCGGGCGCGGCGCTGCTGCTCGGCTGGATCGGCCCGGCGCTCGACCTGCCGCGGGCCGTGCTGAACCTGTCCCCCTTCGGGCACCTGCCGAAGCTCCCGGGCGGGGAGATGGCGTGGGGGCCGGTGCCGGCGCTCTGCGCGCTCGCGGCGGTGCTGGTCGCGGCGGGGCTCGCCGGGCTCGGGCGGCGCGACCTGTCCGCCTGAGCCCGGGAACCCGGAAGAAAGGCTTCAGCGTCCGTTACGGGCATGGGCCAACGCACACAGGCCACCGCCGGCTGCCTCTCCGCGCTCGCCGGGCTCGGTCTCGGGCTCGCCGTGTGGCGGGAGCTGACCGAGGGGCGCGTCCACCGCTTCGAGGCGGGCCCGGACTGGCGGCTGGTCTCCCTCGCGCTGCCCGCCTGCCTCATCGGGGGCATCGCCGTCGGCGTCCTCGGCGGGCTGCTGCTGCACCGGCTGCTCGGGCCTCGCCTCAGACCTCGACGGCAAGGCCCGCCAGACCCCGGATGACGAAGTTCGGGCTGCGCTCCGGTTCGGCGGCGAGCCGCAGCGTGGGCGCCTGGGTGAGCAACGCCCGCATCGACGCGGCGAGTTCGAGCCGGGCCAGCGGCGCCCCGATGCAGTAGTGGATGCCCGCCGAGAAGGAGATGTGCGGGTTGTCGGCGCGGGTCAGGTCGAGCCGGGCCGGGTCGGCGAAGACCTCCGGATCGTGGTTGGCCGAGCCGAAGAGGAGGGCCACCTCCGAGCCGCGCGGGACGGTGGTGCCCGCGATCTCGATGTCCTCCAGGACCCAGCGCTCGAAGAGCTGGAGCGGGGTGTCGTAGCGCATCAGCTCCTCGATCGCGGACGGCACCAGGGAGTGGTCGGCGCGCAGGGCGGCGAGCTGGTCGGGGTGGCGGAAGAGGGCCGCCCAGCCGTTCACCGTCGAGTTGACCGTGGCCTCGTGGCCCGCGTTCAGGAGCAGGACGCAGGTCGAGATCATCTCCTGCTCGGTGAGCCGGTCGCCGTCGTCATGGGCCGCGATCAGCCCGGAGACGAGGTCGTCGCCCGGGTCCGCGCGCCGCTGGGCGATCAACTCCCGCAGGTACGCGCTGAAGTCGACCGAGGCCCGTACGGCGGCCCGGGCGACCTCCTCCGGCGGGTTCAGCTCGTACATCCCGCAGATCGCCGCCGACCAGGGCCGCAGCGGAGCCCGGTCGGCCTCGGGCACGCCGAGCATCTCGGCGATGACCGCGACGGGGAGGGGTTCGGCGACCCGGGTGAGCAGATCGCCGCCGCCGTCCGCGACGAGCCCGGCCACCAGCTCGGACGCCAGCTTCTCCACGTACGGCTGGAGCCGCTGCACCGTGCGCGGGGTGAACGCCTTCGAGACCAGGCGGCGGATCCGGGTGTGGTCCGGCGGCTCCAGGTCGAGCATGCCGTGGTCGTTGAGGGTGTGGAACGGCTCGTGCTCCGGCGGCGGCGCGGTCCGCCCGAACTCCTCGTGGGCGTACCGGTGTTGATAGGTGCGGCCCAGCCTGCGGTCCCTGAGCAGGGCGGACACGTCGGCGTGGTGCGGGACGAGGTACTGGTTCGTGGGCTCGAACCGGTGCACCCGGCCCCTCGCGCGGAGTTCCGCGTACGCGGGGTACGGGTCGGCCAGGAAGGCCGGGGACCAGGGGTCGAAGGGGGCGGTGTCGTTCATGGCGTGACGTTAGTACCCGGGGTCGGGGTGCGGGTAGGGCCTGATCGTCTGCCGGGTTTGCGTGGGTGGGCGGGTGCGGCCCGGTGGGGCTTCTCGCGCAGTTCCCCGCGCCCCTGAGATGCGCACTTCGTGCGCCATCTCATCACTGCGCGGCCGGCCCCCACCGGAGTCGTACGAGTCGTCTCAACCGGGGGTCACCAGGCGGGCCTCGTAGGCGAAGACCGCCGCCTGGGTGCGGTCGCGCAGGCCCAGCTTCACCAGGATCCGGCTGACATGGGTCTTGATCGTCGACTCGGCGACCACGAGCCGCTCGGCGATCTCCACGTTCGACAGGCCCTGCGCGATGAGGACCAGGACCTCGGTCTCGCGGTCGGTGAGTTCGCCGTACGCGGCCGGGTTCTGCGCCGCCGGGAGCTTCGGGGTGTCGGACAGCTTGGAGAACTCGGTGATCAGGCGGCGGGTCACGGTCGGCGCGAGCAGCGCCTCGCCGGCCGCCACCACCCGCACTCCGTCGGCGAGTTGGCGCGCGGAGGCGTCCTTGAGCAGAAACCCGGAGGCGCCGGCGCGCAGCGCCTCGTACACGTACTCGTCGAGATCGAAGGTGGTCAGCACGAGGACGGCGGGGCCCTTTGTCGCCGTCCCGGCGGCGACGATCTCGCGGGTCGCCTCGATGCCGTTCATCTCGGGCATGCGGATGTCCATCAGGACGACGTCGGGGTTCAGGTCGCGGACCCGGGCGACCGCCTCGATACCGTTGACCGCCTCGCCGACGACCTCGATGTCGGGCATCGCGTTCAGCAGCACCGAGAAGCCCTCGCGGACCATCATCTGGTCGTCCGCGATCAGCACCTTGATCATGCGCCGGCCTCCGGCGCGGTGACGACCGGCACGAAGACCGTGACCTCGTAGCCGCCGTCCTCCGTCTCGCCCGCCGTCATCTCGCCGCTGAGCATGGAGACCCGCTCGCGCATGCCGGTGATGCCGTGACCGGCGCCGGGCGAGGCCTTGCGCAGGCCGGTGGCCGGGCCGTTGACGACGCGCAGGCCGAGCCCGCCCAGGACGTAGCCGATGTCGACGGCGGCCTCGGCGCCGGGCGCGTGGCGCAGGGTGTTGCTCAGCGCCTCCTGCACGATCCGGTACGCCGACAGCTCGACGCCGGGCGGCAGGTCGCGGACCGCGCCCGTGACGGTCTTGGTGACGGTCAGGCCCGCCTCCCGCACGTTCTCCAGGAGCCGGTCGAGGTCGGCGAGCGTGGGCTGCGGCGCGTCCGGCGCCGTCGGGTACGCGGCGGAGTCCACCCGTACGACGCCCAGGACCCGGCGCAGTTCGGTGAGGGCCGCCACCGCGTTCTCCCGGATCGTGACGAAGGCCTGCTCCAGCTCGGGCGGCGGGTTCTCGACGCGGTAGGGGGCCGCCTCCGCCTGGATCGCCACCACCGACATGTGGTGGGCGACGACGTCGTGCAGTTCGCGCGCGATGGTCGTGCGCTCCTCCAGGAGGGTGCGCTTGTCGCGCTCGACGGCGGTGACGGTGCGCTCGGCGACGACCTGGCGCCTGGTGGTGCGGTTGGCCTGGATCAGGACGACGAGGGCGAGCACGATGCCGGAGAACAGCGCCATCAGCACCGCGTCGCTGTCGTACCAGCCGCCGAGCGCCTCCCCGGCGAACACCCCGTACAGCCCGCTGATCACCCACATCCAGGCCGCCGTGCGCGGGCGGGTGCGGGCGGCGACGATCGCCATCACCACCGTGTGCGCCATGATGCTGCCGCTCGCCCACGGGTAGAGATCGCCGCCCTCGATCACGAGGACCGGGGCGGCGGCCAGCGAGATCCACCAGGCGAGCACCGGGCGCACCAGGGTCAGCGCCACAGGCGCGGCCGCGATCGTCCCCAGCGCCAGCGAGCCGAACTCTCCGACGGTGGCCGTCGCGCCGACCGCCAGGCTGATCAGGGCCAGGCACACGACGACGATGTGCGGCAGGATGTCCAGCTCACGCCGTATCTGCTCGGGGAAGAGCTGGGCGAGCGGGCCGTCCGTCGCGAGGCGCGGCAGCGGGCGGTAGGCCCGCACGTCCTGGAACAGGTCCGCGCGCAGGCCGCGCAGCGCCGACTGCACGAAGCTGAACTCGGGGCTGCGCTCTTTGGGGCCCGTGGCGGGGGTCGTCTCGGTCATGCCCCGACGGTACGGCTCGGGCCGCTCTCCGGTCGTCCCCAGGGAGACGGGTGCTGCGGGTCCGTCCTGAGTACTACGCGTCCGCGTCCGCGGGGTTTCCGCCGGTCGTGCGGGTGCGGCCCGGTGGGGCTTCTCGCGCAGTTCCCCGCGCCCCTGAAGCGAGCTGCGCGATCAGCCGCCCATCCACGCGCACCCGGCGGATCAGCAGGCCAGTTGGGCGATCTCCTCCGCCACCACCGCGCAGGCGTCCGCCGCCGGGTCGATCAGCGGGAAGTGGCCGACTCCCTCCAGGAAGGTGACCCCCACGACCTCACCGGCCTTCGCCGCCGCATCGGCATACGCCTCGGCCAGCGCGAACGGCACCGTGGTGTCGGTGCGGCCCTGGACCAGCGTGGTGGCGATCCCCGTCGGCAGCAGGAGCGAGGGATCCGCGTACGGCCGCCGCTCGTCGAACAACCCGGTCTCACCGCCCAGGAGTTGACCGGCGGCACCCCCGCACACGCCCAGCTCCTCGGCGAGCGCGAGGTCCGCGATCGGAGCGAGCGCCACCACACCGCGCAGGGCGGCCGCGGCCCGGGTGTGCCAGGGCGCGTCCTCGGGCAGCACATGCCGCGCCGCCGCCCACAGCGCGAGCTGCCCGCCCGCCGAGTGCCCGACGGCGACGACGCGCCGGGCGTCCGCCGTCGGCAGGTGCTCGGCGGCCAGCGCGGGCAGCGCGTCGAAGGCGGCCGCCACGTCGTCGAACGTCTCCGGCCAGCGCCCCGCCACCGGCCCGTCCGCACCCTGGTGCGGCAGCGAACTGCCGCGCCGGTACTCGACGTTGGCGACGGCGAACCCGCGCCGGGCCAGGAAGTCGCACAGCGGGCTCAGGTGCGTCCGGTCGTACGGCGCCCGCCACGCGCCACCGTGCAGGGCGACGACCAGCGGGGCCGGGCCCGTCCCGCCGCGCGGCGTGTAGAAGTCGACGACCTGATCCGGGTGATCGCCGTACGCGACAGTGACGTCCGGGGGGACGGCGGGGTGCGAGAAGGCCGACGTCTCCTCGGCCTCGTCGCGGGCGGCGGCTTCGTCCGGCATGCTCCGACCTCTCAACGCGCAGGGGAACCAGCAGAGAAACAACAGGGGAACCAGCGGGGTAAGCGGACGCTACCAGGATGATCACGGCGGCCGACACGCACAGTCACCACATCGACCGGATAAACGGTCCTGCGGTTCCGTTACTCTTCCGGCATGAGCAGTGAACCCGAACCCGGCACCCTCCGCCCGGGCGGCCGCACCGCCCGGGTCCGCGCCGCGGTGCTCGCGGCGGCCGGTGACGTCCTGGCGGAGCGGGGCTTCGCCGGGCTGGACCTCGCCGACATCGCGCGCCGCGCGGAGGTCGGCAAGACCACCGTGTACCGGCGCTGGTCCTCCCCCACGGGACTCGTCACGGACCTGCTGGCCGAGATGGCCGAGGAGTCGCTGCCGCGCACGGCGACCGGCTCGCTGCGCGGCGACCTGACCGCCAACGCCCGGCTGGTGCAGCGGACCCTGACCGATCCCCGGCAGGGCCCGCTGTTCCGCGCGGTGATCGCCGCCGCGACCTGCGACGAACGGACCGCGCAGGCCCTGGGGCAGTTCTACGAGGTCCGGGTCGCCGAGTGGGCGCCCGCCGTCGAAGAGGCCGTCGACCGGGGCGAGTTGCCCTCGGGGACGGATGCCGGCGAGGTCGTCCGGGCCGTGTCCGCCCCGCTCTACTACCGGATGCTGACGACCGGCGCCGCGCCCACCGAGGCGGACGCGGACCGGGCCGTCGCCGCCGCAGCAGCAGCGGCCGAGGCCGGCGCCTACGTCAGCTGAGCTCGCCGGCCAGCACCCGCGCCGCCCGCTCCACCTCGGCGAACCCCAGATACAGCGGGGTGAACCCGAACCGCAGCACGTCGGGCGCCCGGAAGTCGCCGACGACGCCCGCCGCGATCAGCCGCCCCATGACCTCACCGGCGTCCGCGCAGCGCAGCGCGACCTGGCTGCCCCGCTCGGCGTGGGCGGCCGGGGTGACGACCTCGACCCGGCCCTCGGGCACGTACCCCGCCACGCACTCCAGGAAGAAGTCCGTCAGCGCGAGGGACTTGGCGCGCACCGCGGCGACCGAGACGTCCGGCCGCGACCAGACGTCGAGAGCCGCCTCCAGGGCGAGCATCGACAGGATGTCCGGGGTGCCGACCCGGCCGCGCACCGCACCGTCGGCGGGCTCGTACGCGGGGCGCATCCCGAACGGTTCGGCGTGCGAGTTCCAGCCCGGCAGCGGCGAGTCGAAGCGCTCCTGGTGCGCGGCGCGCACGTACAGGTACGCGGGTGCGCCCGGGCCGCCGTTGAGGAACTTGTAGGTGCAGCCGACCGCCAGGTCCACGCCGTGCTCGTCGAGCCCCACCTCCAGCGCGCCCGCGCTGTGGCACAGGTCCCAGACGGAGACGGCACCGGCCGCGCGGACCGCCGCCGTCAGTCCGGGCAGGTCGTGCAGGCGGCCGGTGCGGTAGTCGACCTGGTTCAGCAGCACGGCCGCCGTCCGCGGGCCGAGCGCCTCCGGCACCGCGCCCGGGTCCACCGCCCGCACCGTGCACCCCGTCATCCGGGCCGCCGATTCGGCGATGTAGCCGTCCGTGGGGAACGTCGCGGCGTCCACCACGATCTCGTCGCGCCCCTCGGGGGCGAGGCGTACCGCGCCCACCAGCGCCTTGAACACGTTGACGCTGGTGGAGTCGCCGACCACGACCTGACCGGCGGCCGCCCCGAGCAGCGGGGCGATGCGGTCGCCGATCCGCTCCGGCGCCGTCCACCAGCCCGACTCGGTCCACGACCGGATGCGCAGCTCGCCCCACTGGCGGCGCACGACGTCCTCGACCGCGCCCGGCACGTTCACGGGCAGCGCGCCCAGCGAGTTGCCGTCCAGGTACACCACGTCGTCCAGCACGAACTCCGCGCGCACCGCGGCCAGT
Source organism: Streptomyces sp. NPDC001904 (assembly GCF_040297005.1). Taxonomy (NCBI): domain Bacteria; kingdom Bacillati; phylum Actinomycetota; class Actinomycetes; order Kitasatosporales; family Streptomycetaceae; genus Streptomyces; species Streptomyces sp. NPDC001904. The sequence goes on along the minus strand of NZ_JBEOYI010000032.1, from coordinate 44,324 downwards.
TCGTCGGCGGCGTCCAGCTCCCGTGCGCGCTCTCGCAGATCAGACATGGGACCTCGCCGTCCAGAGTTCGGGAAAGACATTGCCGCGCGCCCGCTTCTCCAGCCAGGCGACCCCGGCGGAGCCGCCGGTGCCCGTCTTGGCGCCCATCGCGCGCCGGGTCGCCACCAGGTGGTCGTTGCGCCAGCGCCACACCAGCTCGGCGACGTCGCTCAACGCCTCGCCGAGCCGGGCGAGTTCGGCGCTCTCGTCGCCCGCGTACAGGGCCGTCCACACCGCCTCGACCTCCGGCGACGGCTCGTAGCGGCGGGAGACGTCACGGTCCAGGACGGCGCGCGGCACGTCGTGGCCGCGCCGGGCGAGCAGCCGCAGCACCTCGTCGTACAGGCTCGGCTCGTGCAGCGCCTTCTCCAGCTCGGCGTGGACGCGCGGGGCGCCGCGGTGCGGGACCAGCATCGAGGCGGACTTGTCGCCGAGCAGGAACTCCATGCGCCGGTACATCGCCGACTGGAATCCGGAGCCCTCGCCGAGCGCGGCCCGGTAGGAGTTGAACTGGCCCGGGGTGAGCTGGGCGAGCGGCCGCCACGAGGCGTTCAGCGCCTCCAGCTCGCGCACCGACCGCTTGAGCGCGGCGATCGCGGCGGGCACGTCGTCGGCGGCGAGGGCCCGGCTCGCGGTCTCCCACTCGTGCACGATGACGGTGAACCACAACTCCATGACCTGGGTCGTCACGAGGAAGACCATCTCGCCGGGATCGTCCGAGCGCAGGGTCTGGAGGTGGGTGAGGACGTCGGCCTGGACGTAGTCCTCGTAGGGCGTGGTGCCCGCGAAGTCGAGATGCGGCATCGCTTCCGCGTCGTGGGACATCGCTGTCTCCTGTTGCGTACTACGGGTAGCGGTCCGCCCTGCCGTTACCGGCACGGGGCCCCGGTCCCCACCTCGCATCCTTCACAATCGTGCCCCGAAACGGCAAGGCCCGCCTGATCACAGGCGGGCCTCACGGGACAGCGGGCTCTAGCCGAGGGTCTGCGCGGCCGTCGCCGAGGAGTCCTTCAGGAACTGCGTGCAGCGCTCGTACTCCTCCTGCTCGCCGATGGCACCGGCGGCGCGGGCCAGGGCGTGCAGGGCGCGCAGGAAGCCGCGGTTGGGCTCGTGCTCCCACGGCACGGGCCCGTGGCCCTTCCAGCCGGCGCGGCGCAGGGAGTCCAGGCCGCGGTGGTAGCCGGTGCGGGCGTACGCGTACGACTCCACGACGCTGCCCCGCTCGAAGGCCGCGTCGGCGAGCTGCGCCCAGGCGAGCGAGGAGGTCGGGTACTTCGCGGCGACGTCCGCAGGGGCGGTGCCGCCCGCCAGCAGCTCGCGGGGCTCCGGGTCGTCGGGCAGATGGGTCGGGGGCGGTCCCCCGAGCAGGTTCTCGTGAAGGCTCATGGGTTCCAGTCTGCGCCATCGGCGCGGACGCTCGCGACGGCCCTCACGAGCGCCTCGATCCCGGCCTCCGCCTTGCTCCGCGGACAGCCGAGGTTCAGCCGCACGAACCCCGGTTCGCCGTACGTCCCGCCCGGCATGACCGCCACCCGCTCCCGCTCGACGAGGACCCGCTGCAGCTCCTCGTCGGACGTGATGCCGAGCGGCCGCAGATCGATCCAGGCGAGATATCCGGCCTGCGGGATCCGCCAGCCCAGCTCGGGGAAGCTCTCTTCGAGCCGGTCCTCCAGGAGCCGCAGGTTCGCGTACGTGTACGCGCGCAGCCCGTCCAGCCAGGCGCCGCCCTCGCGGTAGGCGGCGATGTGCGCGGTCAGCGCGAGCACGGCCGGTGACTCCAGGCCCTCGTCGTGCCCCATCCTGCGGACGAACTCGGCGTGGTCGTCCGGGTCGCCGACGAAGCCGTAGCTGCCGCTCAGCGCGGGGAAGTTGAAGGACTTGCTGCCGGAGGTGACGAGCGCCCAGCGCAGCCCCTCGCCGTACGCCGTGAACGGCCGGTGGACGTATCCGTCGTGGGTGAGGTCGGAGTGGATCTCGTCGCTGATGACAGCGATGTCATGGGCGCGCGCGAGAGCAGCGATCCGCCGCAGCTCGGCGTCGGTCCACACGTGCCCGGTCGGGTTGTGCGGCGAGCACAGGAAGAGGGCGCGGGCGTCCGGGCGGGCCAGCTCGCGCTCCAGTCCGGCCCAGTCGTCGACGCCGACGGTGCGCAGCTCGCGGCCGAGCCCGGTGACGCACTTGCGGAACCCGTCGTAGGTCGGAGTGTGCGCGACCACGGCGTCGCCCGGAGCCGTCCACATGCGCAGCAGCTGCGCGATCTGGTTCAGGACCGAGGGGGCGTACACCAGCTGCTCGACGTCCACCTCGGTCGCGTACCGGTCGCGGTACCAGTCGCGTATCGCGCCGCGGAAGTCGTCGTGCTGCCAGTCCGTGTAGCCGAGCACGCCGTGCCCGATGCGCTCGGTGAGGGCGTCGAGCACCTCGGGCGGCGACCGGAAGTCCATGTCGGAGATGGTGAACGGCAGCAGGTCCGGCACGGGGAACCGGTCCGTGATGCCGTCCCACTGCACGCACCAGGTGCCGCGCCGGTCGACGACGGTGTCGAAGTCGTACGTCACTGCTGAGTCCTCCAGACATGACACGGGCCCGGCACCCCGAGGGGGCCGGGCCCGGCCGTAGGCTCGTTCTCGGTCCGCCTACTTGATGCGGGTACCCGTGGAGCGCAGGCTCTCGCAGGCCTCGACGATGCGGGCGGTCATGCCGGCCTCGGCCTTCTTGCCCCACACGCGCGGGTCGTACGTCTTCTTGTTGCCGACCTCGCCGTCGACCTTCAGGACGCCGTCGTAGTTCTCGAACATGTGGCCCGCGATCGGCCGCGTGAAGGCGTACTGGGTGTCGGTGTCGAGGTTCATCTTCACGACACCGTTCTCCAGCGCGGTGCGGATCTCCTCGAGGGTGGAGCCCGAGCCGCCGTGGAAGACGAAGTCGAACGGCTTGGAGCCGGCCGGCTTGCCGTACTTCTCGGCGATGCCCGAGTTCAGCTCGGCGAGCAGGTCGGGGCGGAGCACGACGTTGCCCGGCTTGTACACGCCGTGCACGTTGCCGAACGAGGCGGCCAGGAGGTAGCGGCCCTTCTCGCCCAGGCCGAGGGCCTCGACGGTGCGCACCGCGTCGTCGACCGTGGTGTAGAGGTTGTCGTTGATCTCGTGCGAGACGCCGTCCTCCTCACCGCCGGTCGGGGTGATCTCGATCTCCAGGATGATGTGCGCGGCCTTGGCCTTGGCGAGCAGCTCCTGGGCGATCTCCAGGTTGTCGGCGAGGGTCTCGGCCGAGCCGTCCCACATGTGCGACTGGAACAGCGGCAGGCCGCCGGCCTCGACGCGCTTGGCGGAGATGTCGAGCAGCGGGCGCACGTACCCGTCCAGCTTGCCCTTGGGGCAGTGGTCGGTGTGCAGCGCGATCTTGTTGCCGTAGCGCTCGGCGGCGACGTGGGCGAACTCGGCGAGCGCCTGCGCGCCGACGACCATGTCCTTCACGCCCTGGCCCGACAGGTACTCGGCGCCACCGGTGGAGATCTGGATGATGCCGTCGGACTCGGCCTCGGCGAAGCCCTGCAGCGCCGCGTTCAGGGTCTGCGTCGACGAGACGTTGATGGCCGGGTAGGCGAACTTCCCCGCCTTGGCCCGGTCGAGCATCTCGTTGTACTGATCCGGGGTTGCGATGGGCATCTGCCGTCTCCTCGTGAAGCGCGGGATTGCGGGTTGAGGTTGTTCTGGTGTCCTGACCGGTGGTCCGACCTCACCAAGCACCATGGGGTGACATCATCGTCGGCCCCATCTTTCCAGACTTGTGCGAATGCTCCAGTCCGGGGAAGGCCCGGTTCGGCGGGACGTACGTCCCGGCTAGTCCAGGCCCAGCTCGTCCTTGGAGAACGCGAAGAGGTACGGGACCCCGGCGCCCTCGGTGATCTTCTCGGCGGCGCCGGTGGCGCGGTCGACGATGGTGGCGACGCCGACGACCTCGGCACCCGCCTCGCGCACCGCCTGCACGGCCTCCAGCGGGGAGCCGCCGGTGGTGGAGGTGTCCTCGACGACCAGGACGCGGCGGCCCTTGATGTCGGGACCCTCGACGCGGCGCTGCATGCCGTGCGCCTTGGCGGCCTTGCGGACGACGAAGGCGTCGAGCCGCTCGCCGCGGGCGGCGGAGGCGTGCAGCATGGCGCCGGCGACGGGGTCGGCGCCCATGGTGAGTCCGCCGACCGCGTCGAACTCCAGGTCCTTCGTGAGGTCGAGCAGCACCTGGCCGACGAGCGGGGCGGCCTCGCCGTCGAGGGTGACGCGGCGCAGGTCGACGTAGTAGTCGGCCTCGAGCCCGGAGGAGAGCGTCACCTTGCCGTGCACCACGGCCTTGTCCTTGATCTGCTGGAGCAGGGCGTCCCGCACGTCGTTCGTCGTCATGCCTATGAGCTTAAAGGCGCTGCCAGGTCCACGTGGTGCTGGCCTCCAGCGGCTCCACGGGCGTGACGAGGCGCGGGGCGGTGTTGAGCCCGTTCGGCGGCCCGGTCTGCGGCTCGACGCACACGGCGGCGTCCTGCTCGTCGTAGACGACGACCCACGGCTCACGGCTCTTCACGTTCACCGCGAACGCTCCGGGCCAGGTCAGGGTCACGTCCACCCCGTCGGGCATGCCGAAGCAGTCGTCCCACGGCTGCGGCTGCACGTCGATGCGCCGGCCGGTGGGCAGGTGGTCCTCGCCCCGCTCCTCCTGCCAGGCGGCGTCGAAGGCGATCTCGACAGCGCTCTCGCCCAGCTTCCGGTTGAACCAGGGGTGCCAGCCCACCTGCGCCGGGAACGAGTCGCCGTACGTCTCGATGCCGAGCGTGAGCGTCAGCGCGTCCTCGGTGAGGGCGACGACCTGGGTGACCCGGCCGGAGTAGGGCCAGGGGTCGGTGAGGTCGTACGTGAACACGGCCTCGGCCGCCGATGCCCGCGCCGTGGTCCACTCGGCGTCCCGGGCGAAGCCGTGGATGGCGTGCGGCGGGGAGTTCAGCGGCATCTGGTGGACGTGGCCGCCGTCCCTGAACCGGCCGTCCGCGATCCGGCCGCACCAGGGCACCATCGGGAAGCAGCCGTAGCGCTCGCCCTGCCGGAGCAGTTCGGTCCCGGCGATCTTCAGACTGCTGATGCGGCAGCCGTTGCCCGGCGCCACGGTCACTTCCGCGTCGCCCGCGGTCAGCGTCGTTTCCTGTGTCGTCACGACCACTGACCCTATGCGGGGCGGGGGCCTGAGCGCTCAGCGGCGCCTGCGCAGCGCCCGGCCGACCACGATCGCGGAGGCGACGGCGAGGGCGGCTGCGGGTGCCGCCCAGCGCAGGGTGGCGCTCGCCGTGCTGCCCGCCGGGGCGGGCACGGGGGCGTAGCGGCCGCGCGGCGGGGCGTGGTCGACCTCCTCCGCGCTGCGGCCGATCATCGTGCGGCGGGCGTGGGCGGCGGCCGGCTCGGCGGGCAGGTCCGTCTCGGGGTCGAGGGACGGGGGCGGCACCTCGACCTCGTACACGGACGGCTCCGGCGCGTCCGGGATCCCGGGGTCGTCGGTGGTGTCCAGGGGCTCCGGGTCGCTGCCGGGCTCCTGTCCGGCGGCCGCGAGGTTCTCCGCGAATCGGGTCAGCAGGCGCTGGGCCGCCGATTCCACCGCGTCGCCGGGGAGTTCGGCGACGCGGCCGTCGCCGGCCGCGGTGCCGGTGAAGGTGAGGGTGGTGCCGCCGTCGGTGGCGGCGGCGCGGGCGGTCAGGGCGAAGGTCACGGTGCCGGTGCCGCGGGCCTCGACGGCGTCGCCGCTCACCGCGAGAGAGCCGTCCGGGGCGCGGTCCACCGTGACGGTGCCGCGGTACGTGATGGTGTGCCCGCCGATCCGGACCTTGAGGCGGCCGCCGTCGCCGGACGCGTCGCGCTGGAAACCGGGCAGGGCCCGGGCCACCCGAAGGGGGTCGCCGAGCACCGCCCTGACGGACTCCGCCGGAACCGGAACGAACACCTCATGCTCCATGCCAGCCGACCCTACCGACTCCGTCCCGGCCATGGTCCCGGTTCACCCCAGCGAGGGGCGATTCGTGGCCAGGCGCTCGTGGGCGCGGGCTAGTCGGCGGTGTAGCGCGGGTGCACCAGGGTCGAGGGGGCGTAGGGGCGGTCGGGGCGGATCACCCTGGCGCCCCCGGCGGACGGCGGCGCCTGCCGGGCGCCCAGGACGAAGGCGGCGCCCCCGCTCCCCCGGTAGGAGACGATCCGGAACCCGGCCGACCGCACGGTCTCCGCGACGGTCCAGAACCGCCCCGACACCGGCCCCCCGTGCACCACGACCCGCCCCCGCTCCCCCAGCACCCGCGCCACCAGCCCGTAGAACTCCTGCGAGTACAACTTCGTACTGCTGGTGAGCGCCGGATCGGGCAGATCGCAGATCACCACGTCGTACGGGCCCCCGAGCGGTTCCCCGCCCCGCAGCAGCCCGAACACGTCCCCGGTGACCACCCGCACGCGCGGATCGCTCAGCGCCCGCCCGTTCACCGCGCTGAGCCCCGGGTCGCGGCGGGCGAGCCGCACCACCTCGGGGTCGGTGTCGACGACGTCGACCCGCCGCACCCCGCCGAAGCGCAGCACCTCGCGCGCCGCGATCCCGTCCCCGCCACCGATCACGAGCACCCGGCCCCGCGGCCCGTCGCGCAGCGCGGGGTCGACGAGGTCGGCGCGGTAGCGGGCGGCGGCGTCGCCGCGCACCCGCAGCCTGCCGTCGAGGTAGAGACCGAGGGGCCGCCCGTGCTCACCGCCGGTCAGCACGACCTCCTGCACCTCGCTCTGCACGGCGACCCGCACCTGCGCGCCGAACATGGCGTGCCGCGCCGCCCGCTCGAAGTCGTCGACGAGGACCCAGGCGGCGGCCAGGACCGCGAGCACCGTGACATTGGCGGCGAGCAGCAGCCAGCGCCCCCGCCGGCTCAGGTCCCGCCGGAACAGCCCGAGGACGAGTGCCCCGCCCGCCACGGCATTGACCGCGCCGGTCAGCAGCGCTCCCGTCAACTGCCCGAGCAGCGGCAGCAGGACGAACGGGAAGGCGAGCCCGCCCACCAGCGCGCCCACGTAGTCGGCGGCGAACAGGTCGGCGACCGCGCCACCGGGGTCCTGCCGCCGGATCCGCTGGATGAGCACCATCAGCAGCGGCACCTCGGCGCCGATCAGCACCCCGATGGCGAGCGAGAAGCCGACCAGCAGGTATCTCGGCCCGTCGCCCCAGACCCCGCCCCAGCCGCCGGTCCAGGCGAACACGGCGTACAGGGCCATGGCGCTGCACCCGCCGACCAGCGCGAGCAGGGCCTCGAGCATGCCGAAGCCCGCCGCGGGGCGGCAGCGCAGCCGCTTGGCGGCGAGCGAGCCGAGGCCCATCGCGAAGACCATGACGGACAGCACCACGGACGCCTGGGTGACCGAGTCGCCCATCAAGTACGAGGCGAGGGCCACCAGTTCGAGTTCGTACACCAGTCCGCAGGCTGCGCAGACGAAGACGCCGGCGAGGACCAGGAACCGGCCGGTGCCCGGCTTGACCGGGAGCGGGGCCCGGCCCGGCTCGCCCCGGGACCGCGGGACCCCCGAGCGCGGGGCAGGGGCGTGCGGATCGATCACTCAGGGAACGCTACGTCACCGCACAACTCCGTCCCGTCACCCACACGTGTGGAAAACCGGCGCACAGGCATACACGGGGGTCACATCAGCACGGGGGCGGCCCTCCGCACTCCCACCCGGGTGCGGGTGGCGACGAGTTGACCGTCCTGCGGGTACGCGTGCCAGGTGCGCCAGTGCACCTGGCCCTCGTGCCGCTGGGCGAGCATCGCGGTGAAGGCGTGCGGGCTGCCCGGAAAGACCCCGGCCAGACCGTTCGGATGGTCGGACACCAGAGCGAGCAGCTCCTGCGCCCGCCCGGCGAACTGGCCCGGCGTCAGGTCCTCGACCCGGGCGGCGAACTCGTACTCCCAGTCGCCGACGCGCTCGGCGACACCGAGCGGCAGCGGGGTGCTGCTGCCCGGAATACAGGCCACGGTCTCCGAGCAGCTGCCGTTCTCCTCCTCCAGGAGCACCTGGTGGGAGGCGCCGAGCAGCCTCAACTGGAGCGTGGCGCCGGAAAGTTCCAGATCGAGGGTGGCGAGCGCGGGAAGCGGCTCACGGCCGAGGGTCCAGGCCAGGTCGTCCGCGCTGGTGTCGGTGTAGGCGGTGTTCAGGGTCGTGAGCATGGGTCGGCTCCGCTAGCACGCAAAGGGAGGTGGGGCCGGCTGTGGCAAAGGGACCGGCTCGTGCCCACGCGAACGCTGTGAATACGCAGTACGAGGGCTGAGTTGACGGTTAAAAGGGAATCATGGGCGATGGCGCGGTCACAGCGTTTTTACCCAACTTGACGGGGTTTCCATCCCCCCGAGCGCTGCACAGCTCAACTGTTCAACCTCCGCGACCGCCGGAATGCGCCCGGCGCACACCCTTCGGGTCCTTCCTGGACACATGTACGGACGATCCGGCCCCGCCCGCGTCCCGACATGCGGACGGCCCGCGTGGACCGACTGCCCCGTGTCAGTCGCCTCCGCGCGGGCCGCCCGCCTCCCCGTGAGCGGTGCGGCGTCAGCTGCCGCCGCCGCACCCGCCTCCGCCTCCGCACGACGAGCCGCCCCCGCAGGAACTCCCCCCGCCGCACGAGTGGCCGCCCCCGCAGGAGTGGCCGTGATGGCCGGACGATCCGGACGAGCACGAGGTCCCACCGGAGCTCGCGGCCCCGCCCCCGGCCCACCAACTGCTGCTCGCACCCCGCGAGCGCGACTTCTTCTTCCGCAGCGACGTACTGGGCGCACGACCGCTGCCGCCCGCCTTGGCCGTTCCGACGACGATGGCGACGACCAGCACCACGAAGACCCCGATGAAAACTGCTCCCATCACCGGTCCTCCTTTCCCTTCCCCCGAATCCCCCGAGGGGCGCCCCGTGCGGGCGTGACAGGGGGATGCCCGTGCCCGCACACGGTCAAAGCAGAGTTGAGGAACTCCAGAGCTTTCTCCCGTCGAAGGAGGTGCTGACCTGCGCAGAAGTGCCTTTCAGAAACTCTTCGCACCTCCCTGGCCATACGCCCCACCTGCCCGTTTCTCGCGATTTCGGGACCGAGGCGTGTGGGAATCTCCGCCGGACGCAGGTTGAGGAAGCCGCACCTCCCGGCGCAGGATGACGCCCATGACCTCCCGCACCCGCCCCCTCCTCAACCGCCGTCTCGCCGAGTTCGGGACCACGATCTTCGCGGAGATGTCCGCGCTGGCCGTCTCCACCGGAGCCATCAACCTCGGACAGGGGTTCCCCGACACCGACGGTCCCGAGCAGGTGCGCGAGGCCGCGGTGCGGGCGCTGCGGGACGGGCGCGGCAACCAGTACCCGCCGGGGCCCGGCGTCCCCGAGCTGCGTACCGCCATCGCGGATCACCAGAAGCGCCGGTACGGCATCGAGCTGGACGCCGACCGCGAGGTGCTGGTCACCGCGGGCGCGACCGAGGCCATCGCGGCCTCGCTGCTCGCCCTGGTCGAGCCCGGCGACGAGGTGATCGCCCTTGAGCCGTACTACGACTCGTACGCGGCGAGCATCGCGCTGGCCGGCGGTACGCGGGTGCCGGTGACCCTGCGCCCGGACGGCGGGGCGTTCCGCCTCGACCTCGACGAGCTGCGGGCCGCCGTCACCCCGCGCACCCGGCTGCTCCTCGTGAACACCCCGCACAACCCGACCGGCACCGTCCTCACCCGCGCCGAGCTGACCGCCATCGCCGAGCTGGCCGTCGAGCGGGACCTGCTCGTCGTCACCGACGAGGTCTACGAGCACCTGACCTACGACGACGCCGCACACGTGCCGCTGGCCACGCTGCCCGGGATGCGGGAGCGGACCGTGACGATCGGGTCGGCGGGCAAGACGTTCTCGTTCACCGGGTGGAAGGTCGGCTGGGTGACGTCGTCGCCGGAGCTGGTGACGGCCGTGCGCTCGGCCAAGCAGTTCCTCACGTACGTCTCGGCCGGGCCGTTCCAGTACGCGGTCGCCGAGGCCCTCGCCCTGCCCGACTCCTACTTCTCGGACTTCCGCGCCGAGATGACCGCCAAGCGGGATCTGCTGGTGGCGGGGCTCACCGACGCGGGGTTCGGGGTGTTCCGGCCGCGGGGCACGTACTTCGTGACGACCGACATCCGGCCGCTCGGGTTCGACGACGGGTTCGCGTTCTGCCGGGCGCTTCCCGAGCGGTGCGGGGTGGTGGCTGTTCCGAACGCCGTGTTCTACGACGACCGGGAGGCGGGGGCGCCGTTCGTCCGGTTCGCCTTCTGCAAGCAGGAGAAGGTGCTGGCGGACGCCGTGGGCCGCCTGAAGGGACTGTAGAGCGGTGTCGTCGCTCGTCTGACGGCCGGTGGGGGCTGCACCCGAAGGACGAACCCGGTCGGCGCAGCCCGAGTCGCGGCGGCGGCAGCCGCACCGCAGGGTTCGGATGTGACCGAGCCGAGCACCACCGCCCTACTTGACGCCCCCTCAGCCACCATCGCCCGGCCCCGCACGACGGATACGGCGCTGCGGGCCCTGGCCCTGTTCGTCGTCGTCCGCATGGCCGGCGGCGCCGCCCTCGCGCTCACCGGTGAGAAGTCCTGGGCGCTGCTCGGCCGTTCCTGGGACTCGATCTGGTACCTCGGCATCGCCGCGGACGGCTACGGCGCCCACACCCTGCACCCGGGCCCCGGCCTCCGCTACCAGGACCTCGCCTTCTTCCCGCTCTACCCGGCCCTGATCCGCGCCGCGCACACCCTGCTGCCGATGCTCGACGCCGGCGCCTGCGGCCTGCTGATCGCCTGGGCCGCGACGGGCGCCGCCGCGCTCGGCATCCACCGCATCGGGCTGCGGCTGCACGGCCCGACCGTGGCCGCGCTGCTCGTCGTGCTGTGGGGGGTGCTGCCGCACTCGGTGGTGCTGTCCATGGGCTACACGGAACCGGTGCTCACGGCGCTGGCCGCCTGGTCGCTGTACGCGGTGCTGACCGGGCGCTGGGTCTGGGCGGGCGCCCTGGCCGCACTCGCGGGCCTCGCCCGGCCGAACGGTTTCGCGGTCGCCGCCGCCGTGCTGGCCACCGCCGCCTGGGAACTCGTGCGGCGGCGCGGCCGCGTTCCCCACAGGCTGTGGACGGGCGCCCTGCTCGCCCCGGCGGGCTGGGCCGCGTACGTCCTGTGGGTGGGCCGGCGCGAGGGCGATCTGCTCGGCGGCTACTTCGCGGTGCAGCGGGCCTGGGGCTCCACGTTCGACATGGGGATCGGGTCGGCGCGGTTCGCCAAGCGGATGCTGCTGCGCGGGGACGCCTTCGTGTTCCCGATGGCGCTGGTGATCGTGGCGGCGGGCGTGCTGCTGTTCGCGCTGCTGCTCCTGGACCGGGCCCCGCTGCCGCTGGTCGTGTACAGCGGCGTGCTGCTGTCGATCGCGGTGTGCGGCTCCGGCTTCTTCGAGTCCAAGCCGCGCTTCCTGCTGCCCGCGTTCCCGCTGCTGCTGCCGCTGGCGTGCGCCCTGGCCAGAACGGCGAGAACCCGACCCGCGCAGGCCCTCCTGGTGGTGGGTGCGCTGGCCGGGCTCTCGGTGGCGTACGGGACGTATCTGCTGGTCTACGCCCACAGGCCGCTGTAGCGGGGTGTCACTCGGCGTCGTCGCCGGGCTTCTCGTCGTCCACGGCCGAGTCGACGTCGGCCTCCAGGCCGAGCTCCTCCACCAGCCAGCGGTCGAACTCGATCGCGGCGCGCACCCAGCTGACGGTCGACGACACGAAGTGCTCCAGGGAGACTCCGGTGCCGATCAGCATCTGGGCCTCGCCGATGAGGCGGACCGTGCCGTCGTCGTGGGTGTGGCTGTAGACCTTCGGCCACAGGGTGCGGCGGTTCCAGTCGTCGATCGACTCCAGGAGCTGAGGCTTGGCCTCGATGCCGTGCGGGCGGTCGTAGAACGTCCGCACCGAGAAGACCTGCTGGTCGCCCTCGCCGCGGAACATGAAGTACGTACGGAACTCCTCCCACGGCGCCGCGAGGTCACCCTCGTCGTCGATGACGTGCTTGAGCTCCATCTGGTCGAGCAGCTGCTTGACCAGGTCCTGGTCGGGAATGACGGGGCCCGCCGGTCCCGCCCCCTGCTGCTGAGGCTGTCCCCCGAAATTCGGAATCGAGGACGGGTCGATGCTCACGCGCTTGTTCCCTTCGTATGGATTCCGTCATCCTCTCCCATCCCGGGCGGGGTGCCGCAACCCCCGCCCGGTTCCATTGTCGGTGTCCGCTGTCGGCTGACCGGAATCGATCGCGACGGGCCCCGTCTCAGCGCACGACCGCGGCGGTCGCCGCCGTCCGCAGCGTCCGGGAGGCGTGCCCGGTGCGGACCGCGGTGACCGTCACGGAGACCCTCTTTCCGAGCTGGGCGGACGTGAGGCGCAGGGTCGCGCCGGTGGCGCCGTCGACCGCCTTGCCGTCCGCGAACCAGCGGTAGCGCAGCGCCGTCGGCTTCGGTGACCAGAGCCCGGGGTTCACCGTCAGGACGCTGCCCACCTTCGCGCTGCCGGTGACCGCGGGATTGCGCAGTGCGTGGGGTGCGCTGCCCTCGGCCACGGTCACGGCGGCGGACACCGCCGTCGCGGCGGGCGCCCCGGTGAGCCTCGCGGTGACGGCGACCGTGACCTTCTTGCCCAGCAGGGCGGCGGGCACGGTGTACGTGGCGTCGGTCGCCCCCGCGATCGGCGTGCCGTCCGCCTGCCACTGGTACGTCAGCGACGCCGGCGCGGGCGTCCAGGTGCCGGGCCCGGCCGTCAGTTTCTCCCCCACCTTCGGGGTGCCGGTGATCTTCGGCGCCGTGGTGTTCCGCGCCGCGGCCGCCGCGGTGACGGTGAAGGTGCCGCGCGGGTACTCCCAGCCGTTGTGCGGAAACACGCTCAGGTTCCAAGCGCCGGGTGCGACGCCCGTGAGGTCGAGGACGGCGGTCAGGGACGTACGGTCCGCCGACACCTCGGTCGTCCTCGCCGTCACCGTCTTGCCGTTCAGCTGGATGCGCACCTCGTCGTCGGCGTGCAGCGCGGTGCCGGTGACCTTGAGGGTGGCCTTGGATCCGCTCGTCCCGGTGAGCGGGGTCACCTGGGCGACGGAGACCTTCTCGGTGCCGCAGAACACGGACCTGCAGATCAGCTCGGCCCGGTACGCGGTGCTCGACGTCTTCTCGGGCAGTCCGAGGACGAGCGTGGTCGGGGTGGTCGCCGAGGTGTACGGCTCGTTGACCCCGCACCGGTACCCGCCCGAGCCGGCGGACGAGCATCCGTTGGCGAGCTTGGAGTTGTAGAGGGCGGGCACCGCCGTGTCGGCCGCACCGGCCGTGTCGGAGATCTTCGTCTCGAAGTAGTCGGCGTACGCCGTCGGCAGCACCGCGCACACGGCCGTGTGCTGCTCGTTCAGGGTGCCGGTGACCGGCCCGTAGCCGTAACTGACGTTCGGGACCCGCTCGCACTCCTTCGCCGGTCCGTCCGCGGTCGCGATGCGCAGCGCGTCGAGCCGGTAGGAGGAGGCGGACCTGAGGTTCGTCGGGACGGTCGCGATCACCTGGTAGCGGGTGGAGCCGGTGACGGCGCACGCCTTGTTCTGGTAGCTGCACGCGGTGCTGCCGTCGGCCTTGTACGCGAGGATGTTCGCGGTGCCGAGCGCGTCACGGACGTTCAGGTGCAGCACGTCCGCGGCGTCCGCCGTGGTGACCTGACGGCAGCTCAGGGTGCCGGGCGCGCCCAGGTCGCCGCCGACCGAGGGGCCGCCGACCGCGCTCGCGGGCGCCGACGTGCACCCCTTGGCGTCCGCGGTGACATCGCGGCGGGCCAGGGTGTACGAGGCGGTGGTGTCGCGGCCGGTGAACAGCACGGTGTACGCGGTCTTGGGCTTGAGCCCGCAGGTGGTCCAGGTGGACAACGACGCGTACACCGAGCAGACCTGCTTGCCGTCCGGGTCCAGGACGGAGAAGGAGGCGGTGGCGGTGGTACCGGTGTCGGCGCGCAGCTGCAGGTTCTCCGTCGCGCTGTGGGCGTCGGCGGGAATGGCCAGGCAGGTCGCGAAGACACCGTCGCCGGTGCGCACCGCGGCCGTCGGGCCGTCGGCGGTGAAGTCACCGGCCGGGAACGCCCGGCAGTCGTTGGCCGCGTCGGTGCGCAGCACGGTCAGGTTGTACGGCCCGGTGGCCGGGTCCTGGCTGTCGGTGGAGACCAGCACGCGGTGCGGGCCGTCCCCGGCCAGCGCGCAGGTGCCGCCCGACAGGGTCTCGTAGTCGCAGCGCTGGGCGCCGACGGCGTCCACCACCGTGGCGTCGGGGTAGGGGTCCGCGCCGGACGCCTTGAGCACGGCGACCCGGGCGTCCTTCGGGAACGGCAGGGTCAGGCAGTCGATCTCGCCGGCCGCGTCGAAGCGGCCCTTGACGGTGCCGGACGCGGCGGGCTCGCAGCCCTTCGTGGACGCCCGGTCGAGGATCAGCGTCGGCCGGTCGGTGAACAGCGTGTACGTCCCGGCCGTGAGACGGCACAGGGACGTCTCGCCGCCGCCGCGGCACACGGTCTTGCCGTCGTGGTCGTAGACGGAGAGCGCGGTGCGCGTGCTGTCGGAGATCTCGTACAGGCTGTACGAGCCGTCGGCGGGGACGGTCAGGGTCCGGCAGCCGACGCCCTCCCGGGCCGGGGACGGCGCGGCGCCGAAGGAGTCGACCGGGGCGGGCGCGCAGCCCGCCGGGTCGGAGAGGCGGCGCACCTTCAGCTCGTAGGAGGCCGGGTAGCCGTCCTCGATCTCCGTGATCTGGCCGATGACGCGGTAGGGGCCGTCACCGGGCAGGACGCAGCCCTCGCTGTCGTCGTCGTTGAAGTGCGGGCAGATGTGGGCGCCGGTCGCGTCGGTGATCCAGTTGACGGACTCGCCGTACTTGGGCAGATCCAGGTCGACGGTGATCCGCTCACCGGGCTTGCCCTCGAACGCCTGGCACAGCAGGGCGACCTTGCCGGACAGCGAGCCGGTGACGGGCTTCGTGTCCCACGCGGTGGAGACCGGGGAGCCGCACCCGTCCGTCGTGCCGAGCGGGAAGACGCCGACCGTGAAGTCCGCGGGGGCCCAGCCGTTGTTGACGACCTTCACCGTGTACGCGGCGGCACGCGGCAGGTCGCACCAGCCCGCGCCCCAGTCCGCGTCGTAGCAGTCGATCTCGGTGTCGCCGTCGTACACCTGGACGTAGCCCTCGGGGAGGCCGCCGAGCAGCACCCGGTGCAGGCCCGCCGCCTCGGTGGTGACGGTGAAGCAGGTGCTCTGGTCGGCGTCGACCGTCCCGGAGCCCACTCCGTCGCCGGGGTCGCCGAAACCGGCGAGCGGCAGCGCGGCGCACTGGCCGGCCGCGGCGTCCGTCCCGTCGGCGACGGCGCGGGACGCGCCGGGGACCAGCAGGGCGACGAGCACGGACAGGACGAGCAGGAGCGTGGTACGGGCCGCGGCGACAGGTCTCGCGGTCGTACCCGTGGGGTGTGGCATGGAGTCCCCCCGGACCGGTGAAGTGGCTGAACGCCGCCCGGCCGTACGCGATGTGAGTGCCTGCGACATCGGCGCCGGGAGTGACGTGAGTGGCCTCGCGGGCCTCAAGCGGCCTGCGCGATCGCGCGATCATCCCACAGAAACTTCACTGGATGCGCACACGTTTTCGAGCCCGTCGCTCGGGAGCGACGGGCTCGAATTCCGGTGCCCGGGGCTGTCGTTGGACGGGCCCCCGCTACAGCGTCTTCCCGGGAGCCGCCCCGGGCCCCACGATCAGCCCGTCCCCGAAGACGTCCACCCGGACCGTGTCCCCGTCCTTGATCTCGCCGGACAGGATCTCCTTGGCCAGGCGGTCGCCGATGGCCGTCTGGATCAGGCGGCGCAGCGGGCGGGCGCCGTAGGCCGGGTCGTTGCCCTCGTCCGCGAGCCAGGTCAGCGCGGCGTCCGTGACGTCGAGCGTCAGGCGGCGGTCCGCCAGGCGCTTGGCGAGGCGGTCGAGCTGGAGCCCCGCGATGCGGCGCAGCTCGTCCTTGTCCAGGGCGGAGAAGACGACCAGGTCGTCGAGCCGGTTCAGGAACTCCGGCTTGAAGGAGGCCCGGACGATCTCCAGGACCTGCTGCTTCTTCTCGTCCGCCGAGGTCATCGGGTCGGTCAGGAACTGGCTGCCCAGGTTCGACGTGAGGATCAGGATCGTGTTGCGGAAGTCGACCGTGCGGCCCTGACCGTCGGTGAGACGGCCGTCGTCGAGCACCTGGAGCAGGATGTCGAAGACCTCGGGGTGGGCCTTCTCCACCTCGTCGAGCAGCACGACGCTGTACGGGCGCCGGCGCACCGACTCGGTGAGCTGGCCGCCCTCCTCGTAGCCGACGTAGCCGGGCGGGGCACCGACGAGCCGCGCGACGCTGTGCTTCTCGCTGTACTCGCTCATGTCGATGCGGATCATGGCCCGCTCGTCGTCGAAGAGGAAGTCGGCGAGCGCCTTGGCCAGTTCCGTCTTGCCCACGCCCGTCGGGCCGAGGAAGAGGAACGAGCCGGTGGGGCGGTCGGGGTCGGCGATGCCCGCGCGGGTGCGGCGGACGGCGTCGGACACGGCGCGGACGGCCTCGGACTGGCCGATGAGGCGCTTGCCGAGCTCGTCCTCCATGCGCAGCAGCTTCTGCGTCTCGCCCTCCAGCAGGCGCCCGGCCGGAATGCCGGTCCAGGAGGCGACGACGTCCGCGATGTCGTCGGAGCCGACCTCCTCCTTCACCATGGTGTCCCGGGCGGCCTCCTCCTCGGCCTCGGAGGCCTCCTCCAAGTCCCTCTCCAGGGTGGGGATCTCGCCGTAGAGCAGCTTGGACGCCGTGTCGAAGTCGCCGTCGCGCTGGGCCCGCTCGGCCTGTCCGCGCAGCTCGTCGAGCTTCTCCTTCAGCTCACCGACGCGGTTGAGGGACTGCTTCTCCTTCTCCCAGCGGGCGGTGAGTCCGCGCAGCTCCTCCTCCTTGTCGGCGAGGTCGCGGCGCAGCTTCTCCAGGCGCTGCCTGCTGGCCGGATCGGTCTCCTTGCCGATCGCCAGCTCCTCCATCTTCAGGCGGTCGACGGAGCGCTGGAGCTCGTCGATCTCGACCGGGGACGAGTCGATCTCCATGCGGAGCCGGGAGGCCGCCTCGTCGACGAGGTCGATGGCCTTGTCGGGGAGGAAGCGGGAGGTGATGTAGCGGTCGGAGAGGGTGGCGGCGGCCACCAGCGCGCTGTCCGCGATCTGCACCTTGTGGTGGGCCTCGTAGCGGCCCTTGAGCCCGCGCAGGATCGCGATGGAGTCCTCGACGGACGGCTCGGCGACCAGCACCTGCTGGAAGCGGCGCTCCAGCGCCGGGTCCTTCTCGATGCGCTCGCGGTACTCGTCGAGCGTCGTGGCGCCGACCATCCGCAGCTCACCGCGGGCGAGCATCGGCTTCAGCATGTTGCCCGCGTCCATCGCGGAGTCGCCGCCGGCGCCCGCGCCCACGACGGTGTGCAGCTCGTCGATGAAGGTGATGACCTGGCCGTCGCTCTCCTTGATCTCGGAGAGGACGGTCTTCAGCCTCTCCTCGAACTCGCCGCGGTACTTCGCACCCGCAACCATCGCACCGAGGTCGAGCGAGACGAGCCGCTTGTCCTTCAGGGACTCCGGCACGTCGCCCTTCACGATGCGCTGGGCGAGGCCCTCGACGACGGCGGTCTTGCCGACGCCGGGCTCGCCGATGAGCACGGGGTTGTTCTTGGTGCGGCGCGACAGCACCTGGACGACCCGGCGGATCTCCTGGTCACGCCCGATGACGGGGTCGAGCTTGCCCTCGCGGGCGGCGGCGGTGAAGTCCGTCCCGAACTTCTCCAGCGCCTTGTAGGACCCCTCGGGGTCGGGTGTCGTCACCCGGCGCCCTCCCCTGATCTTCGCGAACGCCTCGGCCAGCTTCTTCGCACTGGCCCCATTCTCGGTCAGCACCTCACCGGCGGCGCCGCCCTTGGCGGCGATGGCGATCAGCAGGTGCTCGGTGGAGAGGAACTCGTCGCCCAGCTCCTTGGCACGCTCATTGGCGTCCGCGAGCACCGCGAGCAGGTCGCGGCTGGGCTGCGGCGGCGGGACCGTCGACCCGGTCACGCTGGGCAGCGACGCCAGTACGCGCTCCGCACCGGCCCTGACCTGCGCCTGGTCGGCGTCGACGGCGGCCAGCAGGTCGACGATGTTCGCATTCTCATCGGCCCGCCCTTCGAGAAGGGCCAGCAACAGATGTGCCGGGGTCAGATCCGGGTGCCCCCCGGACACGGCCCGGCTGCTCGCCGCGTTGATCGCGTCGCGGCTCCGGTTCGTCAGCTCGGCGTCCACGTGCCTGTTCTCCTCCACGTCCTCGGTACTACGGGTTCGGGTACTAACTCTGACTTCACCAACGTAGACAAAGTTGAGTCTATTCCACTCAACCCAGGAGTCGGAAGGCCGCCCGGCGGGTTCGCGGTAGGTTCCGGGGCATGGCCAAGCGGATCGACCTCGACAATCCTCCCGACGCCTTTCTCAGCTTCTGGCGAGAACGGCATCTGTGCACCCTGACGACCCTGCGCGGCGACGGCACACCGCACGTCGTCCCGGTCGGCGTGACCTACGACGCCGAGGCGCGGGTGGCCCGGGTGATCACCGGCAAGGGGACCCGCAAGGCCGCGCATCTTCTCGACGGGCCGGGGCCGGTCGCGGTCTGCCAGGTCGACGGACGGCGCTGGGCCACGCTGGAGGGGCGGGCCACCGTGCGCACGGATCCGGAAAGCGTGGCCGACGCCGAGCGCCGCTACGCGGAGCGCTACCGGACGCCCCGGCCCAACCCGGACCGGGTGGTCATCGAGATCGCGGTGACCCGCGCGACGGGCAACGCCGTCTTCGACGACTCCGACGCCGGCTAGGGCGCACGCAAAACTGCAGCGGCGCCACCGTGTTTCAGGTCCACGGTGACGCCGCTGCGGGGGGAAGCACCTGCGCGATCTACAACGACGGGGGCATCGCGTCAGGCACTGCGGGGGGTGGCTGTGGTGCGGGGGGACGCCCCTCGGGGCGCCCGCGAGGCCTCGGGTCCTGCCTCGCCGACCAGCTGGTGGTCACGCTGGTCCAGATTCACGAAGATCATCCCGTACCGGACGACCGACCGCACCGGCTGTGGGGCGCCGCGCGGCCGACGCAGACACCGGAAGGCCCGGATGTCGTCGTCGTCCTCCCGCACCACGACGATCGGCTCTCCGAACAGGGTGACCATGAGGGAGTCACCGGCGTTCGGGATCGCCGTCACGAGGTCGATGGTGTGCCAACCGGAGCGGTAGGCGATCGCCATCTCGCGGCGCAGGGTTCTGTCGTCCGGTGGGGTGATCATGCAGCACCTGCCACGGGGGCGGTGCTCCAGGAGAGGTCGGGGGGTGCCACGGCCTGCGTCACCGTCGTTCCCGAGCCGGCGGGCGCCGTGCTCCACGACAGGTCGGCGGGCCGCACCGACGTCACGCCGGCGGGTGCCTTGCTCCACGACAGGTCCGCGGGCCGCACCGCCGTCGCACCGGCCGGGGCCGAACTCCACGACAGGTCCACGAGCCGCACGACCGAGCCGGCGGGCGCCTTGCTCCACGACAGGTCCGCGGGCCGCACCGCCGTCGCACCGGCCGGGGCCGAACTCCAGGAGAGGTCCGGCGGCGCCACGGCCTGCGACACCGAAGTGCCCGTACCGGAAGGCGCCGAACTCCAGGACAGATCCAGGGCGCCGGCAACGCCGAAGGCCAGCCCGGCGGAGAAGGCACCCACCAGTATCGAGCGAAGCATTTCCTTGCGCATAGTGGGCTTCGTCCTCACTTCCATGGCTACTCTCCCCCGGCTCCCCAAGACGATGGCTCATTCGGCCACGCAAACACCACAGGATCGATGCATCATGTTCCTGCACGTTCAGGACCCTGGGGGGTGAGCAAGTGATACCAAAACATCCACATGGGACACATCCCCATGCTGCGGCCGAATTGTGTGACGAGGGCAGGCGGTTGTACGCCCATGCCCTGCACTCCGGGCGTATCGCGCGCACGGAAGTGGTGCCCGCTCCATGTCTGCTGGACTTCGCCCTGCTCCACCCGGACCCGGACGACGCCAACTGGCTGCGGCCGGTGCCTCCCGCGGCGGCGCTGGCCCAGCGGCTGCACCCCATCGAGCGCGAGATACAGGAGCGCCGGAGCCTCGCCGTCGACCTCGCCAACTATTTCGAACCTTTCATGGCGATCAGCGCACAGGATCCGGCGACAACCCATGCGATCACCGTGCTCGAAGGCATCAACCGGATCAACTCCGCCATCGAGCTGGCGATAGCTGAGTGCACCTCCGAGATCCTCACCGTCCAGCCGGGCGGCGGCCGCAGCGAACACTCCCTCACCGAGGCGCTGGAGCGCGGCCAGGACGTCATCGCGCGCGGCATCACCATGCGCACCCTGTATCAGCACACCGCCCGCCACAGCCAGGGCACGCTGGTCTATGCCGAGCACATGGCGCGCGGAAACGTCGAGATCAGGACTCTTGAGGAACTCATCGAACGACTGATGATCTTCGACCGTACCGTGGCCTTCATCCCCACCCGGGGAGACACCGAAGTCGCCCTCGAACTGCGGCATCCCGGTCTGGTCGAGTATCTGACCACGGTCTTCGAGCAGTTGTGGGGGCGCGCCGTGCCCCTCCTGGAGGAAGCGCCCTATGCTCCGCCCACCGACGGCATCACCGGGGTGCAGCGCTCGATCGCGAAGCTCCTCGTCGACGGCCATGTCGACGAGGCGATCGCCCGCCGGCTCGGGATGAACGTCCGTACCTGCCGTGCGCACATAGCCAAGCTGGCGGCGGCCCTGGGCAGCGGCAGCCGGGCCCAGCTCGGCTATCTCATCGCCCGCTCGGGGCTGCTGGAGTCAGATACGCCCGAACCGAACAGAGAGAGTCATTCGTGACTGGGCAGGGCCACCCCCACGGCGTCGGCGAACTGTGCGAAGCCGGGATGAGTCTGTACACCCGCACCCTGCGCGAAGGCCGTGTGCTGCGCCGGGACACCGCCCCGACCCCGTGTCTGGAGGCGTACGGGCTGCTGCACACGGACACCGAGGACCCGCAGTGGCTGCGGCCCGTGCCGCCCGCGATCGCGCTGCCGGGGCTGCTGAAGGCGATCGAGCAGGACATCGTGCAGCGGCGCAGCCAGGAGGCGAAGCTCGCCGAGACGTTCGCCTCGCTGATGGCGCTGGACGCGGAGCGGGCCGCGGTGCCCAACGCCCCGCTGATCAGCGTGCTGCTCGGGCTGCGGCGCATCAACGACGCGATCGCCGAGGCCACCACGGAGTCGTGCAGCGAACTGCTGACCATCCAGCCCGGACCGGCCCGCCCCGCGTCCCTCCTCGCGACGACCCTGCCGCGCGAGCAGGAGCTGCTGAGCCGCGGCGGCCGCATGCGCACGCTGTACCAGCACACCTCGCGCCACTCCCCGGCCGTCCTCGCCCACTACGAGGAGCTGAGCGGGGACGTCCAGGTCCGCACCCTCGACGAGGTCACCGAGCGGCTCGTCATGCTCGACCGGACCGTGGCCTTCATCCCGGCGAACCCGGACCGCACGGTCGCGCTGGAGATCCGGCACCCGGCGCTGATCAGCTATCTCGCCACCACCTTCGAGCGGCTGTGGCGGCTGGCGACCCCCATGTTCCCGCTGGATCTGGGCGAGGAGCCGTCGCCGGGCGGTGTCACCACCCGGCAGCGCACCATCGCGACCCTGCTCACCGAGGGCCACACCGACGCGGTCATCGCGGAGCGCCTCGGCGTGAACATCCGCACCGTGCGGGTCCACATCGCCAAGCTCGCGGCGACCCTCGGCAGTGACAGCAGGGCCCAACTGGGCTATCTCATCGGCCGGTCGGGCATCCTGGACGACGAGACGTGAGACCCGCCCGGGCCTTCCGTCACTTCAGGCCGGCCGCGGCACAGGCGTCCGCGTACCCGCCCGAGCAGATCTGCTTGACGGTGTAGATCTTGTCCTTGACGACCGTCTGCTTGATGTTGGACCGCTTCAGCGCCACGACGCTGATGCTCGCCGTGTGGATCTGCTTGGTGGTCGGGCTGTCGGTGCGGCTGGTGGCCAGCGCCTCGAACTCGATGTCGCGGCCCTGGGCGATGCGGACCGCCATCTCGGCGGCGGTCGCCGCCTCGTCCGGGTAGGGCTTGTACACGCTCATGTACTGGTCGCCGGTGAGGATGCGGCGGACGGCGGCAAGTTCGGCGTCCTGGCCGGTGATGGGCGGCATCTTGGTGACACCGGCCTCCTTGAGCGCCGCGATCACACCGGCGGCCATGCCGTCGTTCGCCGAGTAGACGCCCGCGATGTTCGAGGCGCCGAGCGCGGCGATGGCCTGCTGCATGTTGGCCTTGGCGTTCTGCGGCTTCCAGGCCACGGTGTCGTACGACTTCGCGACCGTCACCGTGTTCTCCAGCTCCTCGCGCGCGCTGCTCTTGTAGGCGGCGGCGTTCGGGTCGGTCGGCGAGCCGTTGATCATGACGACCTTGGCCTTCTTGCCCTGGTCCGCGCCGATGGCGGCGACCAGCTCCTTGCCCTGGGTCTGCCCGACGAGGTCGTTGTCGAAGCCGACGTACGCGTCGACCGGGCCCTCGGCGAGGCGGTCGTAGGCGATGACGTGGATGCCCGCGTCCTTCGCCTTCTGCACCGATGCGCGGATCGTGTGTGCGTCCACGGAGTCGACGATCACCGTGTCGACCTTCTCGTCGATCATCTTCTGCATCTGCTGGTTCTGAAGATCGGCGTCCTGGTCCGCGTTGGCGTATACGAACTTGCCCTGACGGCCGGTGAGTTCGGAAACCTGCTTCTCGATGATCGGCCGGTCGAACTTCTCGTAGCGCGCGGTCTCCTTCTCCGGCAGGAGCAGACCTATCTTGACATCGTTGCCCTTGCGCACGGGCGCGCCGCTGTCGCTGCTCCCCCCGGGCAGCACACCACCGCAGGCCGTGAGCGAGACCAGCAGGACGGATGCGGCGCCCGCCTTCGTGGCACATCGCATTCGCGTGTTCATTACGGATACCTCCCTGACGTGGCCGCGACGGTGCGGCCGAGGTGGCTCGAA
Source organism: Streptomyces sp. NPDC001904 (assembly GCF_040297005.1). Lineage (NCBI taxonomy): Bacteria > Bacillati > Actinomycetota > Actinomycetes > Kitasatosporales > Streptomycetaceae > Streptomyces > Streptomyces sp. NPDC001904. The sequence continues at coordinate 21,123 of NZ_JBEOYI010000032.1, read as the reverse complement.
GCCAACTCGGCGCCCCATGCATCGTCAAGAGGTGAACCAATACCGCAACGAAACCGCGTCCGTTACTTCCCCACATGAAGTCGGAAGTCCCCCCAAGGGGCGAATACTGGACATCCGTTCCGTGTTCACAGGATGCTCACTTTTCCGCCACGTTCCCAGGCGGTGCCCAGGCGGTGCCCAGGCGGTGCCCAGGCGGTGCCCAGGCGGTGCTCAGGCGGGGACGCGGTCGAGGAATCCGTGGACGGCGCGGATCCGTCCGTCGTCGTCCAGCTCGACCACGTCGAACCCGGCGACGGGCGTGCTGCCGTCCGCCTCCGAGACCAGTTCCCAGCCGAAGCGGGCCAGCCGGTGGTGCCCGTCGACGGCGCCGAGCGGCCGGAAGAAGAACCCGGGGAACTGCTCGTGCGCGGCGCCGATGACGGCGCCGATCCCGTCGTGGCCGGTGACGTCGGCTAGCGGGTCCGTGTAGGTGCCGTCCTCGGTCCAGGCGGCGGCGACGGCCTTGGCGCGCTCCTCCGGAGTACGGGCGTTCCAGGCGTCGAAGTAGCGGGCGGCGGCGGTGTCGTAGGGCGTGTCGGCGGTCATTCCAGGTGCCTCCTGAAGTCACGTACGTCTGAACTCGTGGGCCCCGGAGCCCGGACGGAGTGCGCCGCCCGGGTTCCGGTGACGCCAGACTGCCGGGCCGGGCGGGGCCGGTCGATTACGTGACAGGTAAGGGCGGAGGCGATCCGTCGCCGCCTCTTTACGTACACGCGGGCCCGGTTGGACACTGATCGCCGCGATCACGATCACGGAAGAGAGCACGAGCGAGCACACCGGAGGAAGGGCCATGCGACGTTCGACCTTGCTCACCCGCGCCCTGGGAGCGGGGGCACTCCTCGCGGCGGCGGCGGCGCTGGCCCTGGCCTTTGCCGGGCTCGACACGTCGGCACCGAGGCTGGACGTCGTCGGCTGCCTCGCCGCGGCGGCGGTCCTCACGGCGGCCTGGGCCCTGGCCTGCCGGGTGGCGCCGCCCCTGCCCCCGCCCGCTGCCGCGGACCCCGCGTCCGAGGTGCCCGCGATACCGGCGCGGCTCCCCTCCGACGTGCGGGATGCCGGCCGCGCGACCGGCTTCGTCCTCGTCGCGCTCTCCCCGGTCGTCCTCGCGAGGCTGGCCGAGCGGAACGGACTCTTCGGCGCGGTGTTCTTCTTCACCGTCCTGTTCCTCACGATCAGGTTCGCCTGGAGCCTGCGCACGGATGTCTCGCGGAAGGAGGCCCGCGCCAAGTACAAGGTCCTGGTCGAGGACGCGGCGGCGGGCGAGGTGCACGCGATCAGGGCCCGGGTGGACGGCCCCCTCGTGTACCGCTACCACGAACGCGGCGACAAGCCCGGCAAGCTGTCCACCACGCAGCAGCACTGCCTCGTCCTGACGGACGCGAAGGGCGAGGAGATCCCGCTGGGCACGGGGGACCGCACCGAAGTCGCGCGCGCGGGAGCCGTGTTGAGGGGGACCGAGGGCTGGCTGCTGTTCGCCCGCCGCTACAAGCTGATCGAGGGCAGGCAGCCGGTGGCGTTCGTCGCCGACCACGGCGGCACGACGGTCCTGGGCCTGACCAACCCGGAGGAGGTCACGTACCGCACGGCGACCGCGGCCGCCCGCGAGCTGCGCCCCACCTCCCGTGACCGGGCGACCCGCAAGGTGCCCCGCACGGCGAAGTTCCGCCTCCCGGTCCACGGCCGGATCGCGGCCGGCGCCCTCCTGGCGTCCCTCCTCTGCCTCCCGGTCCTCCTCCTCGACACGGCCGACGTCCCCGGCCTGGTCGCCTACCCCCTGTGCATCCTGGCGGGGGTGGCGCTGATCTGGGCGGCCCTGAACGGAGCCGGCGAGGTCCAGCACACGATCCTGCGGGACACCGAGTGGACGGTGCGGGAGGAGTCGGATCCGGAGATCGCGTGACGGCGGGGCGTTCTTCGCGGCCGGGCTGGGGGTGGCGTACGGGGGCCGACGTACGTCTGCGGTTGTTGTGCTGTGTGGCGCCGAGCGTAAGGCAAGCAACTGGGGCAATAGCCAGTCGAGTTGCCGATGTTCACCGTTGCGGGTGAACGCCTCCGGCGTGGAGGGCGGGGTGGGCTTGGTCTGGTTGCTTTGCCCTGAGTGATGTGTCTTTGGAGTTGCCGCCGGGACCACCGGAGCACGGGTTTCCGTACCCCGGTCGTACTCACCGGACCGGCCAGTCCTTCACGATGGCCTGCACCACCTGCACGGCGCCGGGGATCGCCGCGGCCAGCGACGGGTCGATGGTCTGTCTGCGGAAGAGGACGTCCAGGTCCAGGACGGCCGCGGCCAGGGTCTCCAGCTGTGTCAGAACCTCCCTCAGCCGGTCCTCCGCCCCCGCGCCGCGCTCGGCCGCCAGGACAAGGGCCCGCCACTGCAAGGGGGCCAGCTCGCGCTCCAGGTCGTACCTGTCGATGAAGCCGCCGTCCCGGATCACCCGGGCGTTGAGGACGGCCTTGCCGCCGAGCAGCACCCGTACGGCCAACTCCCCCTCGGAGCCGGTCAGATCACGGGCGAGCACGTACCGGTGATGCATGCGGCGCAGCACCTCCGTCTTGGAGGTCATGCCGCGCACCACGCCCTTCCCCCGGCCGGGCACGGCGTCGTTCCACAGGGGCGCGGTCCTGAAGTACGCCTCGTCCCCGTACCCGAAGCGCCTCAGCGGCTTCTGCTCCTCCCAGGACAGCGAGGGATCGGTCATCACCGGCGCTCCCAGCTCTCGGTCGTACTCCGACGTGTACATCCCCACCAGCTCCTGAAGGGCGTCGCCCGACTCCGTCGAAGCCACCGGCACGGGCACGGGCACCGCGTCCCGCGGTTCCGCCGTGCCGCCGTCGCTCTCCAGCCGCTCCAGGACGGAGTTCATCAACACCCGTGCGGCAGCTGACAGTTCACGTGCCCGCGCCGGATCCGGATGGTCGGCGGCGACCTCCAGCAGCCCACCGCCCAGCCGTCGAAGCTCCCGCGCCAGTCCCTCGACCCGCGCTTCGGCACCCTGCTTCCGCTCGCTCATGCGTTCCCCTGAATGCGGCGATCAATGGCACTAAGATCCTATTTCCGCGACGGCGACTGGGGGGTTGTCTTGAGCGACAAGAGTGGGGCCGGAGGCCGCCGGATTCGCGGGCTCGTCTGGCTGGTGTTCTCCGTGCTGGTGCTCGGCTGCGTCACCTGGTTCGCGGGGGCCGCCGGGAACAGCGAGCGGGTCACCCGGATGTGGGTGAGCGCCGAGGTCCGCAAGGACGGCAGCGCCCGCGTCACCGAGGTGATCGACTACGACTTCGGGCATCCGCTGGAGGGCCTGCACGGCATCTGGCGCGACATCCCCGGTCTGACGTACGCCGTCGAGGACGACGACGTCACCGCCACGATGGACGGCCGCCCGGCCCCCTACGAGCTGTCGTACGGGAACACTTCGGACCGCAGCATCCGCGTCGGCGACGCCGACCGGACCGTCACCGGGCCGCACCGCTACCGGATCACGTACCCGCTGCCGGACGTCGTCAAGAACGGCAAGCTGGCCTGGGACGCGGTCGGCACGGGCTGGAAGGTCGACCTGCACGACGTCGAGATCCACGTCGCGGCGCCGTACGGGCTCGACGGGGTCCGGTGCGTACGGGGCAGGACCGCGTCCACGCAGAGCTGCCGGGCCGCACAGCCCGAGTCCGGGCATCTCGTCGCCGCACCCGGCACGGTCCCGTCCGGACACGGGGTCACGCTGTACGCCTCCGCCGACCGGTCCGGTGCCGTGCAGGCCGCCGACCCGGCACCGCCCGCGGGCACGCGGCCCGACGCCGAAGCCGCCCCGAACCCCTTCCGCACCGGCTGGAAGGTGGCCGTACTCGCCCTGGTCTGCGGCTTGTCGACCATCGCCGCCCTGCGGCTGCTCGGCCGCGACCGGCGGGCCGCCGAACTGGCGCGGCCCCTGCCGGGAACACCTCCGGAAGGGCTGACCCCCGCCCAGGGCGGCATCCTGCTCACCGAACACATCCGGCCCCACCACCAGGTCGCCTGGCTGCTCGGCACCGCGGCCCGCGGACACCTCAGCATCACCGGCAGCGGCCGGCACCCCGTGCTGCGCCGCACCCGTGGAAGCGCCGGAGCCCCGGCGGACGAGGACACCACAGCCGTGCTCGACGACATGTTCGCGGGCCGCAAGGACTTCGTCCTGGGAACGTACGACCCGTGGTTCCGGTCGGCCTGGCAGACCCTCGGGGCCCGGCTGGCCGTGTGGCAGCGGACCAGTGATCTCTGGGACCCGGCCGCCGAACGACGTGCGCACGCAGGGCTGCTGACCGGACTCGGCGCCGCTCTGGCGGGCGTCGTCGCCGCCATCACCGGCAGCGCGCTCATCAGTCACGTGAACGCCGGGGGTCCGCCGACGGCGATCTCGGGCGCCGTCCTGACCGGCGTCGGCATGGCCCTGTGCCTGTGCTCGTGGGAGCTGAAGCGGCGTACCGCGCGGGGAGCGGCGCTGCGGCTCCAGGTCGAATCGTTCCGGCAGTGGCTCGCCGAGGCCGACGCCACCGCGCAGACCGAGGACGCCGAACGGTTCGAACTGCTCACCGCCTGGGCCGTGGCGCTGGGCCTGGCGACGCGCTGGGAGCACAGCATCGAGGAGTCGACCGCTCCCGACGCCCCCGGCACCGCGCGCCGCACCTCCACCCTCACCCGCCTCGGCCCGGCCCTCGCCGTGGGCCTCATCGCCGCCTCGGCGGCCTCCGCCACGGCCCCGTCCTCCAGCGGCGGGAGCGGCGGCTCCGGCGGAGGCAGCAGTTCCGGCGGCGGGGTCGGGGGCGGCACGGGCGGAGGCGGCGGCGGCTCGTGGTGACCCCGGGCTAGCCCTCGTACTCGCTCAGATCGATCGCGTACAGCCGCAGCCCCTCGTCCTCCCCGGTCGCCGTCATCCCCAGCTTGTGGAGAAGTTTCATCGAGGAGGCGTCCTCGGGGGCGGCGGCCGCCACGACCCGGTCGATGCCGCGGTCCTGGAGCGCGAACTCCAGGGACGCCTGCGCCGCCTCCGCCGCGTACCCCTGGCCCCAGAACTGACGGCCGAGCCGCCACTGGATGCCGATGTGGTCCGCGATCTTCGGGGGCGCCTCGGGAACGTACAGGCCGACCGCGCCCGCCAGCTCGCCCGAGCCGAGCAGTTCGACGGCGAAGATCCCGAAGCCCTCGTCGTCCCACTCCTCCTCCCAGCGCTCGATGTCCTCGGCGGTGTCGTCGAGGGAGCGCGGGGTGCCGTCCCCGATGCGTTGCATCACCGCCGTATCGGCCTGGATCTCGGAGAGCGGAACCAGGTCGTCGTCGGGCAGCCAGCGGCGCAGGAGGAGGCGGGGGGTGCGGATCTCGGTCATGGATCCATCCTGAGGCATGGCGGCGGGGACGGACCGCCACAGCCGGCCCGGAGACAACTCCTAGATCGAATTCGCCCGGCGAGGGCAACCCCGCCCCGGTCCCGGCAGTCATCTTGGCGTCCGAAGAGCCCACCTCTCCTTCCCCGTAATAAGGAACCGCTGACCCCGATGCGCCAGCCCACCGCCGCCTCCCCGCGCCGCAACCGCGCCGCGGCGACGTTCACCGCCCTGGCGGCCGCCGCCCTGCTCACCGCCGCCGCGGCCGCCCCGGCCGTCGCCGACGAGCCGGCCGAGAACGACACCCTGTGGATCTCGACCCCGTACGACCTGGTGCTGCCGGGGGCCGACGCCGACGGTGACGCCGCCGCCCAGTCCGTCGACGTGCAGCTCTCCCACGACAACACCGGCAACTCCGTCTCCGGCGGCACGCTCACCGTCGACGCGGGTGAGCTGGCCGGGATCGCTACGGTGACCTGGCCCGCCAACTGCGCCGAGGACGCCGCCAGTCCGCTGAAGGCGACGTGCTCCTTCGGCAGCCTCGACGGCACGCCCTGGATCACCGCCGCCACCCTCGGCATCCGCGCCGACGCCGACGCCCCGGCCGACGCGTCCGCGTACCTGCACTACGCGGCGAGCGCCGACAGCGCCTTCGGCACCCTCGACGCGTACCCGACGGACACCCACGTCACCGTGGCCAACGGCCCCGACCTGGGCCTGAACCAGCTGCCGTTCAACACAAAGGTCGCCGTCGACAGCGACGTCGCGCAGCCGGTGCGCCTGACGAACTCCGGGAACCGGACGGCCGACCGCACGATCCTCACCCTCTTCGCCTCGCACGGCCTGGACCTCGCGCACCGCTACGGCAACTGCACGTACCTGGACGGCGACCGCGTCTCCAACCCGATGGGCACGACCGCCGTGTGCGTCCTGGACCGGGCCGTCGCGCCGGGCCAGGCGTACGACCTGTCGCCCGCGACCGCCGTGCGCACCACCGGCGCCGCACTGTACGAGCGCTTCGACTACCAGGTGGCGACGTACACCGACGAGGCCTACCAGCAGGCCCTCGCGGGGCGGCCGTTCGTCCAGGGCAGCGGCGAGGACTTCGTCCCTGCGCCGGTCGCCCCCGCGGCGCTGCGTTCGGCCGACACCGACGACCTCAATCCGGAGGACAACTACCGGATGAGGACGCTGACGGCCGACAACACCGCCGACCTGAGGGCCACCGCCCCGAACATCACCGGTGCCGTCGTCGGCACGACCGTCACCGCGCGGATCGGCGTCCTCAACCGGGGCCCGGCCTGGGTCGCCTCCCTCGGCGCCGGCGCGAGCGTCGCCACCGTCGACGTCACCCTGCCCGCCGGGACGACCGTCACCAGGAAGCCCGCCATGTGCGACGAGGCAGGCGGCCTGCACTACGTGTGCCGCACGCCGATCCTGCAGTGGGAGAAGGACCGTACGGTCTTCCCCTTCAAGCTGCGGATCGACTCGGCCGACGCCCTCGGCGCGACCGGCACCGCGGCCACCCGCAACAACGACCCGGAGCTGTCCATCAGCGCCTTCGACCCGAACCTGAAGAACAACAGCACCACGTTCACGATCAACGGCTGACCGCGCCCAGCAGGACATGCGAAGGGCCCCGGAGACATGATGTCTCCGGGGCCCTTCGCACACGCGGTTCAGTCCTGCGGCCGCTTCGGCCGCCACACCACCAGCGCGCTGGTCTGCTGCACCTCCTGGTACGGGACCAGGTCGCGGCGGTACGAGGCATGCACCGCCGCCTCCCGCTGCTGCATGGCCGCGGCGGCTCCCTCCACGGCGGCGGACAGCTCCGCCACCCGGGACTGGAGCGCCGCGACCTGGTTCTCCAGCTCGATGATGCGCTTGATGCCCGCCAGGTTGATGCCCTCGGTCTGCGACAGCTCCTGCACCTGACGGAGCAGTTCGATGTCACGGGCCGAGTAGCGGCGGCCGCGCCCGGCCGTGCGGTCGGGGGAGACCAGGCCGAGGCGGTCGTACTGGCGCAGGGTCTGAGGGTGCAGGCCGGACAGTTGGGCCGCCACCGAGATCACGTACACCGGTGTCTCGTCGGTCAGTTCGTACGGATTCGTGCGCCGTCGAGAATGCTGCCCGTCCATCTGGCTCAAGCTCCCTTCGCGGCCTGGAACAGTTCTGCCCGCACATCGGTGTCCTCAGTCGCCTCGCGGAACGACTCGAGGGCCGAACGGGCCTCGTCGGACAGGTCCTTGGGGACCGCGACCTCCACGGTGACCAGCAGGTCCCCGCGGGTGCCGTCCTTGCGCACGGCTCCCTTGCCGCGGGCCCGCATCGTCCGCCCGTTCGGCGTGCCCGCGGGCAGCTTCAGGGTGACGGCGGGGCCGCCGAGCGTCGGCACCTTCACCTCGCCGCCGAGCGTGGCCTCGGTGAACGTGACGGGCACGGTCACCGTGAGGTTGTCGCCCTTGCGGTCGAAGACCGGGTGCTTGTCGACGTGCACGACCACGTACAGGTCGCCCGCCGGACCGCCCCGCTCGCCGGGCGCGCCCTTGCCACGGAGGCGGATCCGCTGGCCGTCGGAGACTCCGGCGGGGATGCGGACCTGCATCGTGCGCGAGGACTTGGCGCGGCCCGACCCCTTGCAGACCTCGCAGGGGGTCTCCGCGATCAGGCCGCGGCCCTTGCAGTCCACGCACGGGTCGGTGAGCGAGAAGCCGCCACCGCCGCCCCGCGAGACCTGTCCGGTGCCGACGCAGGTCGGGCACACGCGCGGCGTGCCGTTCTTGTCGCCGGTGCCCGAACACGCCTTGCAGGGCGCCTGGGAGGACATCCGCAGCGGGACCGTGGCCCCGTCCACCGCCTCGGTGAAGCTGAGCGTCACCTCGGACTCGATGTCCTGGCCGCGGCGCGGCTGGGTACGGGTGCCCGCGCCCGCGCCGCCCCGGTTGAACAGGCCGCCGAAGACATCGCCGATGCCTCCGCCGAACCCGCCCTGGGCCCCGCCGCCGGCGGTGCCGCCCTGGGCACCGCCGCCGAAGAGGTCACCGAGGTCGAAGTTGAACGTGCCGCCCCCGCCCGCGCCGCCGGGCCGGAACCCGCCGCCGGCGAACAGGGCACGCGCCTCGTCGTACTCCTTGCGCTTCTTGGGGTCGCCGAGGACGTCGTTCGCCTCGGAGATCTCCTTGAAGCGGTCCTCCGCCTTGGGGTTGCCCTTGTTGGCGTCGGGGTGGTTCTCCCGCGCGAGCTTGCGGTACGCCTTCTTGATCTCGGCGTCGGTGGCGTCCTTGGGGACGCCGAGGACCTTGTAGTAGTCCTTCTCGATGAAGTCCTTCGTGCTCATCGGCCTCGACGTCCCTCCTTACCGGGCTCACTCACATCGGTCGGCACCTGGTCTCGGTCAGCCCTCGTCCGGGCCACCGGTCTCCTTCTCGGCGTCCTTGGTCTCGGACGCGTCGTCGGCGCTTTCGGTCTTGACGGTCTGCGCGCCCGGCTGCGGCTCCGCGACCGCCACCCGCGCGGGGCGGATGGTGCGCTCGCCGATCCGGTAGCCCGGCTGCAGGATCGCCACGCAGGTCGTCTCGGTGACGTCCGGCGCGTAGCTGTGCATCAGGGCCTCGTGCACGGTCGGGTCGAAGGGCTCGCCCTCCTTGCCGAACTGCTGCAGGCCCATCTTGGCGGCGACCGTCTCCAGCGACTCGGCGACGGACTTGAAGCCGCCGACGAGCTCGCCGTGCTCACGGGCGCGGCCGATGTCGTCGAGGACGGGAAGCAGCTCGGACAGGAGATTCGCGACGGCGATCTCCTTGACCGTGACGCGGTCCCGCTCCACCCGGCGACGGTAGTTCTGGTACTCGGCCTGGAGGCGCTGGAGGTCCGTGGTGCGCTCGCCGAGCGCGGTCCGCACCTGGTCCAGCTGCGCCGTCAGGGCGACGTCCTGGGTGTCTCGGGCACCTTGGTCGCTGGAAGCTGAGTCCCCGGCCGGGGCCGCGCCCTCCTTCTCGGAGGGCGCGGTCTTCGGCTCGGCGTCGTCGGAGGTGGCGCCGGAGGGGACGTCAGGCTTCTCGTTCTCCTCGAAGCCCGGGGTCTCCTCGGTCACGCGGCACCGTCCTTGCGGTCCTCGTCGACGATCTCGGCGTCGACGACGTCGTCGTCAGCGGCCTTGGCGTCACCCTGCGGGGCACCCTCGGCGCCACCGGCGGCCTGCGCGCCCTGGGCGTCGGCGTACATGGCCTGGCCCAGCTTCTGCGAGACGGCGGCGACCTTCTCGGTGGCGGTGCGGATCTCGGCCGGGTCCTCGCCCTTGAGCTTCTCCTTCAGCTCGGTGACGGCTTCCTCGACCTCGGTCTTCACGTCGCCGGGGACCTTGTCGGCGTTGTCGGCGAGGAACTTCTCCGTCTGGTAGACGAGCTGCTCGCCCTGGTTGCGCGACTCGGCGGCCTCGCGGCGGGCGTGGTCCTCCTCCGCGTACTTCTCGGCCTCTTCGCGCATCCGGTTGACCTCGTCCTTCGGCAGCGAGGAGCCACCGGTGACGGTCATCTTCTGCTCCTTGCCCGTGCCGAGGTCCTTCGCGGTCACGTGCATGATGCCGTTGGCGTCGATGTCGAAGGCGACCTCGATCTGCGGCACGCCGCGCGGCGCCGGGGGAAGGCCCGTCAGCTCGAACATCCCGAGCTTCTTGTTGTATGCGGCGATCTCGCGCTCGCCCTGGTACACCTGGATCTGCACCGACGGCTGGTTGTCCTCGGCCGTCGTGAAGATCTCGGAGCGCTTGGTCGGGATCGTGGTGTTGCGCTCGATGAGCTTCGTCATGATCCCTCCCTTGGTCTCGATGCCGAGGGACAGCGGGGTGACGTCGAGGAGCAGGACGTCCTTGACCTCGCCCTTGAGGACACCGGCCTGGAGCGCGGCGCCGATGGCGACGACCTCGTCCGGGTTGACGCCCTTGTTGGCCTCGTTGCCCGCGGTCAGTTCCTTGACCAGCTCGGCGACGGCCGGCATACGGGTCGAGCCACCGACGAGAACGACGTGGTCGATCTCCGACAGGTTGATGCCCGCGTCCTTGATGACGTTGTGGAACGGCGTCTTGCAGCGCTCCAGCAGGTCGGACGTGAGCTGCTGGAACTGGGCGCGCGTGAGCTTCTCGTCCAGGTGCAGCGGGCCCTCGGCGGACGCCGTGATGTAGGGCAGGTTGATCGTGGTCTCCGTCGAGGACGAGAGCTCGATCTTCGCCTTCTCGGCGGCCTCGCGCAGACGCTGGAGCGCCATCTTGTCCTTGGCGAGGTCCACACCGTGGCCGTTGTTGAACTGCTTCACCAGGTAGTCGACGACGCGCTGGTCCCAGTCGTCGCCACCGAGGTGGTTGTCGCCGTTCGTGGCCTTCACCTCGACGACGCCGTCGCCGATCTCGAGGAGCGAGACGTCGAAGGTGCCGCCACCGAGGTCGAAGACGAGAATGGTCTGGTCGTCCTTGTCGAGACCGTAGGCCAGGGCGGCGGCCGTCGGCTCATTGACAATACGCAGGACGTTCAGGCCCGCGATCTCGCCGGCCTCCTTCGTCGCCTGGCGCTCCGAGTCGTTGAAGTACGCGGGGACGGTGATGACCGCGTCCGCGACCTTCTCGCCCAGGTAGGCCTCGGCGTCGCGCTTCAGCTTCTGCAGGATGAAGGCGCTCATCTGCTGCGGGTTGAAGGTCTTGCCATCCAGGTCGATCTTCCAGTCAGTGCCCATGTGGCGCTTGACGGAGCGGATGGTCCGGTCCACGTTCGTGACCGCCTGGCGCTTGGCGACCTCGCCGACCAGCACCTCGCCGTTCTTCGCGAAGGCGACGACGGACGGCGTGGTCCTGGCGCCCTCCGCGTTCGTGATGACGGTGGGCTCGCCGCCTTCCAGAACGCTGACGACGGAGTTAGTCGTGCCCAGGTCGATGCCGACCGCACGTGCCATTTCGGTTCCTCCAGATGCTTACTTGAGTGGATCTGACTCAAGAGTGCACGACACTCGTCCCAGAGTCAACAGACCTGAGTCGACCCCACTCAACTTTTATCTCCTCCTTATCCGCAATGCGGCCGGATAACCCCTCCGACCTGCGGTTTTCAGAGCGGCTCAGAGCTCGTCGTTGTCCGGGTCATAGGCGTTGTAGAGGTGGGCGGGCAGCTCCTCGTCCTCCCGCAGCGCCTCGAACAGGGCCTCCGACTGGTCCTCGACCGGCATGTAGCGGCCCCAGTAGTCCGGGTGCTCGACGCTCGGCACGGTGACGATCGCGGTCCGCGCGGCCGGCACCTGGCCCGCCGCCTCGGCCAGCCCGTACAGCTCGCCCAGCGAGTCGAGACCCCGGTCGGCGGTCACCGAGGAGGTCGCCGCGTCCAGCACCGGGTACAGCCGGGAGCCGTGGTCGAGCAGCCCCGCCCTGCGCACCTGCCCGAGCAGCAGCCGCACGAACTCCTTCTGCCGCTCGATGCGCTGCAGATCGCTGCCGTCGCCGACCCCGGTCCTGCCCCGGACGAAGACCAGCGCCTGCTCACCGGTCAGGTGCTGCTCGCCCTCGTCGAGGACGACCTTGCCGCCCGGGACCCGCATTCGCTGCGGCACCCTCACGTCGACGCCGCCGAGCGCGTCCACGACCTTCTCGAACCCGGTGAAGTCCAGCACCATGTGGTGATCGACGCGGACGCCCGTCAGGTCCTCGAAGGTACGGATCGCACAGGCCGCGCCGCCCCGCTCGAAGGCCCAGTTGAACTGCGCGTACTCGGGCTCGCTGCGCTCCCCGTCGGGCAGCTTGCAGTCCGGGATGTCGACCATGAGGTCACGCGGCACGCTCACCAGGGCGGCCCGCTTCCGGTCGGCCGACAGGTGCAGCAGCATCGTGGTGTCGGAACGCTGGCTGTCCTTGGTGGCCTCGATGTCGGAGCCCATGATCAGGATGTTCTGGGCCCCCGCGCGCAGCGCCGCGGGGCGCCGGTGGTGGTCCGCGTCCAGGGCCTGGTCGGTGGCCTCGTCGGTGCGGATGTTGCCGTCGAGGCGTGCGTACGCCCACGCGCCCGCGCCCGCCGCGGTGGTCAGCAGCAGGACGAGGACGAGCAGCGTGCGGCGCACCCAGCGCCGGGCCGGGAGGAGATCACGGAATGCCATGGACAAGGTGTTCCACGCCGTACGCCGCCCGAGCCGTCCTCCCCCCGACCGTGTACCGCTGCGCCTCGGCCCGGCAGGCCCGCCGCAGACACGCCAACCGCCGTGGCCGGGTGAGGAGTTCGGCGACGGCGGCGCCGTAGGCGCCCGGGTCGTCGGGGGCGACGACGGCGTTGCGGCCGTCCTCCAGACAGCCGAACCCGGGGCCGTGGTCGGCCCGGTCGGTGGTCACCAGCGGCGTGCGCAGCGCGAACGAGTCGGCGGCGAGCGTGCCCAGGGCGCCGGGCGCGAGCAGCACGTCGGCCACGGCCCCGAGCAGCGCCGTGCGGTCGGCGTCCCCCTCGGCGTCCGCCACCGGCACGACATGCGCCCCGTGCCCTTCGACGGCCGCCCGCAGCTCCCCGTCCCCGGCGACGAGCAGCCGGAACCCGGGCAGCAGCGCGGCGGTCCGGTCGGCGGCGGCCAGCAGGAACGGCACCCGTGCGGCGCCGTCGAGCGCACCCGCGTACAGCCCGGTGAGCCCGGGCCGCAGCCCGTACCGCACCCGCTCCCGGCGCACCTGCGCCCCGGTGACCCGCTCGCGGGCGCCCGCCAGAGCCCCCGGGGCGCTCACGCGCGCTCCCGTACGACGGCGGCGTACAGCCGCTCGGTGCGCTCCACCCATGCCGCTTCGCCGTACCGCTTCGCGTGGACCGAGCGGCAGTGTTCGCGCAGGGTCGGGAAGATGTGGTCGGCGGCGGCCAGGGCGGCGGGGAGCGGGGCGTCCGGGGCGGTGACGGTGCCGGTGCCCTCGGCGCGGACCGCGCGGGGCACGGCCGAGCCCTCGAAGGCGAGCACGGGCAGGCCCGCCGCCAGCGCCTCCAGATAGATCAGCGGGACGGTGCCCTCGTGCCAGTGGCCGGGGAGGACCAGGCCCCGGTACCCGGTCAGCGACCGGCGCAGCGCGCCCCGCTCGCCCACCCCGCGGAACCGGACGGACGGCGGCGCCGCGGCCCGGCACTCGCGCTCCAGCGGGCCCGTGCCCACGACGTCGAGGCGGGTCCCGGCGGGCCAGCGCCGCAGCAGGCCGAGGATGCCCCGCTCCACGGCGAGCCGTCCCACGCACACCCACGCCGTGCGCTCCTGCCGGCCCGGGTCAGGGACCGGGGGGACGTGGCCGGGGATCAGGGCGAGCCGCTCGGGCGGCATCCCGGCCGCGAGCCAGCCGTCCCGGCTCGGCTCGGTCAGCACCACCGCCCGGTCGGCGCGGCGCAGCAGCGGGTCGCGCAGCGGCGGCCGGTGCCGGTGCAGGGTCACCACCAGCGGTCCGGCCCAGGCGGCGACGCCCGCCCGGTCGGCGCCGGGGGACAGCTGGTGGACGTGCACCACGTCCGGCGCGAACGCCCGCAGCTCGGCCGGCACGTCCCGTCCGGCACCGGCCCTGACCACGCGCACCTCGTGCCCGGCGCGGGTCAGGGCGGCGGCCTGGTCGAGGACGGCGTCGTCCTCGCCGCCGGGCACGGACGCCCCGGTGAAGCCGTGGACGAGCGCGACTCTCATACGCAGGCCGCCCCGGTCGGTACGCGCGTCGGACCGTCCCCGAACCCGAACCGCGCGAGCGTCAGATCGTCCCCGGACTCCGACCGTACGAGGGTGAGGTCGTCCCCGAACTCACCGGCGCCCGCGACGGCCTCGGGCAGTTCGGGCCGGTGGCCGACGTGCAGCAGCACCCGCTCGCCGGGCGCGACGACGTCCTCCCACATCCCGTCGAGCCGCCGGATCCAGGCGCTGTCCCTGTCCCCGAGCGCGTACGGCAGGACCTGCCAGGCGGTGTCGCGGGCGGCGGCCCTGCGCACCCCGGCCCGGTCCCCGCCGAACGGTTCGAACGACACGATCCGGCCCCGGTAGCCCGCCCGCCGCAGCGCGCGGCCGAAGGCCCCGTCGGGGCGGCCCGACTCCAGCACCAGGTCGATCTCGTGGCGGTCGAGTTGGCGCACCAGGCGGCGCGTCCGGCCGAAACTCAGCATCTCTCTGCTCCCTTGCGTCCCATGGCTCCCCCGGTTCCCCTCAGTTCCCAGGTCACCCCCGGTCCGGCCCGCCGGACCAGCGCGTACACCGGCACACGCAGCAGCAGCACGACGGCCACGGCGGCCGCGGCCAACGGCCACCAGGCCACCGCCGCGCCGACGGCACCGCGGTGCAGCAGCACCCCGGTCGCCGTGCACAGGGCCGTGGCGGCGCCGAGCACGACGGCGACGCCGCGCGCGGTCAGGCCCAGGCGGCGCAGCCGGTGGGCGATGTGGTCGGTGCCGCCGCGCAGCAGCCCGCGCCCGGCGCGGCGGCGGGAGACCATGACGAGCACCGTGTCGGTGGTGGGCACCGCGGTCAGCGCGAACAGCGTGAACAGTGCGGCCGGCGGCGCGGGCGCGGCGGATCCGTCGGTCACGACCAGCGCCGCGCCCGCGAGCAGGAACCCGGTGAACAGGGCGCCGCTGTCCCCCAGCACCACGCGCGCGGGATGCCAGTTGTGCATCAGGAACCCGGTGAGCGAGGCGGCGAACAGCGCGAGGAGGAGGGCCGGCGCCCCGCCCGCGGCCGCACCGGCGCACAGGCACAGACCCAGCGCGGTGACGACGCCGACCGTGCCCGCGACCCCGTCGCAGTTGTCCAGCAGCTGGAAGGCGTTGGTCACGAGGACGATCCAGAGCACCGCGAGGGCGCCGGTGACCAGGCCGAGCCGGGTGCCGTGCACGACCGCGGTCGCCGCTCCCGCCTGCACGATGATCCGGGCCCGCGCCCCCATCGGCCGCAGATCGTGCAGCAGGCCGAGCACGGCGACGGCGCCCGCGGCGAGCAGCAGCGTGGCGGTGCCGGAGCCGAGCGGCGCGAGCCCGGTGGCGGCGCCCACCGCCGCGACGGCGCCGGTGGCCGCGGCCACGGCGACGCCGCCGACGCGCGGCGCGGGCCTGGACCTCGTCCGGGTGGTCCGCACGGGCCGGGCCACGCGCAGGGCCAGGGTGCGCAGGGCCGCGGCGAGGGCGGCGGTGACCAGCAGCGCGGTCGCGGCGGCGGCCGCTCCGTACAGCACGTCAGGCCCGTGCCTGGGCGGCGGGCGGGAGGAACGCCTCGGCGGGCGGGAGGAACGCCTCGGCGGGCGGGAGGAACGCCTCGGCGGGCGGGAAGAGGGCCGGGGCGGCGGGGCCGGGGAAGGCGCCGCCCGCGTCGAGCAGCGCCGCGTCCACGATGTCGACGAGGCTCCGGCGCGGCTCCCAGCCGGTGAGGTCGCGCAGTTTGCGGGTGTCGGGGATGCGCCGGTCCGGTTCGTCGAAGCCGCTCCCGGCGCCGCCGTACACCTCCTCGTAGGGGATGAAGCGCAGCGGCGACGGGGAGCCCGCGCGTTCGACGACGATGCCCGCGAGGTCGCCGATGGTGGTCTCCTCCTGGCTGCCGACGTTGAAGACCTCGCCGTTCGCGCCGGGGTGGTCGAGCAGTCGCAGCAGCGCGTCGACGACGTCCGCGACGTGCGCGAAGCAGCGGCGCTGGGTGCCGTCGCCGTGGACGGTGAGCGGCTGCCCGGCGACGGCCTGCGCGGCGAGCCGGGGCACGACCGTGCCGTACGCGGGCGACTGGCGCGGGCCCGCGGTGGTGAAGAGGCGGGCCACGGTCACCGGCAGGCCGTACTCGCGGTGGTGGCCGAGCGCGAAGAGTTCGTCGACGGCCTTGGCCGTGGGGTGGGCCCAGCGGGCGACGGTGGTCGGGCCGAGGACCCGGTTGGCGGTCTCGGCGACCGGGTCCGCGCCGTTCTTCCCGTAGATCTCGCTGGTGGAGGCGAGCAGCAGCGGGCGGCCGTGGCGGTGGGCGGCCTCGACGACGTGCTCGGTGCCGCGGACGGTCGCGGTGAAGGAGCGCAGCGGCTGCTCGGCGGTGCGCCGGACCCCGGCGGCCGCGGCGAGGTGGGTCACGCGGTCGCAGCGGGCGGTCAGTTCGTCGACGAGCCGGGCGTCGAGGACGGAGCCGCGCACGAAGCGCAGCCGGGGGTCGGGCCAGGCGACGGCGAGGTTGGCGCGGTCCCCGGTGGACAGGTCGTCCAGGACGACGACGGTGTGGCCCTGCGCGAGCAGCGCGTCCGTCAGATGCGAGCCGATGAAGCCCGCGCCGCCGGTGACCAGATGTGTCAGAGGTGCGGTCGTCATGGGCCCCTCGGTGAGTTGCGGGTGCGGTATCGGGGTGACAACGGTGGGTCGCGCCCACCTGGAGCCCTACATAAGTTATTCCGTTATGTCCAAATATGGCGCGAATAACACGATCAGCTTTGGCCCCCGCCCCGGCGCGACGTGAGGGGACCCTCAGCGACGCAGATCACCATGGGGCCGACTACATTGCGATTGCGTAAGTGGGTAGTCTCAGACGGACTGCATAAGTTACCGCTTAGTAATCAGCACCGTTCGAGTACGTGTCCCGAGAAGACTCCCCTCGCAGGCCCGAGGAGCCCCCAAAATGCAACTCGCCGCGATCATCGTGTCGCTGGCCCTGATCGTGGTCGGCGTGGCCCTGTTCGTCCGGGCCATCGCGCAGATCTACCGCTTCATGCGGCTCGGCCAGAACGTTCCCGCAGGCACCCGCACCGACGAGCCCGTCCAGCGCACCGTCACCGTGGCCAAGGAGTTCCTCGGCCACACCCGGATGAACCGCTGGGGCGTCGTCGGTGTCGCGCACTGGTTCGTGGCGGTGGGCTTCTTCTCGCTGCTGCTGACGATCGTCAACGCCATCGGCCAGCTGTTCCAGGCCGACTGGCTGCTGCCGATCATCGGCGAGTGGGCGCCGTACAACATGTTCGTCGAGTTCATCGGCACCATGACGATCCTCGGCATCGCGGTCCTCATCGTGATCCGCCAGCTGAGCCGCCCCGACAGGCCGGGCCGCAAGTCCCGCTTCGCCGGGTCGAACTTCGGCCAGGCGTACTTCGTCGAGGCCGTCATCCTCATCGTCGGCGTCTGCATCTTCATGCTGCACGCCCTCGAAGGCGCCCAGCACCACGTCGACGGCTACGAGGCGTCGTTCTTCATCTCGTACCCGGTGGTCGCGGGCCTCAAGGGCCTGAGCATCGGCACGCTCCAGAACCTCACGTACTTCTTCGCCGGCCTGAAGATCGCGACCTCCTTCATCTGGATGATCACGGTCGCCCTGAAGACCGACATGGGTGTCGCCTGGCACCGCTTCCTCGCCTTCCCGAACATCTGGTTCAAGCGCAGGGCCGACGGCGACACGTCGCTGGGCGCGCTGCTGCCGATGACCTCCAAGGGCGAGGCGATCGACTGGGAGGACCCGGCCGAGGACGCCGTCTTCGGTGTCTCCCAGGTCGAGCAGTTCTCCTGGAAGGGCCTGCTCGACTTCTCCACCTGCACCGAGTGCGGCCGCTGCCAGTCGCAGTGCCCCGCCTGGAACACCGGCAAGCCGCTCTCCCCGAAGCTGCTGATCATGTCGCTGCGCGACCACGCGCACGCCAAGGCCCCCTACCTGCTCGCCGGTGGCGGCAAGTCGATGGAGGGCGAGGAGCAGGCGACCGAGGAGCAGCTGAAGGACGTACCGGCGGCGGCCCTCGCCGAGGCCGAGCGCCCGCTGATCGGCACGCACGAAGAGAACGGCGTCATCGACCCGGACGTCCTGTGGTCCTGCACCACCTGCGGCGCCTGCGTCGAGCAGTGCCCGGTCGACATCGAGCACATCGACCACATCGTCGACATGCGCCGCTACCAGGTGATGATCGAGTCCGCGTTCCCGTCCGAGGCGGGCACGATGCTCAAGAACCTGGAGAAGAAGGGCAACCCCTGGGGCCTGGCGAAGAAGCAGCGCCTGGAGTGGCTCAAGGAGCTCGACTTCGAGGTGCCGGTCGTCGGCAAGGACATCGAGGACCTCACCGAGGTCGAGTACCTGTACTGGGTCGGCTGCGCCGGCGCCCTCGAGGACCGCGCCAAGAAGACCACCAAGGCCTTCGCCGAGCTGCTGAACATCGCGGGCGTCAAGTTCGCGATCATGGGCGGCGACGAGAAGTGCACCGGTGACTCCGCCCGCCGCCTGGGCAACGAGCCGCTGTTCCAGCAGCTCGGCCAGGAGAACGTCATGGCGCTGAACATGGCGTTCGGCGAGGAGTACGACGACGACGGCAAGGTCACCGAGGACTCCAAGAAGCCGAAGACGGCGAAGAAGATCGTCGCGACCTGCCCGCACTGCCTCAACACGATCGGCAACGAGTACCCGCAGATCGGCGGCGACTACGAGGTCATCCACCACACCCAGCTGCTCCAGCACCTGGTGGACGAGGGCAAGCTCGTCCCGGTGACCCCGGTCGAGGGCATCATCACGTACCACGACCCGTGCTACCTGGGCCGCCACAACAAGATCTACACGCCGCCGCGCGAGATCATCGGCAAGGTCCCGGGCCTGCGCAACGAGGAGATGCACCGCCACAAGGAGCGCGGCTTCTGCTGTGGCGCCGGTGGCGCGCGGATGTGGATGGAGGAGCGGATCGGCAAGCGCATCAACAACGAGCGCGTCGACGAAGCCCTCTCCCTCAACCCCGACATCGTCTCCACCGCCTGCCCGTTCTGCCTCGTCATGCTGACCGACTCGGTCAACGGCAAGAAGAACGACGGCAAGGCCAAGGAGTCCGTCCAGGTCGTCGACGTCGCCCAGCTGCTGCTCGACTCGGTCAGGACGCCGGCCGACCCGGCGGGCGAGCCGGAGACCGAGGACGCGCCGGAGCCGGAGCCCGTGAAGTAACCGCGGATCTCCGTACGTCACGCGAGGGCACCCCGTTCCGACGGGGTGCCCTTTCGTTCGTCCCGTCCCGTACAACCCTCGCGGCTGATCCCGTGTCGAACCAGGCACCGGCAGAGGAACGGGCCCTTCGCCGGTCATACCCCCGCGCTGCCCGGCCTTCCTTCTCCACGAGAGACTCAGGAGCCGCACGTGCGCAAGAACCGTACGGCCGCCCTCGCGGCGGCCTCGTTCCTCCTCCTGTCCGGCGCGTTCATCGCCGCCGCCCCGTCCGCGTACGCGGGCGTTCCGGGCGGCACCAGCGCCGCCGACCGCAACACCGACTTCAACGGCGACGGCTACGACGACGTGCTGGTCGGCGCCCCCGGCGCGGCCGTCGGCGGGCACACGGGCGCCGGACTCGTCACCGTCCAGTACGGCGGCCCCAACGGGATGGGCACGTCCCGCGCCGCCGTGATCAGCCAGAACACCGCAGGAGTACCGGGCAGCGCCGAGAACGGCGACGCCTTCGGACAGGCCGTCGCCACCGGTGACCTCGACGGCGACGGCTACGACGACGCGATCGTCGGCGTGCCCGGCGAGGACCTGGGCACCGTCGCCGACTCCGGCGGCGCCGTCGTCCTGTGGGGCACGCCCAGAGGCCTCGTCGGCACCGAGTCCACCGGCCTGGAGGCCGACGAACCCGGCACGGGCCGCCACTTCGGCTCGGCCCTCGCCGCCGCGCGCTTCACCGACACGACCGACGGGGACCTGGTCGCCGTCCTCGACTCCGTCGGCGTCGCGCTCTTCCAGTACGAGGCCGCGCCCGCCGCGCGTGGTGCCTCCGGCGCCGCCAAGCACCTCGAACGCCACTCCCGCACCGACTTCGCGCACAAGGCGCCCAGGGCCCGCTCCGCCGCCGAGGAACCGCCCGGCATCGACCCCACGGGCCTGAGCACCGGCGACTACGACGCCAACGGCTTCGCCGACCTCGTCGTCTCCGGCATCTCCGCCGACGACGACAGCAACCACGGCTGGTCCTACGTCCTTCAGGGCTCCGCCTCCGACGCCGAACCGCTGCCCGTGCTCGCCCTGCGCGGCGGGCCGGTCGTCGCCTCCGGTGACATCGACGGCGACCACAAGGACGACCTGGTCACCGGTGAACCCCAAGGGCCCGACGAGGGCGGCGAGTCCACCGCCGGAGGCATGATCGGCATCTACTACGGCTCCGACGCGGGGCCCGCCGGGGACGCCCAGTGGTGGACGCAGGACAGCCCCGGGGTGCCGGGCGCGCACGAGCGCGGTGACAAGTGGGGCGGTGACCTGTCGGTCGGCGACTCCGACGGGGACGGGTTCGCCGATGTCGCCGTGGGCGCCCCGGGCGAGGACATCGGGACGGTGGCCGACGCCGGTGCCGTGTGGGTCCTGCGGGGTTCCTCCGGCGGGCTCACGGCCACCGGCGTCCGGGACTTCAACCAGGACACGGCCGGGGTGAGCGGGGTCCCCGAGAAGGGCGACAAGTTCGGCGCGCAGGTCGCTTTCACGGACCCCAACGCCGACGGCCGCTCCGGCCTGCTGGCGGCGGCCCCCGGCGAGAACTCCTCCGAGGGCATCGTCTGGGTCTTCTCGGCGACGTCCTCCGGAGTCACCGCGACCGGCTCCTGGACCTACGGCCCGTCCTCCCTGAACGCCCCACCGAAGGCGTCCCGCTACGGCTCGGCGATCGACGACTAGCCACCACCGAGGGCGCGGGGTTCCGTGTCGAGTGCCGCCCCGGCGGAGCTTCTCGCGCAGTTCCCCGCGCCCCTGAAGGCATGCGCTGCGCGCAGCCTTCCCCTAGCGAGCGGAGCTCGCTTCAGGGGCGCGGGGAACTGCGCG
>NZ_JBEOYI010000031.1:0-78173 GCF_040297005.1 Streptomyces sp. NPDC001904 | reverse complement strand
CGCGCCCCCCGCCCCCCCGGCCGCCCCCCGCGCCCGGGGGGGGCGCGCCCCCCCCCGCGACCAGCCCCCACCGGCCCGCAGGGTTGACACACAGCGTGACCCGCGCATCAGGGTGCTCGTTGCACACGAATTCCCTGCGCCCGCGCGGAGCGCCGGCGCAGGGGTGACAAGAGGGACGCCAGGGAACAACAGCGCCCTCAGATTCGAAGACCTGCACGGAAACCCCCCTTTGGAGTGAACTCACGCCTGGTTGCTGCCTGTTCACTCTCAGTGCGTAAAGATTCCCTCGTCGGCGACGGAGACCGGCGCGGTCCCGTGGGATGTCCCCGTGACACGGCCCGCCCCCGCCCCGCCGCCGGCACCTTGTCCCGTTACCGCCGTCCCACCCCTGGGGGGTCTTTCCAGCATGTCCAGCACCAGCAACACCGTCTCCCGTCGCACCCGCCGCCTCGCCGTGACGGCCACCGCCGCTGTCCTCGCCGCCGGACCCGCGGCGCTCGCGGCCGCGGGTCCGGCGGCGGCCACCGGCGACCACGGCGGCAAGGCCGGCGCGGTGGTCCTGCGCACGGGCCTGGACGTCTCGCTCCTGAACAAGACGGTGAACGTCCCGCTGAGGGTCGCGCTCAACGAGGTGCAGGCCCCCGCGAGCGCCGAGAAGACCGCGCTGACCGCGCGCCTGGACGGCGTCGACGGCGGTCAGGCGTTCAGCGTGCTGCGCGCCGACGTGGCCAAGGCCAGGGCGACCGTGGACGACAAGAAGGCGGAGGGCTTCACCCAGCTCGTCCACGCCAAGGTCCACGTCCCCGGCCTGCCCCTGCTCTCCCTCATCGAGGTCGACCAGGTCACCTCGAAGGCGCTCTGCGAGGCGGGCAGGAAGCCGGTCGCGGAGTCGAACCTGCTCGGTTCGGTCACCGTGCTCGGCAAGAAGGTCACCCTGTCGGCGGGCGGTACGACCCGCGTCGACGTCCCGCAGATCGGCGAGGTCTCCCTCGCCCTCTCCGAGACCTCCACCACGTCGACCACGGCCGCCGCCTCGGCCCTGCACCTCAAGGTCTCGGTGAACCCCCTGAAGCTGAACGTGGCGGAGGTCAACGGCGAGGTCACCCTCGCCGGCGCCACCTGCACGGCGCCCAAGGCGGCCCCGGCGGAGGACCCGAAGCCGCAGGGCGGCAAGCCGGAGAAGCCGGTCGAGGCCGCGCCGGTCGAGAACAAGACGGCGCCGAGGACGGAGACCAAGGCCGACCTGGCGGAGACCGGCGGCAACTCGAACACGCCGTACATCGCGGGCGGCGCGGTCGTGCTGCTCCTCGCGGGCGGCGGAGCCGTCGTGATGGCGCGCAAGGGACGCCGTTCCCGCGCGTAGCACCCGTCACTGCGGTACCGAATGCCCGGTTCCGCAGATATGTTCGCGTGCCATGAGTGAGTCGAGTGTCTACGAGGCGGTGGGCGGCGCCCCCGCGGTGGCGGCTGTGGTCGACCTCTTCTATGCCAAGGTCCTGGCGGACGACGAGCTGTCGCCGCACTTCCGCACCACCGACCTGCCGGCACTGAAGGCCCATCAGCGGGCCTTCATCACCACGGCACTGGGCGGCCCCGCAGCGTACCGGGGCCGCCCGCTCGGCGAGGCGCACGCCCGGCTCGGCCTGACCGGGGCGGACTTCGACCGTGTGGTCGCCCACCTCGCCGGCTCCCTGACGGACGCGGGCGTGGAGCAGTCGCTCATCACCGAGATAGCGGCCCGGCTGACCCCGCTCAAGCAGCAGATCGTGAAGGGCGAGTAGCGCGGCGGCCGGGACCGGCCGCCGTCACCCCGCGGTCAGTACCTCCCGCAGCGCGGCGATGAACGCCCCGCCGGTCCGCCGGTCCCGCACCGCCACCCGCACCCAGTCCCGCCCGAGCCCGGGGAACGTGTCCCCGCGCCGCACCGCGAACCCGGCCGCCCGCAGCCGCTCCCGCACCCCGGCCGCGTCCGGCACCCGTACGAGCAGGAAGGGCCCTTGCGCGGGCCCGGCCACGCGCACCCCGAAAGCGGCCAACTCCCCGAGCAGGTCCACCAGATGGGCCCGGTCGTCCGCGATGTCCCGCGCCGCGGCCTCCGCCTCGGCGACCCCGCGCGCCGACACGCACGCCTCGGCCGCGACCAGCGCGGGCGACGACACCGGCCACAGCGGCTGCGCCCGCTCCAGCGCCGCCACCACGTCCGGCGCGGCCAGCACGTACCCGATCCGCAGCCCGGCCAGACCCCACGTCTTCGTCAGGCTCCGCAGCACCACGAGACCCGGCACGTCCGTCCGCCCGGCCAGGGACTCCCGCTCGCCCGGCACCGCGTCCATGAACGCCTCGTCCACGACGAGCACCCGGCCGGGCCGCGCCAGCCGCGCCACCGTCTCCGCGGGATGCAGCACCGAGGTCGGATTGGTCGGATTGCCGACCACGACGAGATCCGCGTCGCCCGGCACCAGCCGCGGATCGAGCCGGAACCCGTCCTCCTCCGGCAGCAGCACCCGGCGCACCGCGTGCCCGGCGTCCCGCAGCGCCGCCTCCGGCTCCGTGAACTGCGGATGGACCACCACGGGCCGCCGCACCCCGAGCGCCCGCGCGAGCAGCACGAACGCCTCCGCCGCGCCCGACGTCAGCAGCACCCGCTCCGTCGGGACCCCGTGCCGCGCCGCCACCGCCGCCCGCGCCGCCCGGCCGTCCGGATACGCGGCAAGCCCCTCCAGCGCGCCGCCGATGTGCTCCCGCAGCCACAGCGGCGGTGTGCCCGTCCGGACGTTCACCGCGAGATCCGTCAACTTCTCGCCCTCGTCGCGGACTTCGGCATCCCCGTGATGACGCAGATCGGGTCCGTCCCCGTCGGTGTCCGGCACCTCCGGGGCCTCGCACCGTGTCACCGTCACCTCCGGATGCGCGACGCTCCACCCCTCGGCCTGCGCCCGGCAGCGCCCCGCCACCGACGCCTCGCAGGGCAGTACGACGATGCGCCGTGCCCCGAGCGCCGTGCACCGGTCGAGCCCGGCCGGCACGTCGGGTGCCGCACCCGACACGAACGCCGTCTCCACGCCCGCGTACCCGCTGCCCTCCCACAACAGCCTTGCGGTGGCCGTCAGTTCGGCGTTCACGGCCGGATCGGGCGAACCGTGCCCGACGAGCAGCACCGTCACGTCGGCCCGGTCGTGCGGGGTACGGACGCCGGTGTCCGGGCCGGCGGATTCGTCGAGCCGCCGCGTCAGCGCGGCGAGCAGGGCCGGGGAAGGGGTGAGCACGGGACGGACTCCTAGCGAGGACGGACGGGACGGGCGGGCGGAGGGGGGAGGTTCCGGACCTTACCCGGCGCGCGCCAGCGCGAAGGTCACTCTCCCGCGCCCCCCGCCGGTCCCGCGCGCCGTTCTCTTGGGAACGAGCAGCTCACCCCCGGCGGCGAGCGCGGCCGCCTCCGCGACGGACGGCGTACCCACGGCGTCCCGCACCCCTTCCGAGGGGTGCGGCACCGGTACGGCGGCCAGACGCGCCGCCGGATACGTCACGAGCGGCACCCCGAGCAGCGCGGCGGCCCGCACGATCCCCGGCTCCCGCCCCTTCGCCTCGACCGTGGCGAGCGCGGTCAGCGCGCCGGGGGCGGCCCCGGCCTCGGCCAGCACCTCCCCGACCAGCGCCAGTACCTCGTCGGCGGTGACTCCGGCCCGGGCCCCGACCCCGCCGACGACCCGGTCCGGGCCACAGGTCATGATGTGCGACGCGGGGGTCGGATGAGTTAGCAAGGGCTTATGGCGGTGTTCGTGGCGCTCGGCGCCTTTCTGATGACCCTGATCGGCGGCTGGACCGCGCAGCGGGTCACCGACCGGCGCCATCTGGTGCTGGGGCTCGCGGGCGGCCTCATGCTCGGCGTGGTCGGTCTCGACCTGCTGCCGGAGGCCCTGGAAGCGGCGGGCGGGCCGGTCTTCGGCGTGCCCGCGGCGCTGCTGCTGTTCGTCGCCGGGTTCCTCGGCGCCCACGTCCTGGAGCACCTCCTCGCCCAGCGGAAGGCCGCCCACGGCGCCGCCGAGAGCGAGAACGGCCGGGTCCCCGAGGTGGGTCTGACGGCCGCGTCCGCGATGGTCGGGCACAGCCTGATGGACGGCATGGCGATCGGCGCCGCCATCCAGGTGGGCGGCGGGATGGGCCTCGCCGTGGCGCTCGCGGTGATCGCCCACGACTTCGCCGACGGCTTCAACACGTACACGCTCACCCGGCTGTACGGGAACGCCCGCCGCAAGGCGCTGATGATGCTGTTCGCCGACGCGGCGGCACCCGTGGTGGGCGCCGCCTCCACGCTGCTGTTCACCATTCCGGAGCAATTGCTCGGTGGCTATCTGGGCTTCTTCGGCGGTGTCCTGCTGTACCTGGCCGCCGCCGAGATCCTGCCCGAGGCCCACCACGACCACCCGGCCCGCTCCACCCTGGCCGCCACGGTGGCGGGCGCGGCCTTCATCTGGCTCGTGGTGGGCATCGCGGGCTGAGCCGCAGCTCACCGCAGACACCGCTCCACCAGCCGGTGGGCGATGTCGGGCAGCGCGGCCCAGTGGGTGTGCAGATAGCTGGCGTGCACGCCCTGCTGCACGAACCCCTCGACGCGCGGAGCGGGCAGCCGCATGCCCCACGCGGGCGACGGACCCGCGCCCGGTTCCAGGACGGTCCGGTGGAACTCGTGGCCGCGCATCCGGGTCCCCGCGGGGGCCAGCACGCTGTCGCCGATCGCGACCGCGTCCCGGTAGCCGAGCGTGAGCCTGCCGGACATCCGGGCGTCGGCGTCCAGGACGCCGCACATCGCCTTGCCGTCGAGGGAGCGGGACAGGTACAGCAGGCCCGCGCACTCCGCGACGACCGGGGCACCGGCGGCGGCCAGCGTGGCCACGTCCTTGCGGAGCTGTTCGTTGGCCGACAGGTCCGGGGCGTAGACCTCCGGGAAGCCGCCGCCGATGACCAGCGCCGCCGTGCCCTCCGGGAGGTGTTCGTCGTGGAGCGGGTCGAAGGTCGCCACCTCCGCGCCGGCCGCCTCCAGGAGTTCTGTGTGTTCGGCGTAGGAGAAGGTGAAGGCTGCGCCTCCTGCCACTGCCACGACCGGTTTCGTCGTCGGGTGCGGCACGGTGGCCGCTTCTCGCGCAGTTCCTCGCGCCCCTGAAGGGGCGCTTGCACTCCACGCCTCCTCGGCCAGCGGGGGAGCCGAGCGGGCCAGGGACAGCAGTCCTTCCAGGTCGCAGCCCTCCCTGACCATCGCCGCCGACGCGCGTACGGAGTCCAGGGCCTCCGTGCTGCGTTCGGCGACCGGGACCAGGCCCAGGTGACGGGAGGGGGTGGCCACCTGCGGGGTGCGGTACAGCGCGCCGTACACCGGGACGCCGACCTCCTCCAGGGCCTCGCGCAGCAACTGCTCGTGCCGCTCGGAGCCGACCTTGTTCAGGATGACGCCCGCGAGACGGACCTCCGGGTCGAACGAGGCGAAGCCGTGCACCAGCGCCGCCACCGACCGCGACTGCGACGACGCGTCGACGACCAGGACGACGGGCGCCTTGAGCAGCTTGGCGACATGCGCCGTGGACGCCAGCTCGCCCGCGCCCGAGACGCCGTCGAACAGGCCCATCACGCCTTCCACGACGGCGAGTTCACAGCCGGCGGCGCCGTGCGCGAACAGCGGCGCGACCAGCTCGGGGCCGCACATGTACGCGTCCAGGTTGCGGCCCGGCCGGCCCGTCGCGAGGGCGTGGTAGCCCGGGTCGATGTAGTCGGGGCCCACCTTGTGCGGGGAGACGGCGAGGCCGCGCTCGGCGAACGCGGCCATCAGACCCGTCGCCACCGTCGTCTTGCCGGACCCGGAGGCGGGCGCGGCGACGACGAGCCGGGGGACGTGTGTCACCACTCGATGCCTCGCTGGCCCTTCTGACCCGCGTCCATGGGGTGCTTCACCTTCGACATGTCGGTCACGAGATCCGCGAACTCGACCAGCTTCTCGGGGGCGTTGCGGCCCGTGATGACCACGTGCTGGGTGCCGGGCCGGTCGCGCAGCACCTGGACGACCTCGTCGACGTCGATCCAGCCCCAGTGCAGCGGGTAGGCGAACTCGTCGAGCACGTACAGCTTGTACGTCTCGGCGGCCAGGTCCCGCTTGACCTGCTCCCAGCCCTCCCGGGCCTTCTCCTCGTTGTCCGCCTGATCGTCGCGCTGGACCCATGACCAGCCCTCGCCCATCTTGTGCCAGTCGACGGTGCCGCCCTCGCCGGAGGCGCCGAGCACCTTCAGCGCGTTCTCCTCGCCGACCTTCCACTTCGCCGACTTGACGAACTGGAACACCCCGATCGGCCACCCCTGGTTCCAGGCGCGCAGCGCGAGACCGAAGGCGGCCGTCGACTTGCCCTTGCCGATGCCCGTGTGCACGAACACCAGCGGACGGTTGCGGCGCTGACGTGTCGTCAGTCCGTCGTCCGGTACGACACTCGGCTGTCCCTGCGGCATCAGGCGGCCCTCCTGCTGGTGGTGTTGGTTCCCTGTACGTCCTTGACGAGCCCGGCGAGGGAGTCCGCGCGCAGCTCGTCCAGCGTCACGGCCTGTCCGCCCAGCCGGGTGGCCAGCTCACGGGCGAGGCCGAGCCGCACCAGGCCGCTCTCGCAGTCCACGACGACGCTGGCCGTCCCCTCGGCGGCGTGCAGCCCGGCGGCCCGCCCGGCCAGCTGGACCGGCTCCGGCCCGCCGGTGGCCCGCCCGTCGGTCACGACGACCAGCAGCGGCCGCCGCGCCGGGTCCCGCAGCCGCTCGACGCGGAGCACCTCGTGCGCCTTGAGCAGCCCGGCGGCCAGCGGCGTGCGCCCGCCGGTCGGCAGCGATTCGAGGCGGGCCGCTGCGGCGTCCACGCTGGACGTCGGCGGCAGCGCCACCTCGGCGCCCGACCCCCGGAAGGTCACCAGACCCACCTTGTCCCGGCGCTGATAGGCGTCGAGCAGCAGTGAGAGGACCGCGCCCTTCACGGCGCCCATCCGCTTGCGGGCCGCCATCGAACCCGAGGCGTCGACCACGAACAGCACGAGATTGCCCTCGCGCCCCTCCCGGGTCGCCTGCCGCAGATCGTCCCGGCGCACGACGAGCCCCGGACCGCTGCGGCCCCGCGCCCGCTGATGCGGTGCGGCCGCCTGCACGGTGGCCGCCAGATGCAGCTTGGTCAGGTTGCCCCGGGGGCGTACGGAGCCCGTGGTCCGGCCGTGTTCGGTGCGCGCCCGGGACCGCCGCCCGGCCGCGCCCTCGCCGAGACCCGGCACGCTCAGCATCTTCGTACGGAACGGCTCGCCCGCCGACACGGCCCGCTGCTCCCGGGGCGCCCCGCCACCGGGCGCGGGCGCCTCGGCCGGGGACTCGCCGGAGGACTCCTGTGCCGCGCCGCCGTCGTCCGCCGGGTCACCCTGCGGCGGAACCCCGCCGCCACCGCCACCGCCGTCCGGGCCGCCGTCCGGCCCGTTCGGTTCCGGGTCCGGCTCCGGGTCGTCGTCCGGCCGGTCGGGGCCGAACTCGTCCAGCGTCTCGTCGAGCTTGTCCTCGTCGAGCCCCGGCGCGTCGAACGGGTTGCGCCGCCTGCGGTGCGGCAGCGCGAGCAGGGCGGCCTGCCGCACGTCCTCCGACAGCACCTCGGTGCGGCCCGCCCACGCGGCGAGCGCGGTCGCGGTCCGCGCCATCACGATGTCGGCGCGCATGCCGTCCACCTCGAACGCGGCACAGGTCGCCGCGATCTGGGTCAGCGCGTCGTCGCCGAGCCGGACCTCGGGCAGCAGGGCGCGCGCCGCGACGATCCGCGCCCGCACCTCGGCCTCCTCACCGGCCCACCGGGCGGCGAAGGCGTCCGGCGCGTCGTCGTAGGCGAGCCGCCGCTTCACGACCTCGACGCGCTGTGCCGGCTCCCGGGACGCGGCGACCTCCACGGTCAGCCCGAACCGGTCGAGCAACTGCGGCCGCAGCTCGCCCTCTTCGGGGTTCATGGTCCCCACGAGGAGGAAGCGCGCCGCATGCCGTACGGAGACGCCCTCGCGCTCCACGTAGGAGGCGCCCATGGCGGCGGCGTCGAGGAGCAGGTCCACGAGGTGGTCGTGCAGCAGATTCACTTCGTCCACGTACAGGATCCCGCGGTGCGCGTCGGCGAGCAGCCCCGGCTCGAAGGCCTTCACGCCCTCGGCGAGCGCCCGCTCGATGTCGAGCGCGCCGACGAGCCGGTCCTCGGAAGCACCGACCGGCAACTCGACCGTGCGGGCGGGCCGTTCGACCTGCCCGGCCGCCGCGTGCGGCCCGTCGGGGCACTGCGGGTCGGGCGCCGCGGGATCGCACGAGAACCGGCACCCGGGGACGACCGCGACGCTCGGCATCAGGGTCGAAAGGGCGCGCACGGCCGTGGACTTGGCGGTCCCCTTCTCCCCGCGCACGAGCACACCGCCGACGGCGGGCGACACGGCGTTGAGCAGAAGAGCGAGCCGCAGATCGTCCTGCCCGACGACGGCGCTGAACGGATAAGGGACAGCCATCAGCCTTGATCCTCCGTGGAGTTGAGGCGCCCCGTCAGGGGCGCGGGGAACTGCGCGCTCAACCCCCACGAACGCGCACACGAGAACGAACCCATGGGGGTCCGGGGGCGCGGCCCCCGGGGACGGGACGGGAAGGGGCGGCGGGGGCGACCTTCCCGCCCGGCACTCACGACGGCGCTCCCGGGGGAACGAACGTCAGCCCCGCCGGGGCACCCCCCTCGATCAACCGCCACAGCGCATCCGTGTCGGCGTGCCGCTCGATGAGATCCCCGAGCCGGTCCAGCTGCTCCTCGCGCAGGTCGGCGAAGGACGTGTCCGGCGCCGGCACGAACCGCCGCCCGGCGGCCTGGGCGACCTCCCGCAGAAAGGCCCGCCGGAAGTCGTCCGACTCCAGCGACCCGTGCCAGTGCGTCCCCCACACGGCACCCACCCGGCACCCGTCCAGGAAGGCCTCCCCGCCCAGCACGTCGGCGACCCCGTGGTGGATCTCGTACCCCTCGACGTACGCGCCGAGCGCCTCGCCCACCGGCCGGGCGAGCGTCTTCTCGGCGGCGAACCGCACCCGTACGGGCAGCAGTCCGAGCCCGTCGACGACCCCGGCGCGCGACTCGACCTCGTCCTCGATGCGCTCGCCGAGCACCTGGAAGCCGCCGCAGATGCCGAGCACGGGCCGGCCCTCCGCGGCCCGCCGGGCCAGCGCGTCCGCGAGCCCGCGCTCGCGCAGCCACTCCAGGGCCTTCACGGTCCCGCGGGTGCCCGGCACCACCACCAGGTCGGCGTCGACGAGTTCCTCGGCCCGGTCCACGAACCGCACGACGACACCCGGCTCGGCGGCCAGCGCGTCCACATCGGTGAAGTTCGACATCAGCGGCACCGCGCACACCGCGACCCGCAGCACGTCCGCACCGGCGGGCGGCGCGACGACGGACTCGCGGACCGCGCCCCGCAGGGAGACCCGCAGCCCGTCCTCCTCGTCGATGCCGAGCCCGTGCTGATACGGCAGCACGCCGTAAGTGGCGCGCCCGGTGAGGGACTTGAGCATGTCGAGGCCGGGCTCCAGCAGTGTCACGTCACCGCGGAACTTGTTCACCAGATACCCGGCGAGCAGCTCCTGGTCCTCCGGCGCGAGCAGCGCCGTCGTCCCGAAGAACGAGGCGAAGACACCGCCCCGGTCGATGTCCCCGACCACCAGCACCGGCAGCCGCGCGGCCCGCGCGACGCCCATGTTCACGATGTCGGTGCGCCGCAGATTGATCTCGGCGGGCGAGCCCGCGCCTTCACAGATCACGGCATCATGACTGCCCCGCAGTTCCTCCAGGCACCCCACCACGGTGTCCAGCAGCGCTTCCTGGCGCGACCCGTGATAGCCCCGTGCGCTCATCTCGCCCACCGGCCTGCCCATGAGCACGACCTGGCTGCTGCGGTCGCTGCCGGGCTTGAGCAGCACCGGGTTCATCAGCGCGGTCGGCTCGACACGGGCGGCCTGCGCCTGCATCGCCTGCGCCCGGCCGATCTCGGCGCCCTCGCGGGTGACGAACGAATTGAGGGACATGTTCTGCCCCTTGAACGGCGCGACCTTCACGCCCTGCCGCACCAGCCACCGGCAGATCCCGGCGGTGACGACACTCTTCCCGGCATCGGAGGTGGTGCCCGCCACCAGCAGCCCGCCCCGGTTCATCGACGACTCCACAGCAACCGCCCGCCCACACAGACTCCCAGCGCCAGCACACTCACCCGCCGCGACAGCCGCGCGGCCCGTTCCACATCGGTCACCCGGACCGCCCGGCCCGTACCGTTCAGCACCGGCCGGTGCTCGACCCGTCCCGCGTAGGACAGGGTGCCGCCGAGCCGTACCCCGAGCGCCCCCGCGAAGGAGGCCTCGACGACCCCGGCGTTGGGACTCGGGTGCTGTCCGGCGTCCGCCCGCCACGCGGCCAGCGCGGCGCGGGGGCGCCCGCCGGCGAGGACGGCGAGGGCGCCGGTGAGCCGGGCCCCGGGCCAGCCCACGACATCGTCGAGGCGTGCGGAGGCCCAGCCGAACCGGCGGTACTTCGAAGACTTGTGCCCGACCATCGCGTCGAGCGTGTTCACGGCGCGGAAGGCGAGCAGCCCCGGCACCCCGCCGACGGCGCCCCACACCAGCGCGCCCACCACGGCGTCGGAGGTGTTCTCGGCGACCGACTCGACGACGCCCCGGGCGATCCCGTCCGCGTCCAGGCCCTGCGGGTCGCGCCCGCACAGCCGCGGCAGCAGTTCCCGGGCCAGTTCCACGTCCCCGGCCTCCAGCGCGGAGCCGACCGCCCGCGCCTCCCGGCCCAGCGAGGTCCCGCCGACCACGGCCCAGGTCGCGGCGGCCGTCAGCGCGACGGCGGCGGCGGGGGAGCGGCGTACGGCACGCGAGGCGACGGCTCCCACGGCGGCGGCGCCACCGGCGCACACCAGCGTGTGCAGCGCGCCCCAGCCGCGGTGGTCGCGCCACAGCCTCCGCTCGACGGCGCCCGCGGCCCGCCCGAACCCTGCGACGGGGTGCCCACGGCGCGGATCACCGACGAGCAGATCGCTCAACAGTCCTGCGGCGGCCCCGTACGCGAACACGCGCCCGGACCGCATGACGCCGCGCGGGGCGAACATGGCGGTAGTTGTCCTCACTCAGGGTGTCCACGCCCTGGTTCGACGAGACCGGCAGCGGGAGTTCCTGGCTCGCCCCCGGACGACCGGGGACTCACAGTGGCGGGACCGCGCCGGATTCGCACCGGCTTCCTCACCTGCTGCCGTATATGGCGTTGGAAGTGCACCACGCTCCGCGAAGGTGCGTCAACTTGCTGTTGACCTGGGGCGGGAGAGTGTGGGGAGGTCCACAGGGTTCCCGCGCCCCGAAAAGACACGCCGCGCGTCAGCGGATGCCTCGGGGGCGCGGGGAACTGCGCGACCGGCCACGACGAGAGCGGCACCCGGCACGGGACAGGCCGCGGCACACGCAGACACGGCGGGCCCGGACCAAGGAGGTCCGGGCCCGCCGAAAGGGCTGTCGCGGCTCAGGCCACGATCAGAAAGATCCCGTACGCCACGGCCGCGGCGCAGGCCGCGAAGCACGCGTACGCGCCGGAGGTGACGAGTGCCGCGGAGTCGCCCCGCTGCGCCGCCGACTCCTTCTTGGAGAGGCCGACGATGCCGAGGGTGAACAGGCCCACCAGGGCCACGGTCACCACGAGGCTGACGCCGAACACGGAACCGAGGGCCGCCCAGTCGATCTTCATAGCTGGTCCTGCTCCCTTACAGCGTGGCGCCGGCGGGGCGCGCGGGGTCGGCCGGCGCGGGGGCCGGGATGGTCGCCTTCACGTCTTCCGACTCCCCGATGACCAGGGTGCCGACCGGCGGCGGGGTGACCGCGGCGATGGCCGTGGTCACGACGCCCGCGGGCTCCGCGGTGGGCTCGGCGGCGGAGCCGACCTCGTCGGCGGTGACGTTCGTGTGGTCGATGGAGTCGCGGCGCGAGAGCTTCCAGATGACGCCCGAGCCGACCACGAGCAGCGCGGCGGTGAGGCCGACGCCCCACGGGCCCTGCTTGGTGAGGAACTCGGCGCCCGCGCCGACCAGACCGGCGGCCGGCAGGGTCAGACCCCACGCGACGAACATCCGGGTCGCGGTCGACCAGCGGACGACGCCGCCCTTGCGGCCGAGACCGGAGCCCATGACGGCGCCGGAGCAGACCTGGGTGGTGGAGAGCGAGAAGCCGATGTGCGAGGAGGCGAGGATCGCCGTCGCGGCGGACGTCTGGGCGGCGAAGCCCTGCTGCGGGGCGAGGTCGGTGAGGCCCTTGCCCATGGTGCGGATGATCCGCCAGCCGCCCAGGTACGTGCCGAGCGCGATGGCCGTACCGGCCGAGACGATGACCCACAGCGGCGGGTCGGCGTCGGGGGCGATGACCCCGCCGGTGATCAGGGCGAGGGTGATGATGCCCATCGTCTTCTGCGCGTCGTTCGTGCCGTGCGCGAGGGAGACGAGTCCGGCCGAGGCGATCTGGCCGGCGCGGTACCCCTTGCTGGTGGCCTTCGCGTCGGTCTTGGCGCTGATCCGGTAGGTCAGGCGCGTGGCGAGCATCGCGGCGAGGCCGGCGACGAGCGGCGCGGCGACCGCGGGGAGCAGGATCTTGGTGACGACGGTGCCGCCGTTGACCGAGGACCAGCCCATCGACATGACCGCGGCGCCGATGAGGCCGCCGAACAGGGCGTGCGAGGAGCTGGACGGCAGGCCGAGCAACCAGGTCAGCAGGTTCCAGAGGATGGCGCCCACGAGCGCCGCGAAGATGACCTCTGTTCTGAGGCCGTCCTCGTTGATGATGCCGCCGGAGATGGTCTTGGCGACCTCGACCGAGAGGAACGCTCCGACGAGGTTCAGCACGGCGGACATGGCCACCGCCGTCTTGGGCTTCAGGGCGCCGGTCGAGATGGTCGTCGCCATCGCGTTGGCGGTGTCGTGGAAACCGTTGGTGAAATCAAAAACCAGTGCGGTAACGATCACGATCGCAAGGAGCAGCGTGATGTGTTCCATTTACCCAGGCTTCAGTTGGACGTCAGTGGCGGTTCGAACGTAAGCACGTCGGGTGAACGGAAGATGAACTGGGCCGGGCATTGTGGTGACCTGATCCGGAGCGGGATCACTCCGCTTGGCCCGTGGTGGGGACACCGACTCCGGTTCGGCCCGGGAGGAGACCCCTCGGAGCCCCGGAATACCGGGTTCCGAGGGACCTTGGTCCCGGCTCCGGCTAGCCCCGGGCGAACCTCCTCAGCTGGGCCATGGAC
The DNA here is from genome assembly GCF_040297005.1 of Streptomyces sp. NPDC001904. NCBI lineage: Bacteria > Bacillati > Actinomycetota > Actinomycetes > Kitasatosporales > Streptomycetaceae > Streptomyces > Streptomyces sp. NPDC001904. The sequence goes on along the minus strand of NZ_JBEOYI010000031.1, from coordinate 64,837 downwards.
CCGTTGAAGAGATTCTGGTCACCCGGCAGCCCGCCGCTGTTGTCGTACTGCCAGAACGTCCAGAACGACCACCCGCTGGGCAGCGATCCCGCGCTCTCGTCGTAGCGCGCGAGCCACAGGGCGTGGTTGGTGGCGAAGGCCCCGCTGTTGCCGGTGCAGGTCTTCCACCAGTGGTAGTTCGTGTAGATCACCGGGCGGCGGCCGGTGAGCCGCAGGACCTCGGCGCTGAACGACGAGATCCACGAGACCAGTTTGCCCCTGCTCATGCCGTAGCACTTGTGCTTGGAGTAGGGGTTGAACTCGATGTCGAGCGCGGGCGGCAGCGTCCAGCCGTCCCCCCGCCAGTCCCCGCCGTTGCGTACGAAGTACGCGGCCTGGGCCCGGCCCGAGGACTTGTCGGGCACCGCGAAGTGATAGGCGCCCCGGATGATGCTGGCGTTGCGGGCGCCGTCGTACTGCTGCCAGAAGTAGGGATTCTTGTAGGTCGTGGACTCGGTCGCCTTCACATAGGTGAACCTGGCCCCCTTCCTCTTCGCCTTCGACCAGTCGACGTTCTTCTGGTGCGACGAGACGTCGTGCCCCTTCGGCCTCGCCGCTGCCTGGACCGGCAGTTCCGTCAGAACCGTCGCCCCCACGGTCAGCGTGGTGACGGCCACCGTCGCGAGCAGGCACGCGCGACGACGGGACGGTTTGCGGTCACTAGCCATATTTCCCCCCGAATGGCGACGTGCATGACAAATCTCCCAGAGATTACCGGAAGATCCCGACGTGCCCGTCGAACCCCAGCCAAAAGCCTTCAGTGGGCGGATACGTGCCCATAAGGGAGCTACCGGACTCCACCCTTCCGTGCCCTGCCGGCCCGCCCTCCGCGGCTGGCAGGATGCGCGCCATGACGGACACCGCGGGGACGAGCGACACGACGGATCTCGGCCGGGCCTGGGAAGAGCTGGTGGCGACGGCCCGCAGAACGGTCGCCGACGGACTCGTCGTCGGCACCTCCGGCAACGCCTCGGTACGCGTCAGGGACGGCGGCAGCGGCGAGGAGCTGATCCTCGTCACCCCGAGCGGCGTCCCGTACGACCGGCTCGGCCCCGACGATCTCGTCGCCGTCGGCCCCGACGGCACCCGGCGCGCCGGAACCCTCGCCCCGACCAGCGAACTGCCCATGCATCTCGCGCTCTACCGGAACACCCCCGCGCGCGCCGTCGTGCACACCCACGCCGTGCACGCCACCGCCGTCTCCACGCTCGTCCCGGAACTCCCGCCCGTCCACTACATGGCAGCCGCCCTCGGCGGCCCCGTCCGGGTCGCCCCCTACGCGACGTACGGCACCGAGGAGTTGGCCGAGAACATGCTCGCCGCGCTGACCGGGCGCACCGCCTGCCTCCTGCAGAACCACGGCACCGTCACCTACGGGGACTCCCTCTCCCAGGCCTACGACCGCACCGCCCAGCTGGAATGGATGTGCCGCCTCTGGCTCACGGCCCACTCCGTGCCCGGGCTGCGCCCCTCACTGCTGAGCGAGGCACAGATGGCGGAGGCGGCCTCGCGGCTCGCCGGGTACGGACAGCGGCCCCCCGGCCGGGTCGGGCCGGGGGAGGAGGCCCGCTGAGCGGAATCCGTACGCTCTTTCCACCCCGCCCGGCCCGCCCGTCACTCGCATCCTCCGTCCCGCTGGCCCGGGCGCGCCCGCGCCCCGACACTGGACGAGTGCGCACCGCCAAAGCGACGGCCGCTGCCGTCACCGCCGTCCTCGGGGCCTCGGCCGCCGCCATCGCCGCCGGCCGTCTGGCCAGCGACGCCGCGCTCAAGGCGCCCGCGGGACGCCCCCTGCCCACCGAGCCCCGGCTCACCGTCCACGCCCTCGCCGCGGGACACATCACGCTCTCCCGGGACCTCGCCTCCCAGTACCCCGGCACCTACGGACTCGCGGGCGACGGCTTCCACGCCGTCGTCGGGCCCGTCGTCGACTCCGCCCCGCACCCCGCGGACACGGTCGTGCGCCGCCTGGAGCGGGTCACCCACGGCACCCTCGAACCCGGCGCCAGGGCCTGGCTCACGCCCCAGGTGCACATCGGCGACCCCAAGGCGGCGCTCGGCCTCGACCACGCCGACGTCGACGTCCCGGGCGAACTCGGCCCGCTGCCCGCCTGGTTCGTGCCCGGCGCCCGCGACACCTGGGTCGTCACGGCGCACGGCCTCGGCACCACCCGCGAACACCCCATGAACCTCATGGAGTTCCTGCACCGCCAGCAGTTCCCGGTCCTCGACCTCGCCTACCGCGGCGACCTCGGCGCGCCCCGCTCCCCGGACGGCCTGAACCACCTCGGCGACTCCGAGTGGCGCGACCTGGACGCGGCCCTGCGCTACGCCGTGCGCCACGGAGCCCGCCGCGTCGTCGTCATCGGCTTCTCCACCGGCGCCGCGATGGCCCTGCACGCCGCCGCCCACTCCGCGCTGCGCGAGCGCATCGTCGGCCTGGTCCTGGACAGCCCGGTGCTGTCCTGGGAGGCCACCCTGCGCGCCCTCGCCGCCGCCCGGCGCACCCCGGGCGTGCTGCTGCCGCTGGCGGTGCGCGCCGCCCAGGGACGCACCGGCCTGACCGGTGACCGGCTCGCGGACGCCGCGGACCCGCGCCTGCTCAAGGTCCCGACCCTGGTGCTGCACGGCCCCGACGACGAGGTCGCCCCCTGGGCCCTGTCCCGCCAACTGGCCGCCCGCCGCCCGGACCTGGTCTCCCTGCACACGGTCGACGCGGCCCCGCACAACGCCATGTGGAACGCGGACCCGGCGACGTACGAGGAGACCCTGCGGCGCTTCCTCACGCCGCTGATGTGAACGCGCCCCGGGGCCCGCACGCCGGGCCCCGCACCCCGGGGCGAGCGCCGAACACAGGGCCGCGTTTGGGAATTCGCGGGGTCACCCTGGAGACTGCTCCAGTGACGTCCCGTACCCCGCGCGACTCCAGGCTCCGACTAGTCCGCCCCCGCCGCCAGCCGCTGGCCCCCGCTGCCCCGCGCCGAGCGGCCCGCCCCGCCCCGCGCCCCCCGGAGGGCACCCCGCCCCCCGCCGAGCTCGCCCGCACCGCGCGCGAGGGCCTGGCCGCAGCCGTCCGCGTGGCCCGCTGGGCGGACACCACGCTCAGCCCCGGCAACCACACGGCCGCCGGGGACGGCAAGGGCACCCTCTCCGACGTCACCGCACGCCGCGCCGCCGACGACCTCGGTCTGAGCGTGGAGCGGGTCCGGGCCGACTGGGACACCGCGCGCCTCGCCGGCCTCGTCGAGGTGCACGGCGACAGCGCCCGCCCCGGCTGGCGGCTGCGCGCCTGGGACCGGGACGACACCGCCGTGCTGCGCGGCTGGGTCGCCCTGTTCGACGCCTGGTCGCTGGTCCACCCGGCGCCGGACGCCCTGGAGCCCGCCGCGGTCGCCGAAGTCGTCGAGGCCGTCCCGCAGTTGCTGTCCTTCCTCCAGCTCATGGCCGGACCCGTCGCGGCGGCCCAGCTCCTGGACCTCCTCGACCAGCGGGTCACCGAACTGCGCACCGAGCGCTGCGAGATCCCCTTCGGCCCGCAGCCCGAGCCGACGCCGCCCGAGGACACCCCGCTGCGCCCGCTGCTCGACTGGTCCCTGGACGGCCTCGCCTCCGTCGGCGCGCTCACCTACGCCGACGGGCAGGCCACCCTCACCCCCCTCGGCAGCTGGGCGGTCTGGGTCAAGCTGGAGCAGATCTGTGTCGCGGCCCAGTCCCCGGCCGGCAACATCGAGGTCAGCGCCGAGGACATGCTGCGCGGCTGCGCCCGCCTGCGGCCCAACGCGGCCCGCGCCGAGTACCGCGCCTGGCTCGCCGCCCGCGACGTCGGCACCGCCGTCATCGACCTGATCGAGGCGGCCCGCGGCGAGGACGCCCTGCTGCGCGGCCTCGCCTTCGAGGCGCTGCGCGTCGTCGGCGGCCCCGCCGAGGCCGAGGTGCGCCGCGCCGCCGACGAGCCCGGCCTGCGCCCCTACGCCCTGCTCTGGCTCGCCGAGGCGGAGGGCGCCGACCCCGAGGACGTGCACACGGTCCTCACCCGCGAGGAGGCCACCTGGCTGTGGGTCGACACCGCCGCGGTCGTCGCCGACCACGGTGAGGCGCCGCTCCTCGTGCGCCACCTGGAGTCCGCCGTGCAGCCGACCGTGCCCGCGCTGATCGCCGAGGTCCGCGCCGTCGGCCACCCCCGCACCGTGCAGGTGCTGGTCGCCCTCGCCGCCGCCCACCCCGACCCGGCCCTCGCCAAGGCCGTGCGCCGTGCCGCCTTCCAGGTCCACACCGGAGGGGCCTGACGGTCCACGCCCCACGGGCCTACCCGAAGGTGTTGCACCGGCCCATGTCGCCGGTCTTGTAGCCCTGGTAGAACCACTGCTGGCGCTGCTGGGCCGAGCCGTGCGTCCACGACTCGGGCGTGACCCGGCCCTGGAAGCGCTCCTGGATCCGGTCGTCGCCGACCGCGGCGGCCGCGTCCAGACCGTCCCGGATGTCGGCGTCGGTCAGGCTGGTGATCAGCGGGCGCCCGGTCGACTCGTCGGGCGTGCGCGTCGCGCCGTGGGCCCACACGCCCGCGTAGCAGTCGGCCTGGAGCTCCACCTTCACGGCGTTGCTGTTCTGCCCCGTGCGGCCGTCCTGCGAGCGCGACAGCGTGCCCATCAGGTTCTGCACGTGATGCCCGTACTCGTGCGCCACGACGTACGCCTGCGCGAACGGCCCGCCGCTCGACCCGAACTTCGTGCGCAGCTCGTCGAAGAAGCCGAGGTCGAGATAGACCTTGCGGTCCCCGGGGCAGTAGAAGGGCCCCACCGCCGACGTCGCCGCCCCGCACGCGGTGCTCACCCGGTTGGTGAAGAACACCGTGGAGGCGCCGCTGTAGCGGGCGTTGCGGCGCGCGAACTCCTGCCGCCAGAAGTCCTGCACGCTGTTGACCACCGCGACGATCCGGCAGTCGTCCTTGCTGTTCGCGTCCGATCCCGTACGGCACTGCTGCTGCACCTGCGCCGCGCTCGACACGGACGTCGCGGGCGTGCCGGAGCCGTCCGAGGAGAGGCCGAACTGGTCGGTGCCGAAGAACAGCCCGAGCACCAGCGCCAGCAGACCGGCGAGACCGCCACCGATCGTCGCCCGCCCACCGGGCAACCGGCTGCCCCGCTGGTCCTGGACCTCGGACGTGTCCAGGTTGGCGTCGTCGTCGAACTGCATGCTCGTACCGCCCTCTCGCCGGAACCCACCCTGTTCATCCTGTTACGTGTCGTGGGGCCGGGCCCTGATCCGGCGGCCGAACGGGGGACGCGCGCGCCCGCGCACGCCGTGTCGCCGCCGCCCACGGACCCGCCCACCCGGCTCCACGGCTACGCTCTGCGCCTGATTCGTGGCCTGTGGTGAGAAGCGAGGGGGGCGTGCGATGGCGGTGCTGCCGCTCGACGCGACAGCAGGGCAGGGACCCGCGCGGCCGGCGCCGAGCCCCGTGCGTCCGCCGGGACGTCCGTCCCGGCGGCCCCGCGCCGCGTCCTTCCTGCCGCCGCTCGCCGTCCTGCTCGCGCTGCTGCTGATCGGCGCGGCCCAGGGCGCGCGCCCGCACCCGTTCGGCGACCACCTCGCGCGCGAGGCCGCCGGTTCCAGCGTGACCGTCCCCGCCCTGCGCGCCGACGACGGCGCCGTCGAGGCGTACGACGCGGAGGGAACCCGCTGGCGCCACACGCGCGAGGGGCGGCGGGCGCTCGCCGTGCTCCCCGCCGCCGGGCACGCCTTCGCGCTGTGGAGCGACGGACTGGTCACCGACACCGAGCGCCGCACCGCGGCCGCCGTGCGCTGGCACCGCGCGGTCCCGGACGCCGCGCCCTGGCTGCGCACCCCGGAGGCGCACGGCGGTGCCGGGGTCCTCCAGCCGCTCGACCCGGCGGCCCGGATGCTCGCCGTCGTCACCCCGCAGCGCATCGCCGCCTACCGCACCGTCGACGGCGATCTGCGCTGGGTGCTGCCCGCGCGCGAGGGGTGCGCGTTCGCCCCGGCGACCACCGCGCGGCGCGGGACCGCGCTGCTGGTCGCCCAGCCCTGCACGGGGCACGACGCCGCCTGGACCGACCAGATCGTCGCCATCGACGACCTCGGCGGGATCGCCCCGCACCGCACACCCCTGGGCAACGAGCTGCCGGGGGAGCGGCCGGACCCCCGTGCGGGACGCGCGGGAAAAGCCCTTGCATCCCACCGGTAAGCTGGGGTGTATGACGTTTCTTCTCTGGGTGCATTAGCGGCGCAGACCGGCCCCCGACCCGTCAATCAGCCGTTCACTGCCCTGGAGACCCACCCGTGATCACCGCATCCGGTATCGAACTGCGCGCAGGCGCCCGCATCCTCATCGAGAACGCCAACTTCCGTGTCGCCAAGGGCGACCGCATCGGCCTCGTCGGGCGCAACGGCGCGGGCAAGACCACCCTCACCAAGTGCCTGGCCGGTGAGGGCATCCCGGCCGCCGGCACCATCTCCCGCTCCGGCGAGGTCGGCTATCTGCCGCAGGACCCGCGCACCGGCGACCTCGACGTGCTCGCCCGCGACCGCATCCTCTCCGCCCGCGGCCTCGACACCCTGATGCGCAAGATGCGCGAGAACGAGCAGCGCATCGCCAACGGCACGGGCGCCACCCAGGCCAAGGCCCTCAAGCAGTACGAGCGCCAGGAGACGGAGTTCCTCACCAAGGGCGGGTACGCCGCCGAGGCCGAGGCCGCCACCATCGCCGCCGCGCTCAACCTCCCGGACCGCGTGCTCGGCCAGCCCCTGCACACGCTCTCCGGCGGTCAGCGGCGCCGTATCGAGCTGGCCCGCATCCTCTTCTCGGACGCGGACACCCTCCTCCTCGACGAGCCCACGAACCACCTGGACGCGGACTCGATCGTCTGGCTGCGCGACTACCTGAAGACCTACAGCGGCGGCTTCATCGTGATCTCCCACGACGTCGACCTGGTCGAGACGGTCGTCAACAAGGTCTTCTACCTGGACGCCAACCGCTCCCAGATCGACGTCTACAACATGGGCTGGAAGCTCTACCAGCAGCAGCGCGAGGCCGACGAGAAGCGCCGCAAGCGCGAGCGCCAGAACGCCGAGAAGAAGGCCGCGTCCCTGAACGCGCAGGCGGACAAGATGCGCGCCAAGGCCACCAAGACGGTCGCCGCGCAGAACATGGCCCGCCGCGCCGACAAGCTGCTCGCCGGCCTGGAGGCGGTGCGCCAGAGCGACAAGGTCGCCAAGCTGCGCTTCCCCGACCCCGCCCCCTGCGGCAAGACGCCGCTGATGGCCGAGGGACTGTCGAAGTCGTACGGCTCGCTGGAGATCTTCACCGACGTCGACCTGGCCATCGACAAGGGCTCCCGCGTCGTCATCCTCGGTCTGAACGGTGCGGGCAAGACCACCCTGCTCCGCCTCCTCGCGGGCACCGAGAAGCCCGACACCGGTGAGGTCATCGAGGGCCACGGCCTCAAGCTCGGCTACTACGCCCAGGAGCACGAGACCCTCGACCCCGAGCGCACCGTCCTGGAGAACATGCGCTCGTCCGCGCCCGACCTCGACCTGGTCGAGGTCCGCAAGGTGCTCGGCTCGTTCCTGTTCTCCGGCGACGACGTCGACAAGCCCGCGGGCGTGCTCTCCGGCGGCGAGAAGACCCGGCTCGCCCTCGCGACCCTGGTGGTCTCGTCGGCGAACGTGCTGCTCCTCGACGAGCCCACGAACAACCTCGACCCCGCCAGCCGCGAGGAGATCCTCGGCGCGCTGCGCACCTACAAGGGCGCCGTCGTCCTCGTCACGCACGACGAGGGCGCCGTCGAGGCGCTGCACCCGGAGCGGATCATCCTGCTCCCGGACGGCGTCGAGGACCTGTGGGGCCAGACCTACGCGGATCTCGTCGCACTCGCCTGACCGGCTCCCGGCCGCCCGGGCGCCGTCAGCACAGCTTGATCGAATAACTGATCCACTCGGTATGGATCATTCGGCCGAGTCGTGATCCTTCATCTGGGTGAGATCGCCTCGTACCGAGGTGTGTCCTACACGGATTTCGCCCCCTCGTCGGGGCTGAAGCCCTTGGGGCGCCTGGGCAGTCGCTGACCTGCCGGTTTTTTCGAGGGGGTGGTTCCGGGGGGTGCGAAAAGCCTCCGGAACCGCGAATTCCACTCGTGTGGATCCCCTGCGGAGCGGGAATTCCCGGTCCACGGACCTTGCCGAATGGGTGGCCAGGACGGCCATGAGGGGTGATCATGGGAAATCCAGAGCGCACTTCCCATGAGGAGGCACGGGTGGCCGAGACTCTGAAGAAGGGCAGCCGGGTAACCGGCGCCGCGCGCGACAAGCTCGCGGCAGACCTGAAGAAGAAGTACGACTCCGGTGCGAGCATTCGGGCACTGGCCGAGGAGACCGGCCGCTCGTATGGCTTCGTCCACCGGATGCTCAGTGAGTCCGGGGTCACGCTGCGCGGTCGCGGCGGGGCCACGCGAGGCAAGAAGGCCGCGGCAAGCTGACGCGGCCGGTCCGTCCGCCCCCGGGCGGCGGGCCGCACGGCTCTCGTGGTGACCACCCGGTCGGTTCCCCGATCGGCCGGGTGGTTACTGTGCAGTCACTTAGGTCGTCCACGTCCTTCGTGGACACGACTGCGCAGACTCGGAGGCCCAGATGGCTAAGCTCGCACCCCTGCTCGACAAGGACGGGGTCCGGCTCACCGTCGACGATGCCATCGCCACGGTGACCCTGACCAACCCGGACAAGCGCAACGCTCAGTCTCCCGCTCTGTGGCGGGCGTTGACGGATGCCGGGCGGTCGCTGCCGGGCTCCGTGCGTGTCGTCGTGGTGCGCGGCGAGGGCAAGTCCTTCTCCGCGGGTCTCGACCGTCAGGCGTTCACGCCCGAGGGTTTCGACGGCGAGCCGTCCTTCATCGACCTGGCACGCGGCGGCGGTGACGTCCTCGACACGACGATCGCCGAGTACCAGGACGCTTTCACCTGGCTGCGACGCAGCGACATCCTGTCCGTCGCCGCGGTCCAGGGCCATGCGATCGGCGCGGGCTTCCAGCTCGCCCTCTCCTGTGACCTGCGCGTCGTTGCCGACGACGTGCAGTTCTCCATGCGCGAGACCAGCCTCGGGCTCGTACCGGACCTGACCGGCACGCACCCGCTCGTCTCGCTCGTCGGATACGCGCGCGCCCTGGAGATCTGCGTGACCGGGCGCTATGTGCACGCCGACGAGGCCGTGGCCAGTGGCCTGGCCAATGTCGCCGTGCCCGCGGACGCCCTGGACGCGGCCACGTCCGACCTGGTCGGCGCGCTCCTCGCCGCGCCGCGCGACGCCGTGATCGAGACCAAGGCCCTGCTCCAGGGCGCCTCCGGCCGGACCCTCGACGAGCAGCGCACCGCCGAGCGCGCCGCGCAGGGACGCCGACTGCGGGATCTGGCGGGCATCGGCGACTGAGCCGACCGAGCCGACCGAACCGGCTGCCTCGGCGCGGCTTCAGGCGGTCACTTCGGTGACCAGCACCGCGACGCTCGGGCCGTCCGTGAGAGCCGTGGACACGGCCTCGCGGACGGCCCGCGCCACGTCCAGGGCCCGGTGCGACGCGGACACCGCCAGCTCCACCCGGACGTGCCGGTGCGCCAGCGCGGCCGGGGCGGAGGTCTCCTCGATGTGCACCGCCCGGCCCAGCCCGCCCAGCGCACCCGTCAGCCGCACCACACCGGCGACCCCTTGCGCCGCCCGCGCCGCGCGGCCCTCGTCACCGTCCTTGTCGGACTTCTCGGCCGGGGCGTCGGCGGCCTCCGGCCGCTCCGGCGGCGCCGGGTCGGCGTCGAGCAGCTCCGTCACCTGGAGATCCACCTCGGCCACCACCAGGCCGAGCCCGTCCCGCGCCGACTGCGCGAGCGCCTCCCGCAGCCGCGCCGCGGCCCGCGGCAACGGCTCGTCTGCCGTCGCCGAGCACTCCGCCGTGATCCGCAGCGGACCCGGCGGCAGCGCGCTCGGCGGAGCCGGCACCACCGACGTGTACGAGCCGTCCGGATCGGCCGCCGCGAGCCGCAGCGCCCCCAGCCGCACCCCGTTCACCGCGACCACGGACCGGCGCAGGGCCTCCGCCGCCGCGACCTCCGTGATCCACGCACCGTCACCCGGTCCGCCCAGTGGCAGCAGCCTGCCGAATCCGAGCTGTTGCCGCACTGCCTGTGCCCATCGGTCTGCCATCATCCACCCAGGCTGCCTCATCCCGGGCGCGGGCTCGGGTAACCGCACTTAGTGTGGGCAAAAGAAGGCAGGATCCCGCAGGGAGACCGCACCTCACAAGAGGGGACACCCCCGATGAGCGACACCTCACAGAAGCCGGGCGAGACGCCCGCCTCCGCGGCCGGCGGCCGGACCAACGTGACCAAGAAGGGCGGTGGCGACCCCGCGGGCCGCGGCCGCACCACCATCGCCGACGGCGTGGTCGAGAAGATCGCCGGACTCGCCGCACGCGACGTCCTCGGCGTGCACGCGATGGGCAGCGGCCTCTCGCGCACCTTCGGCGCCGTCCGCGACCGGGTGCCCGGCGGATCCACCAAGTCCGTCTCCCGCGGTGTCAAGGCCGAGGTCGGCGAGGTGCAGACCGCGCTCGACCTGGAGATCGTCGTCGAGTACGGCGTCTCGATCGCGGACACCGCGCGCGCCGTGCGGGAGAACGTGATCGCGGCCGTCGAGCGCATGACGGGACTTGAGGTCGTCGAGGTGAACATCGCCGTCAGCGATGTGAAGCTGCCGGACGAGGAAGACGAAGAGCCGGAGTCACGGCTCCAGTGACGGCACTGCACAGCGGGCTGGACAGTAGGCCCCGAAGAAGGAGCGCACGATGAATCTGGCCGTGGTCGGCATGATCGCCGGCATGGCCCTCGGGTTCGCCGGATACTTCGGCGGCTTCGGGGCCTTCCTGCTGGTGGCGGCGCTCGGCGCCATCGGTTTCGTCGCGGGCCGGTTCCTCGAAGGGGACCTGGAACCCGGCGAGTTCTTCCGCGCCCGCGGCGACCGGCGGCGGTGACCGGTGGCGGCACAGGTCGCGCCGGCCGAGCGCGGCGCGACCCGGATCGCCGACCGGGTCGTCGCGAAGATCGCCGCGCACGCGGCGCGTGAGGCGCTGGACACGGTTCCCGAGGACGGCGCGCCCCCGCACGCCACGGTCAGCGTGCACCAGGACACCGCGCGCGTGCGCATCAGCCTGGAACTCGGTTTCCCGGCGGACATCGGCGCCCAGTGCGGTGCCGTGCGTCGTCAAGTGACCGAGCGGGTAAGGACCTTGGCGGGCATGGAGGTGCCGGAGGTGGCCGTCCTCGTGGAGCGGCTGCACTCGGCGGACACCGACCGGGGGAGGATCCGATGAGCGAGCCCACCCAGCGCATGCCGGTGGTCGAACGTGGCTCCAGCGGCGCCGACGGCCTCGACCAGTCGGCGTCCGCGGCCGCCCACGAACCGCGTCCCACCCTGGAGGGCGAGGAGAAGTCCGCCAGATTCTGGTCGGGCCGGCGGATCCCGGCCGCGCTCGCGGCCCTGGTGCTGCTCGGCGCCGCCGGCGTGCTGCTGTACGACATCGCCGCCGTACGGGCCGGACGCGACGCCATGCAGTGGCGCCGCACCCTCGCCGACGACCTCGCCACCCGCCCGCTCGACGACACCGCCGTGCTGATCGGCGCCGGAGTCGCCGCCGCGCTCGGCCTGTGGCTGATCGTCCTCGCGCTGACGCCGGGGCTGCGGGCCGTCCTGCCGATGCGCAGGACCCACACCGACATCCGCGCGGGCCTGCACCGGGACGCCGCCGCCATGGTGCTGCGCGACCGGGCCATGGAGGTGGCGGGCGTGCAGTCCGTCCGGGTCCGGATGAAGCGGTCCAAGGTGGAGGTGCGGGCGGTCTCGCACTTCCGCGAACTCGACGACGTACGGGCCGATCTGGACAGTGCGCTGAGCGACGGCATCACCGGGCTCGGCCTCGGCTCCGCGCCCGCCCTCTCGGTGCATGTGGCCCGGCCCGGACGGAAGGGATGAACGGCGTGCTGAGGACCGTGAACCGGATCGTGCTCGGCCTGCTCGGCCTGCTCCTGGTCATCGGCGGCGGCTCGGTGCTCGCCGTGGGGCTCGGGGTGAAGCCGCCGTCGTGGTGGATCCACGACGGCAAGAACGACGTCCTGCTGAGCGTCGCCGACCGGCAGCGCTGGCGCGCCGACGGCTGGTGGTGGCCGGTGGTGATCGCCGCGCTCGGCGTCGTCGTGCTGCTCGCGCTGTGGTGGCTGGTCGCCCAGTTCCGCCGGCGCCGGCTCACCGAGGTCCTGGTGGACACGGGCGACGGCGAGGGCGCACTGCTGCGCGGCCGGGCCCTGGAGAGCGTCCTGGTGAGCGGCGCCGAGGCGCTGGACGGCGTGGAGCGGGCCGGCGCCATGCTGACCGGCCGCCGCTCCGCCCCGCAGGCGAGGGTGGCCCTCACCCTCGCCCCGCACGCCTCCCCGGGCGCCACTCTGGACCGCCTCAGCGAGGAGGCCCTGGCCCAGGCGAGGGACTCGGCGGGCCTGGACTCCCTCCCGGCCGAGGTCAGACTGAAGGCGCTCAAGCACCGCGCGGAGCGAGTGAGCTGACCTTCTGGCCTTCAAGCAGCCCCGTGCCCACCCGCCCCCGGGCCGCACCCCTAGAAACCGTGCCGGAACCCACCATCGACCGGCAGCATGACCCCGGTCAGATACGACGCGGCCGGAGACAGGAAGAACGCCGCGGCCCGCCCGAACTCCTCCGGCGTCCCGTACCGCCGCAACGGAATCCGCGACTCGTTGGCGACCCGGGTCGCCTCCGGGTCCGCCGAGTACCCGTCCAGCTCACGGACGCGGTCGGTGTCGATCCGGGCGGGCAGCAGCCCCACGACCCGGATCCCGCGCGGCCCCAGCTCGTCCGCGAGCGACTTGGCGAACCCGGCGAGCCCGGGCCGCAGCCCGTTGGAGATGGTCAGCCCCGGGATCGGCTCGTGCACGGACCCGGAGAGCACGAACCCGATGACACCGCCGTCACCGAGTTCGGCGGCGGCCGTCCTGGCGATCCGCACCGCGCCCATGAACACCGACGCGAACGCCGACTCCCACTGCTCGTCCGTGTTGTCCGCGACGAACCCCGGCGCGGGCCCGCCCACGCTGATGAGAATCCCGTCGAACCGGCCGAACTGCTCGCGCGCGGCGCCGATCACCCGCTCGGCGACGGCCGGATCGGCGTTGTCGGCGGCGACCCCGTACGCGTTCGGGCCCAGCTCGGCCGCGGCGTCCTTGACCTTCTGCTCGTCGCGCCCGGTGACGACCACCTTCGCGCCGTCGCCGACGAGCTGGCGCGCGGCGGCGTTGCCGAGGCCGCGGGTGGCGCCGGTGACTACGTAGACACGGTCCTTCAGTCCAAGATCCATGGCTCTATCCTGCCTCTCCGTGCGGCCCGTGCGCGAACAGGGTCATCGCGGTGTTCACGAGCCCGATGTGGCTGAACGCCTGCGGGAAGTTGCCCAGCTGGTGGCCGGCCACGGGGTCGTACTCCTCGGCGAGCAGTCCCACGTCGTTGCGCAGCGCCAGCAGCCGCTCGAACAGCTCCCGCGCCTCCTCGCTCCGGCCGATCATGTGCAGCGCGTCGGCCAGCCAGAACGAGCAGACGAGGAAGGCGCCCTCGTCGCCCGGCAGACCGTCGACCTCCGACCCGGTCGTGCTGTAGCGGCGCAGCAGTCCCTCGTGCGACAGCTCCCGCTGCACCGCGTCGACCGTACCGACGATCCGCGGATCGTCGGCGGGCAGGAACCCCGCCCGGGGCAGGAGCAGCAGGGCCGCGTCGAGTTCCCGGGATCCGTAGTACTGGGTGAACGTGCCGCGCTCTGCGTCGTACCCGCGCTCGCACACATCGCGGTGGACGGTGTCGCGCAGTTTGCGCAGCCGGTCGATGTCACCGGGCAGCCGCGGATCCTCCTCCATCGACCGCACGGTGCGGTCCACCGCGACCCAGGCCATCACCTTCGAGTGGACGAAGTGGCGGCGCTGCCCGCGCACCTCCCACAGCCCCTCGTCGGGTTCGGACCACGCCTCCTGGAGGAAGTCGAGCAGGGCCAGTTGCAGCTGCCAGGCGTGCGGTCCCGCCTCCAGACCCGAACGGCGGGCCAGCGCCAGGGAGTCGACCACCTCGCCGTAGACATCGAGCTGCAACTGCCGTACGGCCTCGTTCCCGGTCCGTACGGGACGGGAGGCGCGGAAGCCGTCCAGCCAGTGCAGCTCCTGCTCGGGCAGCCGCCGCTCGCCCGCGAGCCCGTACATGATCTGAAGGTCGGCGGGGTTGCCCGCGGCGGCCCGCAGCAGCCAGTCGCGCCAGGCCCTGGCCTCCTCCAGATAGCCCGCGGACAGGAGCGCCCCGAGCGTGAGGGTGGAGTCCCGCAGCCAGCAGTAGCGGTAGTCCCAGTTGCGCACGCCGCCGATCTCCTCCGGCAGCGAGGTGGTCGGCGCGGCGACGATGCCGCCGGTCGGCGCGTAGGTGAGGGCCTTGAGCGTCAGCAGGGAGCGCAGCACGGCGTCCCGGTGCGGCCCGTCGTAGGAGCAGTGGCCGGCCCAGGCCCGCCAGTCCTCCAGGCTGTGCTCCAGGGACTCGTAGGGGTCGACGAGGGCCGGACGTTCCTCGTGCGAGGGGTGCCAGGTCAGCACGAAGGCGACCCGCTCACCCTCCTCCACCGTGAACTCCGCGTGCGTGGCGAAGTCCTTGCCCCAGCTGTGCACGTCGGGCTCGCTGCGCAGCCACGTCGAGTCCGGCCCGGCGACGGCCACCCGGTGGCCGTCGACACGGCGCACCCACGGCACGACGGAGCCGTAGTCGAAGCGCAGCCGCAGTTCGCTGTGGACGGTGACCCGGCCCCGGATCCCCTCGACGATGCGGACGAGGTCGGGGGCCTGGTCGCGTTGCGGCATGAAGTCGGTGACCCGGACGCTGCCGTCGTCGGTGTCCCACTCGGTGTCGAGCACGAGCGAGCCGGACCGGTAGGAGCGGCGGGCGCAGTCCCCGTCGGCGTCCTTCGGGGCGATCCGCCAGTGCCCGTTCTCCTCGTCGCCGAGCAGCGCGGAGAAACAGGCGGGGGAGTCGAAGCGGGGCAGACACAGCCAGTCGACGGAGCCGCCCCGGGAGATCAGGGCGGCGGTCTGTTCGTCGCCGACGAGCGCGTAGTCCTCGATGGGTCGATGCATGAGTTGCGGTTGCCCCGTCACGGGCGCGGGGAACTGCGCGGGCGGTCACACACAACCGGTACGCGCGGGCGACGTCGACCAGCCGGCCGAGCGCGGGCCGGCACCGGACCTGTCCTAGGGCGTGTGTCGAAAGTCCCGTCGTCCGTCCGCGGGGCAGGCGGGACTTTCGACACACGCCCTAGACGGCGGCCGGGGTCACCTCGTCCACGGGCTCGTCCTCCTCCTTGCGCCGCCGGTCGCGCAGTTCGCGGCGGAGCAGGACCACCCAGCCGACGGGCACGGCGGCGGCGAACAGCCACCACTGGTAGGCGTACGCGAGGTTCAGCGCGGCGTCCTCCTTGCCGGGCTGGCCGAGCTGCTCCGGGACGTCGCCCTTGGGTGCGGGCGAGGTCTGCGCGACGTACCCGCCGAGCACCTGGGCGGCGCCGCCGATGCGCTTCGCCTCCTGCTTGCTGTTGATCAGCATGACCTGGCGGTCGGGCAGGCCCCGCAGGTCCTTGATGCCGCTGGCCGCGGTCGTCTCGTCGGGCATCAGCCGGCCCTGGAAGGTGACCTCGCCGGCCGGCGGCGCGGGGATCTTCGGGAAGGCGGTCTGGCTGCCGCTGTCGGGGACCCAGCCCCGGTTGACCAGCAGGATCTTGCCGTCCTTGAGGACGAACGGAGTCAGGACGTGGTACCCGACCTCGTCGTTGGAGTTGACGCGGCGGCGCACGACGACCTCGTCGTCGGTGTCGAAGCGGCCCGTGGCCGTGACGGTGCGGTAGCGCTCCTTGCTGGTGACGGTGTGTCCGACGGACGCCAGGTCCTCGACGGAGACCGGCTTCGCCCGCAGCGCGTCGGTGACCAGCTGGTTGCGGGCGGCGCGCTCGTCGTGGCGGTGCATCTGCCAGATGCCCAGCCGGATCATCGTGGGGATGAGGACGAGGGCGACCAGCGTGAGGATCACCCACTGCCGAGTCAACAGGAAGCGGTACACCCCATGACGGTACCGCTCGGCCATGGGGTGTTTTCAGGGGGGTGCTCCCGGCTTGGGCGGCCGGGTGCTGTACGGGTGCCGTGCGGGCTCAGACCTTGTCGACGATGCCCACCCGCCCCTCGGAGCGGGCGCAGTGCGCCCCGCAGTACCAGTGGCCCTCCACCTCGACGCCCTGCCCGATGATCCGCGAGCGGCAGTGCTCGCAGATGGGCGCCATGCGGTGGATGGCGCAGGAGAAGCAGTCGAAGACGTGCACCGCGCCCTGCGCGTGCACCTCGAAGGACATGCCGTAGTCGTTTCCGCAGACCTCGCAACGTGCCATGCGCCACAGGGTGCGGGCGCGGGCCGCGGGCGACGGACGGGCGCGGGGCGAGTCGCCCCACAAATCACCCGTCTGTCGTCAATGCTCCCCCGATGTCCCCCTCTTTGCCGACGTTACTTCTTGTCCGCGTCGGCCACGTCCTGGAGGAGCTGGCCGAACGCCGCCTCGTCCACGACCGGCGTGCCGAACTGCTTCGCCTTCACGGCCTTCGACGTGTACGAGTCCGGGTCATTGGTCACCAGCAGGCTGGTCAGCCGCGACAGGCTCGTCGCCACGTGCAGGCCGGCCTCGACCGCCCGGTCCTCCAGCAGCTCCCGGTCGACCGAGGTGTCACCGGAGAACGCGACCCGCATGCCCTGCTTGAGCGGCTTGTCCGGTTCGTACCGCCCTGGGTTCGGGTACGGGCATGCCGGACGCTTGCGCGAGGGCCGCCAGCCGGCCGAGGCGCCGCCGCCCCGGTACGAGGACTGCTGCTGGCGCGGCACGGACTGCTCGGCCCACTCGGTGAGCGGGCGGCACTCCAGGAGCGGCAGCCGCATGTTGCGCCCGGCGGCCGCGGTCAGGCTCGGGCGGAACGCCTCGGCGAGCACCCGCGCGTCGTCCAGCGCGTGGTGCGCGTGCTCCTGGACGACACCGAAGTGCGCGGCCAGCGACTCCAGCTTGTGATTGGGCAGCGGCAGGCCGAGCTCCTTGGAGAGCGCGATGGTGCACAGCCGCTGCCGGACGGGGGCGGTGCGCTGCGCCCGCGCGTACTCGCGGGAGATCATCGACCAGTCGAACACCGCGTTGTGCGCGACCAGGACGCGGCCGTCCAGGCGCGCGGCGAACTCCTCGGCGATCTCCGGGAAGAGCGGCGCCCCCGCCAGCACGTCGGTCGTGAGGCCGTGGATCCAGACCGGGCCCGGGTCCCGCTCGGGATTGACCAGCGTGTACCAGTGGTCCTCGACCTCGCCGCGAGCGTCCAGGCGGTAGACGGCGGCCGAGATTATCCGGTCGTCCCTGGAGAGGCCGGTGGTCTCCACGTCGACGACCGCGTATCCCTGCGGATACGCGGCCGGCCAGGGGGCTGCGGACGCTGCGGTCGGGCGGTCTTCGAGCATGGTCCCTGAGGATACGGGCCCTCACTGACACTCCGGTCGCCGCCGTCCCCCCTCGCGCGCCTTCCGGACACCGGCCGGGCCGGTCCCCGCTCAAGTGGCCGGACCGAGCAGTGACTTCACCAGGGCGTGGACCGACGTGTCGAAGAGCTGCTCCGTGTCCACGGGGGTGGCGAGCGCGCGGGCGAGCGCCCGGTCGTCCTCGGCGGCGACCGCCTTCGCCCCGGCCCACAGCTCCTCCTCGCCGGGCCGCTGCACCGGCGCGCGCTCCCGGTTGCGCTCCACCAGCACGTGTCCGACGACCTGGAAGAGCACCGCCCGCACGGCCTCGGCGGCGCCCGCCCCGCGCAGCCCCGCCGCGTGCGCCTCGTGCACGAGGGCCTGCTGCACCGGCAGGAACATGTGCTCGGTCAGGCCGCGCTCGTGCACCATCGCCACCAGGTGGGGGTGGGCGCGCAGCTGCCGGCGCAGGGCGCGGGCGATCGACACCACGCGCTCCTGCGGGCTGCTTCCGCGCGGCCGGATCGTGCCGAGATCGGCGACGGTCCGCCGCACCAGGGCGTCGAGCAGCGACTCGCGATTGCCGACGTGCCAGTAGATCGACGTGACGGCCGTGCCGAGCTCGGCGGCCAGCTTGCGCATGGACAGCGCCTCGGGGCCGTGCTGTTTGACCAGGTCGCCCGCGACGGACAGGACCTCGTCCCGGGTGAGCGGCGTGCGTGCCATCCCCTGCCCCCTCGACTCCCGTCGGTGCACGTGTCTTTACCCTTCATCGCCGCCGGTGTAACTGTGTTACAGGCGCCGAGCGCACGACCCCCGACACGTCACGGACGAAGGGCGGTACGACATGGCACGCGTACGGTACGGAGCGCGCACCGAGGCGGAGATCGCCGCCGCGCGCACCGCGAGCAGCAAGCTCCCCGACATCTGGTCCACCGGCGTGGTCGCCGTGTGGGAGTCCGATCCGGACGCGGTGGCGGCGGTGCTGCCGCCGCCGCTCAAGCCCGCCGAGCGGCCCCTGGTGCGGGCCAACATCAGCAAGGTCGATCTGCCGGGCTACCCGCTGGGCGCGGGCTCGGTCGCCGTCGCCGCCGAGCACGGGGGAGTGCGGGGCTGGTATCCGCTCGTCATGCCGATGACGCACGAGCGGGCCCTCGTCGGGGGCCGCGAGGTCTTCGGCGAACCCAAGAAGCTCGGCGAGGTCACCGTGGAGCGCGACGGCCTGGTGGTACGGGCCGCGCTGGCCCGGCACGGCATCGCGTTCGTCGAGGTGCGCGGCGCGGTCAGCGGCACCCTGCCCGTCCCCGAGCCGTCGCAGAAGACGGACTTCTACTTCAAGTTCCTGCCCGCGGTCGACGGTTCGGGGTTCGACGCGGACCCGGTGCTCGTGCACTGCCTGCGCAACGAGAAGGTCAGGAAGCTGGAGCGGATCACCGGCGACGTCGTCCTGCGCGAGTCCATGTACGACCCGGTCGCCGACCTCCCCGTGCGCACCCTGGTCGACATCACCATCGGCGAGAAGACCACCGACCAGAAGGGCAGGGTCGTCGAGCGGGTCAGTGCCCAGGCCCTCCTGCCGTACATCCACCAGCGCTACGACGACCCCCAGCAGATCCTCGACGGCCCGCCCGAGGGGAGCGTCTGACATGGAGCTGCGGGAGGGACAGGTCGCCGTCGTCACGGGCGCGGCGAGCGGCATCGGACGCGCGATGGCCCGGCGGTTCGCGGCGGACGGCCTGAAGGTGGTCCTCGCCGACGTCGAGAAGGGCGCCCTCGAAGCGGCAGCCGACGACCTGCGGGCGGACGGCGCGGTCGTCCACGCGCGCGTGGTCGACGTCGGGGAGCGCGAACAGGTCGTGGCGCTCGCCGAGGACACGTACGCCACGTTCGGCGCCTGCCACGTGCTGTGCAACAACGCGGGCGTCGGCTCGGGCGCCGAGGGCCGCATGTGGGAGCACGAACCCAACGACTGGAAGTGGGCGTTCAACGTCAACGTGTGGGGCGTCTTCCACGGCGTCCAGGCGTTCGTGCCCCGCATGATCGCGGGCGGCGAGCCGGGACACGTCGTCAACACCTCCTCCGGCGACGGCGGCATCGCCCCGCTGCCGACGGCCTCGGTCTACGCCGTCACCAAGGCCGCCGTGGTGACACTGACCGAGTCGCTGTACGCGCACCTGAAGGCGGAGCACGCGCGCGTGGGCGCCTCCGTGCTCTTCCCCGGCCCCCACATGCTGCGCACCGGGCTGTGGGAGTCGCACCGCAACCGGCCCGACCGGTTCGCCAAGGAGCGCCCGCGCCGGACGCCGTACCGCAGCCTCGGCCAGTGGGAGGCGGCCATGAAGGCGGCGGGCAAGGAGGTCGCGTTCACGCCCGTCGAGGAGGTGGCCGACCTCGTCGCGGAGGGCATCGCCGCGGACCGCTTCTGGCTGCTGCCCGAGAGCGAGCACAGCGACCGGCAGATCCGGGCCCGCTCGCAGTCGATGCTGGACCGGGCGAACCCGGCGTATCTGGAGAGCTTCATTCTCGACTGACACCTCCGAGGAGGGACGCACGATGAGCGACCAGGACCCGTACCTGATCATCTCCTCCGACTGCCACGCCGGACTGCCCACCGCGGAGTACCGGCCCTATCTGGACTCCCGGTTCCACCGCGCCTTCGACGACTTCCTCGGCGAGCGGGACAAGCGCCGCGAGGAGGCGACCCGGCTCGGCATCCGCAACGACGCGTTCGCCGCCAAGTGGTTCCAGGACAACGAGGAGGGGCTGCGCGGCGGCTGGGACGCGGCGCAGCGCCTCAAGGAACTCGACGGCGACGGGGTGGCCGCCGAGGTCGTCTTCCCCGACGCGGACGCCGTGGACAGCCAGACGGCGGCGCCGTTCGGCGTGGGGCTCGGCCTCTCCGGCGACCAGGACCCCGAGCTCGGCATGGCGGGCGCCCAGGCGCACAACAGATGGCTCGCCGAGTTCGTCGGGCAGAATCCCGAACGGCACTGCGGTGTCGCCCTGTTGCCCATCACGGCCGACCCGGACAAGGTCGTCGCCGAAGTGCACCGGGCGAAGGAGTCG
Source organism: Streptomyces sp. NPDC001904 (assembly GCF_040297005.1). Taxonomy (NCBI): domain Bacteria; kingdom Bacillati; phylum Actinomycetota; class Actinomycetes; order Kitasatosporales; family Streptomycetaceae; genus Streptomyces; species Streptomyces sp. NPDC001904. The sequence continues at coordinate 44,122 of NZ_JBEOYI010000031.1, read as the reverse complement.
GGGCTCGGCGCCCTGATGATCCCCTCCATGTGGGTCGACCACGACCCGTACCACGCGCGCCGCTACGACCCCGTGTGGGCGGCGGCGGCCGAGTGCGGGATGCCGGTCGTGACGCACTCGGGGGCCGCGCCGCGCCACGAGTACGGCGACCACCTCGGCATCTACGTGAGCGAGGTGACCTGGTGGCCGGCCCGCCCGCTCTGGTTCCTGCTGTGGTCCGGTGTCTTCGAGCGGCACCCGGGCCTGAAGTTCGGCATCGCCGAGTCGGGCTGCTGGTGGCTGCCCAACCTGCTCTGGTTCATGGACCGCCTCTACCTGGGCGCCCACGGCGGCAAGAAACTCTCGCCGTTCGCCGAGCTGAAGCGCCCGCCGCACGAGTACCTGGACCGGCAGGTCTTCATCTGCGCCACCAACACCAAGCGCCGCGAGCTCGCCCAGCGCTACGAGATCGGCGTCGACAACATCCTGTGGGGCAGCGACTTCCCGCACCCCGAGGGCACATGGCCCGACACGCGCGCGTGGCTGCGCAGAACCTTCCACGACATCCCGGTCGCCGAGACCCGGCGCATGCTCGGCCTGGCCGCCGCCGAGGTGTTCGGCTTCGACACGGACGCCCTCGCCCCGCTCGCGCGGCGCATCGGCCCGACCCCCGCCGACCTCGGACAGGACACCGACCAGGCGGCCGTGGAGGCGTCCTGGGCCCGCTCGCGCGACGTGGGCCGCCACTGGCTGACCGACCACGACTTCCCGACCCTGGGGGTGAACCCGTGACCGGACCCGCGGACCGCTACACGGTGATCTCGGCGGACTGCCACGCGGGCGCCGACCTCCTCGACTACAGGCCCTACCTGGAGTCCCGGCACCACGACGCGTTCGACGCGTGGGCCGCCACCTACGTCAACCCCTACGCGGACCTGCTCGCCGACACCGCCGACCGCAACTGGAACTCCGAGCGCCGCATCGAGGAGCTGGAGCGCGACGGCATCGTCGCCGAGGTCGTCTTCCCCAACACCATCCCGCCGTTCTTCCCGTCCGCCTCGCTCATGGCACCCGCGCCCACGCGCGAGGAGTTCACCCGGCGCTGGGCCGGGCTGCGCGCCCACAACCGCTGGCTCGCGGACTTCTGCGCCGCCGCCCCCGGGCGCCGGGCGGGCGTCTTCCAGATCCTCCTCAACGACGTGGAGGAGGCCGTCGAGGAGATCCGCTGGGCGGCCGGCGCGGGCCTGAAGGGCGGCCTGCTGCTGCCCGGCACCCCGCCGGGCTCCGGCCTCCCCGAGCTGTACTCGTCGACGTACGACCCGATCTGGCGGACCTGCGCCGAACTCGGCGTCCCGGTCAACCACCACGCGGGCTCGGCCTCCCCGCCGCTCGGCGACGAACCCGCCGCCCGCGCGGTGTTCATGGTCGAGACGACCTGGTTCTCGCACCGCGCCCTCTGGCACCTCGTCTTCGGCGGCGCCTTCCGCAAGCACCCCGACCTGAAGCTCGTCCTCACCGAGCAGGGCTCCGGCTGGATCCCCGGCGTCCTCGACATGCTGGACTACTACCACGCGCGCCTGGTGCGGGCCGCCACGAAGGCGAACACCGCGGAGTCCAAGTTCGGCGCGGGCCTGGCCGATTCGATGGGCAAGGGCCCCTCCACGGTGTGGCGGGAGAACTGCTTCGTGGGCGCGAGCTTCATGCGCCCCCACGAGGTGCCGCTACGGGACCGCATCGGCCTCGACAAGATCATGTGGGGCAGCGACTACCCGCACGACGAGGGCACGTACCCGTACACCCGCGAAGCGCTGCGCATCGCCTACGCGGGACTGCCGCGCGACGAGATCGCCGCCATGGTCGGCGGCAACACCGCCCGCGTCTACGGCTTCGACCTCGGCCTCCTGGACCCGATCGCGGCCCGCGTGGGCCCCACCGTCGCCGAGATCGACGAACCGCTCAAGGAGCCCCCGGCCGACGCCACGAGCCCCGTCTTCGCGCCCGGAGCGTCGGTCCGGGTCTGGTGAGGCCCCTGGGTGCCATGCTCACCGGGTGACCGAATCATCCACGCACGACGAAGCACACGGCGGCGCGCTCGGCTCGCGGCTCAACTGGCTGCGCGCCGCCGTCCTCGGCGCCAACGACGGCGTGGTCTCCACCGCGGGACTCGTCGTCGGCGTCGCCGGCGCCACCGACGACCGCTCCGCCCTGCTCACCGCCGGCCTCGCCGGGCTGCTCGCCGGATCGATGTCCATGGCGGCCGGCGAGTACGTCTCCGTCTCCACCCAGCGCGACTCCGAGAAGGCCGCACTGGACCTGGAGAAGCGCGAGTTGAAGGAACAGCCGGAGGCCGAACTCCAGGAGCTGACCGACCTGTTGGCGGAGCGCGGACTCAGCCGTGACGTGGCCCGCGAGGCCGCCGAACAGCTCACCGAGCGGGACGCGCTGCGCGCCCACGCGCGCGTGGAGCTGGGCATCGACCCCGACGACCTGACCAACCCCTGGCACGCGGCCTGGGCCAGCTTCCTCGCGTTCACCGTGGGCGCCCTGCTCCCCCTGCTCGCCATCGTCCTCCCGCCCGCCGCCTGGCGCCTGCCCGTCACGGTCCTCTCGGTCCTCGCCGCACTCGCCCTCACGGGCTACAGCAGCGCCCGCACGGGGAACGCGGCCGTGGGGCGGGCGATCGCGCGGAACATGGGCGGGGGCGCGCTGGCGATGGCGGTGACGTACGCGGCGGGATCTTTGTTGGGAGCCACCGGAGTCTGACCCCCTACCCCTGGTAATACTTGTCGGTAACAACATCTAGCCGAGGCCCCGCCACCGCCCGTACGGTGCACGCATGTCGACGCCCAACCTGCCCGATGTCGTGCTGTGGTCGATCCCCGCCTTCGTGCTGCTCACGATCGTGGAGATCGTGAGCGTGCGGATCCATCCCGACGAAGACGGGGCCGAAGCCGGATACGACACCAAGGACGCGACCACCAGCGTCACCATGGGGCTCGGCAGCCTCGTGTTCGACTTCCTGTGGAAGATCCCGATCGTCGCGATCTACACGGCGGTGTACGAACTGACGCCACTGCGCGTGCCCGTGCTCTGGTGGACGATCCCGCTGATGCTGCTCGCCCAGGACTTCTTCTACTACTGGTCGCACCGGGGCCACCACGTCATCCGCATCCTGTGGGCGTGCCACGTCGTGCACCACTCCAGCCGCAAGTTCAACCTCACGACGGCGCTGCGCCAGCCCTGGACGAGCGTGACCTCGTGGCCGTTCTACCTGCCGCTCATCGCCTGCGGCGTGCACCCGGCGGCACTCGCGTTCTGCTCGTCGGTCAACCTCGTCTACCAGTTCTGGATCCACACCGAACGCATCGACAAGATGTGGCGCCCCTTCGAGTTCCTCTTCAACACGCCCTCCCACCACCGCGTCCACCACGCCTCCCAGGGCGGCTACCTGGACCGCAACTTCGGCGGCATCCTCATCGTCTGGGACCGGCTCTTCGGCTCGTGGGTGGCGGAGGTCGAGCGGCCCGTCTTCGGGCTCACCAAGAACATCAGCACCCACAACCCGCTGCGCGTGGCCACCCACGAGTACGTCGCCATCGCCAAGGACCTGAAGGCGGCCGGCAGTTGGCGCGAGCGGGCCGGGAGGGTGTTCCGCGGCCCCGGCTGGCAGCCCGCGCCGCAGGCACAGCCGGAGCCCGCCCCCGCCCCGCAGCCCGTCGAGGGCGCCGCATGAGCCTGCCCCGGGCCCTGCGCACCGGCTTCCTCGCGGTGTGCGCCGCCGATCTCGTCGCGCTCCTCGCCGGGGCGCACACCGCGCACCTCGTTCTCAAGCCGCTCCTCGTACCCGCCCTGCTCGGTTACGTCGTCGCGCGCGGCGGGCCCCGGCTGCTGTGCGGCGCGCTGCTGCTGGGGTGGGGCGGCGACGTCCTGCTGCTGTTCGACAACGACGCCGCCTTCCTCGCGGGGATGGGCAGCTTCGCCGCCGGACACGTCTGCTACCTCGTGCTCTTCAAGCGGATGGGGTCACCACGCGCGCGGAGCGGGCTGCTCGCGATCGGCTACGGCGTCGTCCTGGCCGTCACGGTCGTCGCGCTCTGGCCCGATCTGCCGGCCGGGCTGCGCGGACCCGTCGCCGGATACAGCCTGCTGCTGACCGCGATGGCCTACGGCGCCTCCCGGCTCGGCCCGACGGCGGGTGTCGGCGGCGCCCTGTTCCTGCTGTCCGACTCGCTCATCGCCATGGGGATCGCCGACTGGCCGACCCTGCCGCGCCCCGACTTCTGGATCATGCTCACCTACGTGGCGGCCCAGTTCCTGCTGGCCCAGGGAGTGCTCGATGCGCGGCCCGCGCCCCGTGCGGCGTACCGTGAAGAGAGCGCCGAGACCCGGCGCACCCCTCACTGACCTGCACAAAGGAACACCCCCCTATGCGCGCCACCACCATTCACGCCCCGTACGACATGCGTGTGGAGGACGTCCCCGAGCCCGTCGTCGTGCTGCCCACGGACGCCGTCGTACGCGTCCTGCGCGCCTGCATCTGCGGCAGCGACCTGTGGGCCTACCGCGGCGAGGCCGCCCGGCAGCCCGGCCAGCGCATCGGACACGAGTTCCTCGGCATCGTCGAGGAGACCGGCAACGAGGTGTCGGGCGTCCGGCGCGGCGACCTGGTCGTCGCCCCCTTCATGTGGTCCGACGGCGTGTGCGACTACTGCCGCGAGGGACTGACCACCTCGTGCGAGCACGGCGGCTTCTGGGGCTCGGTCGGCTACGACGGCGGACAGGGCGAGGCCGTCCGCGTCCCCTACGCCGACGGCACCCTGGTCCGGCTGCCCGCCGAGGCCGCCTCCGACGACCACCTGCTGTCCGCCCTCCTGACGCTCTCCGACGTCATGGGCACCGGCCACCACGCGGCCCTCGGCGCGGGCGTGCGGCCGGGCGCCACGGTCGCCGTCGTCGGCGACGGCGCGGTGGGCCTGTGCGGCGTGCTGGCGGCCAAGCGGCTCGGCGCCGAGCGGATCATCGCGCTCGGCCGCCACCAGGTCCGCACCGACATCGCCCGCACCTTCGGCGCCACCGACGTCGTCGCCGAGCGCGGCGACGCGGCCGTCGAGGCGATCCGCGAGCTGACCGGCGGCCAGGGCGCGCACGCCGTGATCGAGGCCGTCGGCACCGAGCAGTCCATGAAGACGGCCGTGAACATCACCCGCGACGGCGGCGCCATCGGCTTCGTCGGCGTCCCGCACGGCAGCGGCACCGGCCTCGACCTGAGCGTCATGTTCGACCGGAACATCGCCCTGCGCGGCGGCGTCGCCCCCGTCCGCAGCTACATTCCCGACCTGCTGCCCGACGTCCTGGACGGCACGATCGACCCCTCGCCCGTCTTCGACATGACGGTCGACATCGAGGGCGTCCCGGGCGGCTACAAGGCGATGGACGAGCGCACCGCCCTGAAGGTGCTCGTCACCAACTGAACGCCGCGCCCGCGTCCCGGGGGTCAGCTCCAGCGGATCGGCAGCGGCAGCGCCGTCAGGACCGCCGACACCGCGACCACGATCCCGAGCACCACGACCTCCGCGCGCGCGGGGACGTACGCCCGCGTACGGTCCCGCGCGCGGGACAGCCGCAGCCGCGCCACCAGGGCCAGCACGGCGACCACCACCACGAGCAGCACCTTCGCGAGCAGCGTGCGCCCGTACGCCGTCGAGGTCAGCTGGTCGAGGACCGTGCTCGTCGGCATCCGGCGCAGTGTGCTGCACACCCCGGTCGCGGTGATGGCGGCGAGCAGCATCGCCGCCACGCGCGCGTAGAGGCCCAGAAGGGCCGCGCCCGCTTCGGGGGCGAGCGTCCGCCACGCGTGCGTGGTGCGCAGCACGTAGAGCAGGCCGCCCACCCACAGTGCCGCGCTCGTGACGTGGACGAGGGTCAGCCCGGAGCCGATGAGCGGCGTGTCCTCGGACGGCGGGTGGGCGCGCAGCGCCTCCGCGACCGCCACGGCGGCCAGCGGCCACAGCGCCGTGCCGGGGCGCCGGGTGCGCGCGCACAGCGCCGCCACCAGGAAGGCGTTCACCTCGACGAGGGCCAGCGTGCCGTCCCGCGTTCCGTACAGGCCGCCGATGTCCAGCGCCGCGAGACTGTCCGGAACCAGATTCCCCGAGGCCACCACGGAGGCGAGCCCCAGGGCCGCGACGAACCCCGCCCACGGCGCGTACGCCGACCAGCGGCGCGGCTCTGGCGCGGCGGGCGCCACCCGGTGGGCGAGGAGCCCGGCGAAGATCTCCCCGGCCTGGACGCACAGCGCGGCGAACAGCACGGTCCGCAGCAGCGCGATCCCGCCGGTGCCGGGCGCGGCGGCCTCTCCCGTGCCGTCGAGCGCGGCCCGCGGCCCGAACATCGGGATCAGGGCCGCCGCGGCGACGAGCACGACGACGGCGACGGCGCGCCCGGCGCCGGGTCTGCGGACGGGCGCGTCCGCCGGAGCGGACAGTTCGGTGGTCGGCGGCAGGGAACTCACCAAAGGATCTTGACCAGCAGTTCCGGGTGCGGGCAAGTCCGGGGCCGGCCGATGGACACGGTCATCCATGGCCGGGAAGACGCGTCACGGGCGGCTCCGGTTCGCCCGGGACCGCCGGGGCGTCAGGTGTCGGCCACCGGGGCGCGTCGGCGCCCCAGCACCCGGGTGGCCGCCGCCAGTCGGCGGGTCCGCCGTCGAACGACACCGGGGGCAGCGCGTACCGCAGCCGGCCCAGCGGGCTGTCCGTCTCCGCGAGCCGGACGCCGGGGTCCTGCGCCCCGTCGGGGCCCGCGGGCTCCGGCCGCACCCCGTGCACCAGCCAGTGCGCCGTCTGCGCGAGCGCGAGCCGGACCACCCGCGAACCGCCCTCCGCCGCCTGCTCGGTGAGCGAGCGCAGCACGGCCGCCGCCAGGAGGTACCCCGTGCCGTGGTCGAGCGCCTGCGCGGGCAGCGCCCCGGGGAGGTCTCCTTCCGTGGTGTCGCCCTCGGTCTCCGCGATGCCCGTGGCGACCTGGACGAGACTGTCGAAGCCGCGCCGGCCGCCCCAGGGCCCGTACCCGCCCCAGGCCGAGAGCGAGGCGACCACCAGGCCGGGGCGCCGCTCCGCCAGCGCCTCGGGAGCGAGCCCGAACCGGTCGAGCGCGCCCGGCCGGTATCCCGTGACCACCACGTCCGCGCCGGACAGCAGCTCGTCGAAGACGCGCCGGTCCGCGCCCGCGCCCAGGTCGAGCCGTGTCGAGCGCTTGCCGAAACCGGTGTCGGCGTGCGCGTCCGGATCCTCCGGCAGCTGCGGCGCGTCCACCCGCAGCACGTCCGCGCCGAGCAGCGCCAGGGTGCGGGTGGCGACCGGGCCCGCGATGACCCGGGTGAGGTCGAGGACCCGCAGGGGCCGCCGCGGATCGCGGGGCGGTGCCGCGTCGAGCCGTTCCCGCGTCAGCAGCGGCCGGCCGGCCACCTCGGCGCCCTGCGGATGCGCGGCCCACCGCTCCGGGCTGCGCAGCGCCACGGCCAGACCGCCGGCCGCGTACACGGTCTCCTCGACCTCGTACGCCGACCGCTCGGCGAGCAGCGCCGCCACGTCCGCCACGCTCGCGTCCGCACCGGCCCCGAGCGCCACGCGCAGCCGGGCCCTGTGGTGCGGGTAGTTCGCGTGGGTGCGCAGCCAGCCGTCCCGGGTCCGCCAGAAGCGCGACAGCGGGGCGAAGTTGACCGGCGCGCGCCCGTCGATGAGCAGGTGCCGCTCGCTGGTGAAGGCCGTCGCCACCGCGCCGTCGTCGACCTGGACGGCGCCCACGCCCCGCCCCGCGCGCGTGGCGGCCAGTTCCGCGGCCGCGAGGGAGCACACACCGACGCAGGCCGCGGCCAGTTCGCGCACCGGGAGGCGGGCCGGCAGCGCGCCCGCGCGTGTGACGTGCGAGATGCGGGACAGCAGGGCGGGGTCGCCGCCGAGCGCGTCCCAGGCGGCGGTGGTGGCCGATGAGGGGCCGGTCGCATGGCTCATGCGGGCAGTGTGCCGGAACACCGGGGGCGGGACCCGACCGGGCCCCGCCCCCGCCTTTCCCTGCCGCGACCGCGCTACTTGGTCACGGCGTCCAGCGCGTCCGCCGCACCGGCACCGTAGAAACTGTTCTTGTTCTTGCCGCCCACGCACACCGCGTCGACCGTGCCGTCACCGTCGATGTCGTACGGGTCGGTGCACGCGGTCGCGTCGGCCTCCTTGTACAGCAGCGCCTTCACCTGCGCCGCCGAGGCCTTCGGATGCGTCGACTTGATGAGCGCGGCGACACCCGCGACGTGCGGGGACGCCATCGACGTACCCGCCATGTACTGCCACTTGCCGCCCGGCACCGTGGACAGGATCAGCCCGCTGGTCGCCGGGGGAGCGGGCGTCTGGTACGCCGTGCTGTCGCCGCCGGGGGCCGCGATGTCGATGACGCCCTTGCCGTAGTTCGAGAAGGAGGCCTTGAGGCCCTTGGCGCCGGTCGCCGCGACGGTGACCACGCCGGGCAGCTGCGACGGGATGTCGAAGCAGTCCTTCGTCCTGACGACCCGGTGCGTCGGCGTCGAGTCGTCCGGCGAGGAGTCGTCGACGATCTCGTCCTGGGCGAGGTCCGTGGCCGCGTTGCCGGCCGCCGCGACGTTCACCGCGCCCTTGCGCTCGGCGTACTGCGTGGCCCGGGTGACGGCCGTGACGAGCGCCTTCTGGTCGGCGTCCGTCGTGCAGTTGAACAGCCAGGGGTCGGTGTAGTAGCTGGAGTTGGTGACGTCCACCCCGTGGTCGGCCGCCCATACGAAGCCGCAGACCACGGCCTCCGTGTAGTACATGCCGGTGGCGGGCTCCGCCACCTTCAGGCTGGCCACCTTCACGCCCGGCGCGACCCCGGTGACACCGACGCCGTTCTTGGCGGCGGCTATCTCACCGGCCACGTGCGTCCCGTGCCCGGACTCGCCCTCGACGGGCCGCCACGCGTCGTCCTTCTGCACGGGCACCCCGCCCAGGCAGTTGGCCGACGCCTTCCTGTCGAAGTTGGGGGCCAGGTCCGGGTGGGTGTCGTCGACGCCGGAGTCGAGCACGCCGACCGTCACCTTCGGGCTGCCCAGGGACACCTTGTGGGCCTTGTCCGCCTTCATCGCGGGCAGGTCCCACTGCAACGGCTCCAGCGGGTCCTGGTCCGCCGTGGCCGAGGCGGCCGCCTTCTTCGCCTCCGCCGCGGTCAGCACCTGCCGGGTGGCGAGGTCGTCGCTGGACTGCGCGGCCAGCGGCGTGGTGCGGGTGGCACCGGCCGACTCGACCCCGCGCACGGTGCGGACGGTCTTCGCGAAGTCCGGGTTCTTGGAGTGGACGACGATGACACCGATCTTGTCGTACGCGATGACGACGGTGCCGCCGGCCTTGCCGATGGCCTTCTTCGCCGCCGAACCACCCTTGCCGGGGCGGACGTTGACGACGTAGCTCAGGTCGGGGCCGTCGGTGACGACGGGCGCGCTCGCCGGGGTGTGGCCCGCCGCGGCGGCCGCCGACGCGGTCGCGTTCGGCAGGAAGGCCAGCGCGGTGACCGCCGCGATGCCGAGCGGCAGGGCCAGGGGGCGGCGGGCGCCACGCGGACGTGAGCGGGGATGGGGCGGCGTCATGAAGTCTCCGTTCGGTCGGTGGTCGAGCCGAGTGCGTACGTCATGGGTGCGACAACTGGGCCGGACGGGCGGCTACTTGACGGCATCGAGCGCGTCGACGATGCCGTGGCCGTAGAAGCTGTTGTTGCGCACGCTGCCGGTGCAGGTCGCCTTGTACGTGCCGGTGCCGTCGGGGTCGTACGAGGCCGGGCAGGCCTGCGGGTCCGCCTGGGCCTTGAGCAGCGCCTGCAGCTGGGCCGGAGTCGCCCACGGGTGGCGGGACTTCAGCAGCGCGGCGACGGCGGCGGCGTGCGGGGACGCCATCGAGGTGCCCTGGAGGTAGCCGTACGCGCCGCCCGGCAGCGTCGACAGGATGCGGCCGTTGGCGTCCGGGGTGGCGGGGATCTGCAGCTTGTCGCCGCCCGGCGCCGCGATGTCGATGACGCCCTTGCCGTAGCTGGAGTAGTACGACTTGGCCTTGTTCACGCCGGTCGCGCTGACCGTGACGACCCCCGGCAGCTGGGTCGGCACGTCGAAGCACTTGTGCGGGTCGATGGTGCGGCTGACCGGCGTCGAGTCGTCGGGGCTGGAGTCGTCGACGATCGCGTCCGAGTCGAGGTCGTCCGAGGAGTTGCCCGCCGACGCCAGGTTCAGGGTGCCCTTGCGGGTGGCGTAGAGCTGGGCCCGGTTCACCGCGTCGACGATGGCCCGCTGGTCGGGGTCGTCGAGGCAGTTGTACAGCCACGGGTCCACGTAGTAGCTGCTGTTGGTGACCTCGACGCCGTGGTCGGCGGCGAAGACGAAGGCGCAGACGACGCTCTCCGGGTAGAACAGCTCGGTCTGCGGGTCGGCCACCCTGATGCCCGCGACCTTCACGCCGGGCGCGACGCCCGCGACGCCGACTCCGTTGCGGGCGGCGGCTATCTCACCGGCGACGTGCGTGCCGTGGTAGTGGTCCGGGGTCGCGGGCCGCCAGGCGCCGTACGAGGTGTCCGCCTTGCCGCCGACGCAACTGGCCGACTGGGAGGGCGAGAAGTTCGCGCTGAGATCGGGGTGGGTGTCGTCGACGCCGGTGTCGATCACCCCGACCGTGACGTTTCTGCTGCCCGGGTTGATCTTCGCCGCCTTGTCGGCGCCGATCGCCCGGAGGTCCCACTGGTTGGCCTCCAGCGGCTCCTCGCCCGCAGCCGCTTTCGCCGAGGCGGACCTGACCTCGGCGGCCGTCAGTTTCTGGACCCGGCCCTCGTCGGTGGTGCCGGCCGCGCTGAGCGGTGTGGTGCGGGTGGCGCCCGCCGAGGCCACGCCCTTCGTGGCGCGGACCTGCTTGCCGAAGTCCGGGTTGGCGGAGTGGACGACGAAGACGCCGATCTTCGCGTACGTCTCCACGACGGAGCCGCCGGCCGCGGATATCGCCTTGCGAACGGAGGCGATCGTGCGCGCGTCCGTGCTCCGCGTGTTGACGACGTACGCGAGCGAGGTGTCGGAGGCCGAACCGGCGTTCACCACGGGGGAGTCGGCCGGCGCGGCGACCGCGGACGGCAGGAAGCCGAAGGACGCCGTGAGCGCGATGCCGATCGGCAGTGCGAGGGCCGTACGTCGTCTGGCACGAAGATGAGCCATGGGATCTCCACATCATCCGTCGTTCAAGGGCGATTGGGGGCATATGTGGGGGCATATGCGGAAAGCCCGAACACAAGTGGTGCCCGGGCAGGTACATGACGCGTGGTGCGGAGCGAACGTATCTCTAGTCGCCGCAGGTCATCAACGAGTTCCGAAAGAAATCAGGGGAGTTGAACCGCTCCGTACGCGCCGCCGTGCCGTTGTGCAGGGGGCAAGGAGCACGATCCACCCCCTGTCGGATCACGTCGGGTCGCTCTACCATCGCGACCCGGCCCACGTGATCCACGTCACCATGAGGTCCGAGAGCACGTATGCCCGCACAGCCAGAGTCGCCCGCGACTCCCGCAACTCCCCCTGTCCAGTCCCCTAAAGCCCCCGCACCACGAGGAGACTCCGTGGCCACCGACGCACCACCACCCCCGAAGGGCAGTCCGGACGAGCCCCGCGCGCTGCCCTCCACCGAGGAGTTCACCGCGGTGCAGCAGAGCGCCGAGTTCGGCGAACTGCGCCACGCCCACCGCTCGTTCGCCTTCCCGCTCACCATCGCGTTCATCGCCTGGTACCTCGTGTACGTCCTGCTGTCCAACTACGCGGGCGACTTCATGGGCACCAAGGTCGTCGGCAACATCAACATCGCCCTCGTCCTCGGTCTCGCCCAGTTCCTCACCACGTTCCTCATCGCCTGGTGGTACTCCCGGCACGCCGCCGCGAAGCTCGACCCCAGGGCCGAGGCCATCAAGTCCCGTATGGAGGGCGGCGCATGAGCCCCGTCACGTCTCAGTTCACGCTGGCCGCCGCCGAGGCGAGCGACCACCGTCCGCTGATCATCACCCTGTTCTCGGTGTTCGTCGCGGCGACCCTCGTCATCACCGTGTGGGCGGGCCGCCAGACCAAGAGCGCGTCCGACTTCTACGCGGGCGGACGGCAGTTCACCGCCTTCCAGAACGGCCTCGCGGTCTCCGGCGACTACATGTCCGCCGCGTCGTTCCTCGGCATCGCGGGTGCCATCGCCCTCTTCGGGTACGACGGCTTCCTCTACTCCATCGGCTTCCTGGTCGCCTGGCTCGTCGCCCTGCTCCTGGTCGCCGAACCGCTGCGCAACTCCGGCCGCTACACGATGGGCGACGTACTCGCCTACCGGATGCGCCAGCGCCCGGTCCGCACCGCCGCAGGCACCTCCACCATCGTCGTCTCCATCTTCTATCTGCTCGCGCAGATGGCGGGCGCGGGCGTCCTGGTCTCACTGCTGCTCGGCATCACCTCGGACGCGGGCAAGGTCGGCATCGTCGCCCTCGTCGGCGTCCTGATGATCGTGTACGTCACCATCGGCGGCATGAAGGGCACCACCTGGGTGCAGATGGTCAAGGCCGTGCTGCTCATCGCCGGCGCGCTCCTGCTGACCTTCCTGGTCCTGCTGAAGTTCGACTTCAACATCTCGGACCTGCTGGGCACGGCCGCCGAGAACAGCGGCAAGGGCTCGCCGTTCCTGGAGCCGGGCCTCAAGTACGGCGCCACGGCCACCTCGAAGATCGACTTCCTCTCGCTGGGCATCGCGCTCGTCCTCGGCACCGCCGGACTGCCGCACATCCTGATCCGCTTCTACACGGTGCCGACCGCCAAGGCCGCCCGTAAGTCGGTCAACTGGGCCATCGGCATCATCGGGGTCTTCTACCTGATGACCCTCGCGCTCGGCTTCGGCGCCGCCGCGCTGATCAAGCCGGCCGAGATCATCGCCTCGAACAAGGCGGGCAACACCGCGGCACCCCTGCTCGCCCTGCATCTGGGCGGCGTCGACTCCAGCTGGGGCGCGATCCTGCTGGCGTCGATCTCGGCCGTCGCCTTCGCCACGATCCTCGCGGTCGTCGCGGGCCTGACCCTGGCCTCGTCGTCGTCCTTCGCGCACGACATCTACGCCAACGTCATCAAGAAGGGCCAGGCGACCGAGAAGCAGGAGATGCGGGCCGCCCGCTGGGCCACGGTCTTCATCGGCATCGTTTCGATCGCCCTCGGCGCGCTCTCCCGCGACCTGAACGTGGCGGGGCTGGTCGCCCTGGCCTTCGCCGTCGCCGCGTCCGCGAACCTGCCGACGATCCTCTACAGCCTCTTCTGGAAGCGCTTCAACACCAGCGGCGCGCTGTGGTCGATCTACGGCGGCCTGTTCACCGCCGTCTTCCTGGTCCTCTTCTCGCCGGTCGTCTCCGGCAAGGAGACGTCCATGTTCAAGAGCGCCGACTTCGACTGGTTCCCGCTGGAGAACCCGGGCCTCATCTCGATCCCCGTCGGCTTCCTGCTCGGCGTCATCGGCACCTACCTGGCCAAGGAGAAGGCCGACGCGGGCAAGTACGCGGAACTGGAGGTGCGCTCCCTCACCGGTACCGGCGCCCACTGAGCCGACGGACCGCGCGCGTACGCGTACGTTCCTCCCGCGTCCCCGTCGCGGCGAGCTGGTAGCTCTCTACGACGGGGACGCGGCACGCTCGTGGGATCACCGGACTGTCGGTGTCGGACCCGTCACGTAGGCTCGGTGAGTGTCAGGCCTTGTACGCACGACAAGAGGGAGGGGGCCCACGTGCTCATCGACACCTACGGCCGGGTGGCCACCGACCTGCGGGTCTCGCTGACCGACCGCTGCAATCTCCGCTGCACGTACTGCATGCCGGAAGAGGGCCTGCAGTGGCTGGGCAAGTCGGACCTGCTGACCGACGACGAGATCGTCCGGCTCATCCGGATCGCCGTCACGCACCTGGGCATCACCGAGGTCCGCTTCACCGGCGGCGAGCCCCTGCTGCGGCCCGGCCTGGTCGGCATCGTCGAGCGGGTCGCCGCCCTGGAGCCCCGCCCCCAGATGTCCCTGACGACGAACGGCATCGGGCTCAAGCGCACCGCCGCCGCCCTGAAGCAGGCGGGCCTGGACCGGGTGAACGTGTCACTGGACACGCTGCGCCCCGACGTCTTCAAGACGCTGACCCGCCGCGACCGCCACAAGGACGTCATCGAGGGACTCGCCGCCGCGCACGAGGCGGGCCTGACCCCGGTGAAGATCAATTCGGTCCTGATGCCGGGGCTGAACGAGGAGGAGGCACCCGACCTCCTCGCCTGGGCCGTCGAGCACGACTACGAGCTGCGGTTCATCGAGCAGATGCCGCTGGACGCCCAGCACGGTTGGAAGCGCGAGGGCATGGTCACCGCCGGTGACATCCTGGCCTCCCTGCGCACCCGCTTCGAGCTGACCCCCGAGGAGTCGGATGAGCGCGGCTCCGCCCCGGCCGAGCGCTGGACCGTCGACGGCGGGCCGCACCGCGTCGGTGTCATCGCCTCGGTGACCCGCCCGTTCTGCGCGGCCTGCGACCGCACCCGCCTCACCGCCGACGGCCAGGTCCGCACCTGCCTCTTCGCCCGGGAGGAGACGGATCTGCGCGCGGCGCTGCGCTCCGACGCGCCGGACGAGGACATCGCCCGCATCTGGAAGCTGGCGATGTGGGGCAAGAAGGCGGGCTCGGGCCTGGACGACCCGACGTTCCTGCAGCCCGACCGCCCGATGTCGGCGATCGGCGGCTGACCGCCCGCACACTGCCTGCTGACCGGTGGGTCAGTCCTGCCGCTCGGCGGACTCCCACTCGGCCAGCGCCACGACGTCCTTCAGGAACCCGCGCACGCCGAGGAACTGGGAGAGGGACTCGCGGTGCTCGTCGCACGCGAGCCAGGTCTTGCGCCGTTCGGGCGTGTGCAGCTTCGGGTTGTTCCACGCCAGCACCCACACCGCGTCGGCACGGCAGCCCTTGGCCGAGCACTGCGGGGTCGTGGGGGAGGGCGGGGTCGGTCCGGACAGGTTCGCGAGATTCACGGCTCAACCTTAAACGGCCTGGAAAACCCGCAGGCGAGCCCGTCGGAAAGCTCCGGGAAAAGGCGACGCCGAGCAGCCACGGGGGGAGCTGCCCGGCGTCGGTCCGTCGCTCCGACGGGGGATGCGGAGCGCGTACGCAGTATGTCACGCGCGACCCCGTACCCGGCACCGGAACCACATGATTGATCTGAGCTTTTCTTGAGCTTTATCGACCAGTCGTACCGCGGGCACTGAGCGCGGCGGACGGTGCCGAGGGCTACGTCCGGTCTTCCGGGGCGGATTCCGCCGGACCCGCCGCGGGGGTCGGCGCGATCATCGGGCGCGAGGGTGCCGGTACGAAGGTCGACGGCAGGTTCGGCGCGTTCTCCCGGCCCGCGTTGGCGATGACCACGGCCACGTACGGGAGGAAGGCTCCGAGCACCAGGGTCACGATGGCGACGGGCCGCTCGATGTCCCACAGCACCGCCGTGGCGATCACCGCGAGCGTGCGGATCCCCATCGAGATGACGTACCGGCGCTGCCGCCCGCGCACGTCCTCGGCGAGCCCCTGCCGGGCTCCAGTGATCCGGAAAACCTGTGCTCCGCCGCTGTCACTGCGCTTCCGCATCACATTCCACCACCCGCCGGCTCGCCGGACGCTCCCCGGTCCGGACCGCAACCACGTTACGCCGGGGCTGCGTCGGCTACGAGACCGGGGCGGCCCTGACCTGGGCGTGCCCACTGCGCCGTACCACGTATGGGGTGCCCCGACATGCGCCGTACGGAGTACGGCCGGAGACTGATCGCAGGTGAGTGGCGCAGGCCGCGCACTCCGCGCCGCTTGAGGAGGCGATGTCATGAGTTGGTTGTGGGCGATCATCGTGGGTCTGGTGCTGGGCCTGATCGCGAAGGCGATTCTGCCGGGCAAGCAGCAGATCCCGCTGTGGCTGACGACGGTCTTCGGCATCATCGGCAGCGTTCTCGGCAACTGGGCTGCCACGGGCCTCGGCGTCAACGACACCAAGGGCATCGACTGGATCCGCCATCTGCTCCAGCTGATCGGCGCCGTCGTCGTCGTCGCACTGGGCGACATGGCGTGGACGTCGCTGCGGGGCAACAAGCGGCGGGCCTAGCGCCCGGCGCGTGCCGAACGACCGAGGGCGCTGCCCCTTCCGCCCGGCGGAAGCGACAGCGCCCTCGGTCGTTCCGGGCCTCTAGGCGCCCTTGACCTCGACGGCCGCGAGGTTCTTCTTGCCGCGGCGCAGCACCAGCCAGCGCCCGTGCAGCAGGTCCTCGGTGCCGGGTACGTGGTCCTCGGCGGCGACCTTGACGTTGTTCACGTAGGCCCCGCCCTCCTTCACGGTCCGCCGCGCGGCGGACTTGCTCGCCACGAGACCGACCTCGGCGAACAGGTCGACGACCGGACCCAGCTCGGTGACCTCGGCCTTCGGCAGCTCCGACAGGGCGGCCGCGAGCGTCGCCTCGTCCAGGTCCGCGAGATTGCCGTCGCCCTGGCCGAACAGCGCCTTCGACGCGGAGATCACGGCGGCCGTCTGGTCGGCGCCGTGCACCAGCGTCGTCAGCTCCTCGGCCAGCGCGCGCTGCGCTGCGCGGGCCTGCGGGCGCTCCGCGGTCTGCGCCTCCAGCGCCTCCAGCTCCTCGCGGGACCTGAAGGACAGGATCCGCATGTACGTCGAGACGTCCCGGTCGTCCACGTTCAGCCAGAACTGGTAGAACGCGTACGGCGTCGTCATGTCCGCGTCCAGCCAGACGGCGCCGCCCTCGGTCTTGCCGAACTTGGTGCCGTCGGCCTTCACCATCAGCGGCGTCGCGATGCAGTGCGCCGTCGCCTCCGGCTCCAGGCGGTGGATCAGGTCGAGCCCGGCCGTGAGGTTGCCCCACTGGTCGGAGCCGCCCTGCTGGAGCGTGCAGCCGTAGCGCCGGTACAGCTCCAGGAAGTCCATGCCCTGGAGCAGCTGGTAGCTGAACTCCGTGTAGCTGATGCCCTCCTGCGACTCCAGGCGCCGGGCCACGGAGTCCTTGGTCAGCATCTTGTTGACCCGGAAGTGCTTGCCGATGTCGCGCAGGAACTCGATCGCGGACATCCCGGCGGTCCAGTCCAGGTTGTTCACCATGACCGCCGCGTTCTCGCCCTCGAAGTCGAGGAAGGGCTCGATCTGCGAGCGCAGCCGGGTCACCCAGTTCGCGATCGTCTCCGGGTCGTTCAGCGTGCGCTCCGCCGTCGGGCGCGGGTCGCCGATCTGGCCCGTGGCGCCGCCGACCAGCGCCAGCGGGCGCAGGCCCGCCTGCTGGAGGCGGCGCATGGTCAGCACCTGCACGAGGTGGCCGACGTGCAGGGAGGCCGCGGTCGGGTCGAAACCGCAATAGAACGTGATCGGACCGTCCGCGAGCGCCTTGCGCAGTGCGTCCTCGTCAGTGGACTGGGCCCACAGGCCGCGCCACTTCAGCTCGTCGACGATGTCCGTCACGGTTCCGGGTCTCCTTGAACAGTTCTGTTGGGGCCCGACCAGTCTATGGGCGAACCGAAAGCGCTCAGACGCCCTGGCTGACCGAGCTCATGTTGAAGTCCGGCACCCGCAGTGCCGGCATGGCCGCTCTCGTGAACCAGTCGCCCCACTCGCGCGGCAGCGTCTTCTCCGTGCGCCCGGCCTCGGTGGCCCGCCGCAGCAGGTCGACCGGTGACTCGTTGAACCGGAAGTTGTTCACCTCACCCACGACCTCGCCGTTCTCCACCAGGTACACGCCGTCCCGGGTCAGCCCGGTCAGCAGCAGCGTCGCCGGATCGACCTCGCGGATGTACCACAGGCAGGTGAGCAGCAGCCCGCGCTCCGTGGCCGCGACCATCTCCTCCAGCGACCTGCCCGAGCCGCCGTCGAGGATCAGGTTGTCCCCGGCGGGAGCCACCGGCAGCCCGGTCAGCGCGGCGCTGTGCCGCGTCGTCGTCAGGTGCTTCAGCTCGCCGCCGGAGATCCAGTCGGTGGCGGTGACCGGCAGCCCGTTGTCGAAGACGGACGCGTCGTCCCCCGAGGTGTGCGCCAGCACGAACGGTGCGCACTCCAGGCCCGGCGCGTACGGGTCGCTGCGCAGCGTCAGCGGCAGCTCGCTGAGCCGGTCGCCGACGCGGGTGCCCCCGCCGGGCCTGCTGAACACGGTCCTGCCCTCGGCGGCGTCCCGCGCACCCGCCGACCACAGCAGATAGATCAGCAGGTCGGCGACGGCGGTGGGCGGCAGCAGCGTCTCGTAGCGGCCCGCGGGCAGGTCGATCCGCCGCTCGGCCCAGCCCAGACGGGTGGCCAGCTCGGCGTCCATCGCGGCCGGGTCGACGTCCGTGAAGTCCCGCGTGGAGCGCCCCGCCCACGCCGACCGCCTGCGGTCCGGCGACTTGGCGTTCAGCTCCAGCGTCCCGTTGGGCTGGTCGTGACGCAGCCGGAGACCCGTCGACGTACCGAGATAGCTGGAGGTCAGCTCGTGGTTGGCGAAGCCGTACAGTTCGCGTCCGCCCGCCCTGGCCCGCGCGAACGCCTCGCCCAGCGCGGGCGCGAACTCCGTGAACACCGCCGACGAGGTCTCGGCCGGGGCCTCCGTGAATCCGGAGGCCTGCGGTACGCCGCCGACCAGCGGCTGCGCGTCCTCGGCGGGCCCGGCCTTGGCGGCGGCCTCCTCGGCGGCGCGGACCAGCGGTTCGAGGTCGTCGGCGGTCACGGCGGACCGGGACACGACACCGGTCGCCGTGCCCTCCTTGCCGTCGACCGTCGCGATGACGGTGAGGGTGCGGCCGCGCGTCACCCCGTTCGTGGTCAGCGCGTTGCCCGCCCAGCGCAGATTCGCGGTCGAGGTCTCGTCGGCGATGACGACGCAGCTGTCGGCCCGCGACAGCTCCAGGGCGCGCTCGACGGTCTCGTGGGGCTTGCTGGTACGAGGGCTCATCGACCCGCCTCCTGCGTCGTATTGAGGATGTTGACGCCCTTGAACAGCGCGCTGGGACAGCCGTGCGAGACGGCCGCGACCTGGCCGGGCTGGGCCTTGCCGCAGTTGAAGGCGCCGCCCAGGACATAGGTCTGCGGGCCGCCGACCGCCGCCATGGAGCCCCAGAAGTCGGTCGTCGACGCCTGGTAGGCGAAGTCCCGCACCTGACCGGCCAGCCGCCCGCCGCGGATCGCGTACGCGCGCTGCGCGGTGAACTGGAAGTTGTAGCGCTGCATGTCGATGGACCAGGACCGGTCGCCGACCAGGTACAGGCCGTTGTCCACCCCGGAGATCAGGTCCTCGGTCGACAGGCCGCCGGGATCGGGCTGCAACGACACGTTCGCCATCCGCTGCACCGGCACGTGCCCGGGGGAGTCGGCGTATGCGCATCCGTTGGACCGGTCGAACCCGGTGAGCCGCGCGATCCTGCGGTCGAGCTGGTACCCGACCAGGGTGCCGTCCTTCACCAGGTCCCAGGACTGCCCGGCCACGCCCTCGTCGTCGTAGCCGATGGTGGCGAGCCCGTGCTCGGCGGTCCTGTCACCCGTCACGTTCATGATCTCGGAGCCGTACTTGAGCTTCCCGAGCTGGTCGAAGGTGGCGAACGAGGTGCCCGCGTACGCCGCCTCGTAGCCCAGCGCGCGGTCCAGTTCGGTGGCGTGCCCGATGGACTCGTGGATGGTCAGCCACAGATTGGACGGGTCCACGACCAGGTCGTAGTGGCCCGCCCGGACACTGGGCGCGCGCATCTTCTCGGCGAGCAGCCCCGGGATCTCGGCCAGCTCCCGCTCCCAGTCCCAGCCCGTCCCCGTCAGGTACTCCCAGCCCCGGCCGGCCGGCGGCGCCACGGTGCGCATCGAGTCGAACTCGCCGCTGGAGTCGTCCACGGCGACCGCGGTGAGCTGGGGGTGCAGCCGGACCCGCTGCTGGGTCGTCACGGTCCCCGCGGTGTCCGCGTAGAACTTGTTCTCGTGGACGGCCAGGAGCGAGGCGTCGACGTGGCTGACCCCGTCGGCCGCCAGCAGCCCCGCGCTCCAGTCGGCGAGCAGCCCGGCCCGCTCCTCCTCGGGCACCGAGAAGGGATCGATCTCGTACGAGGAGATCCAGGTCCTGTCCGCGTGGACCGGCTCGGCGGCCAGCTCGACGCGCTCGTCGGAGCCCGCTGCCTTGAGCACCTGCGCGCTCAGCTTGGCCATCTGCACGGCCTGCGAGGCCACCTTCGCCGCGGCGTCCATCGTCAGGTCGACCCCGGAGGCGAAGCCCCAGGTGCCGCCGTGTACCACCCGCACCGCGTACCCGAGGTCGGTGGTGTCGGAGGAGCCGGCCGGCCGGGCGTCCCTCAGGCGGACCGCGGCGCTGCGCACCCGCTCGAAGCGGAAGTCCGCGTGCTCGGCGCCCAGGGCCCGGGCGCGGGCGAGCGCCGCGTCGGCCAGGGCCCGCAGCGGCAGCGCCGTGAAGGCTTCATCGATCGTATGGGGCACAAGGCCTCCCTGTTCGTCGCGGTTCGTGGCCACGGGCGGGCTCTGATCATGTCGCGGGACAGGGGTGCGCGGCCAGACCTTTCTGTAGGGACCCGACAGTGAGTCGAGTACGCCACTGTCGGTGGTCGATTCTCCGTACCAAGGGTCGTACCGATAGGTTTCGAAGACCACCACCGCTATCGAAAGGGTGATCCGTTGAGCCGCTCGGTTCTCGTCACCGGAGGAAACCGGGGCATCGGCCTCGCCATCGCCCGTGCCTTCGTCGAGGCAGGCGACAAGGTCGCGTTCACCTACCGCTCGGGCGAGCCGCCCAAGGAGCTCATCGACGCCGGGGCGCTCGCCGTCAAGTGCGACATCACCGACACCGAGCAGGTGGAGCAGGCCTACAAGGAGATCGAGGAGAAGCACGGCAACGTCGAGGTGCTCGTCGCCAACGCCGGCGTCACCAAGGACCAGCTCCTCATGCGCATGTCCGAGGAGGACTTCACGTCCGTCCTCGACACCAACCTCACCGGCACCTTCCGGGTCGTGAAGCGTGCCAACCGCGGCATGCTGCGCGCCAAGAAGGGCCGCGTCGTGCTGATCTCCTCCGTCGTCGGCCTGCTCGGCTCCGCGGGGCAGGCGAACTACGCCGCCTCGAAGGCGGGCCTGGTCGGTTTCGCGCGCTCCCTCGCCCGTGAGCTGGGGTCGCGCAACATCACTTTCAACGTCGTCGCCCCGGGTTTCGTCGACACCGACATGACCCAGGCCCTGACCGACGAGCAGCGCGCCGGCATCGTGTCGCAGGTGCCGCTCGGCCGGTACGCGCAGGTCGAGGAGATCGCCGGAGTGGTGAAGTTCCTGACCTCCGACGACGCCTCGTACATCACTGGAGCCGTCATCCCGGTTGACGGCGGATTGGGCATGGGTCACTGAGAACGATGACTAGTACTGGCGGAATCCTCGAGGGCAAGCGGATCCTCATCACCGGTGTGCTGATGGAGTCCTCCATCGCCTTCCACGCCGCGAAGCTGGCGCAGGAGCAGGGTGCGGAGATCATCCTCACCGCCTGGCCGCGGCCGACGCTGACCGAGCGCATCGCCAAGAAGCTGCCCCACCCCGACAAGGTGAAGGTCCTGGAGCTCGACGTCTCGAACGACGAGCACCTCGCCCGGCTGGAGGGCCAGGTCCGTGAGCACCTCGGCGACCGCCTCGACGGCGTCGTGCACTCCATCGGCTTCGCGCCGCAGGACGCGCTCGGCGGCAACTTCCTGAACACGCCGTTCGAGTCCGTGGCCACCGCCATGCACGTCTCCGCCTTCTCCCTGAAGTCGCTGACGATGGCGCTGCTGCCGCTGATGACGGAGGGCGGCAGCGTCGTCGGCCTCACCTTCGACGCCCAGTTCGCCTGGCCGCAGTACGACTGGATGGGCCCGGCCAAGGCCGCCCTGGAGGCCACCAGCCGCTACATGGCGCGCGACCTGGGCAAGCACGACATCCGCAGCAACCTGGTCTCGGCCGGTCCGCTCGGCTCCATGGCCGCCAAGTCCATCCCGGGCTTCAGCGACCTCGCCGCCGTCTGGGACTCGCGCTCCCCGCTGGAGTGGAAGCTGGACGACCCGGAGCCGGCCGGCAAGGCCATCGTGGCCCTGCTGTCCGACTGGTTCCCGAAGACGACCGGCGAGATCGTCCACGTGGACGGCGGACTGCACGCCATCGGCGCCTGATCGCGTACCCCCGTTCGGCCCACCGGCCGGGCACACACGAGGGACCTCACCGCACCCTGGGTGCGAGGAGGTCCCTTTGTGCGCCTGCCCCGACGCATAGCCCCAGCCCTCGCCGTCGTACTCCTGATCGCCGTACTCCCGTACGACGCCGCGTCCGACGAACAGCCCGACCGGCCCAAGCGTGAACTCTTCGGTGCCCAATGCCGGACCGAGATCGACGGCTCACGCGTGCGCGCCGTCTGCCACAACCCGTATCCGGGTGTCGACGCCGTCGCCCTGCACGTCGAGTGCGCCCCGTGGTGGGACATCGACACCGACTCCGCGCCGCGCGAGGTGGACCCCGCCGAGACGGTCCGGCTCGACGGACGGTGCTGGAAACAGGTGCGGGACGTCTGGGTCAGCCACCGAAGGGTGGACCGGTGAAGCGCCCCGGACGGCACAGGAACGGATAGCCCGCGGCCTCCGTCGCCGCGGCCTCCGCGTCACCGTCCCGGATCGCGTCGACGAGCCCCGCGTGGTCCATGTGGTTCTCCGCGGTGAGCCGCTCGCCCACGTCCTCGCGCAGCCAGTCCCGCAGCACCTCGCCGAGGTCCGCGTACATCGCCGTCATCACGTCGTTGTGGGACGCCGCGACCACGGCCATGTGGAAGGTCGCGTCCGCCGTCACGAACGCCTCCGTGTCGCCCGACTCCCACGCCTCCTCACGGCGTACGAGCAGCGCGTCCAGCTGCTTCACGTCGCGCTCCGTGCGCCGCACCGCGGCCAGCTTCGCCGCGCTGGACTCCAGCGTGGAGCGCAGCTCGGCGATGTGCCGCGGATCGGCCTCGGCGAACCGGCGCTGCATCACCCCGGCCAGCTCGCTCGTCGCCACGACGTACGTGCCCGAGCCCTGCCGGATGTCGAGGAGTCCGTTGTGCGCGAGGGCGCGCACCGCCTCCCGCACCGTGTTCCGCGCCACACCCAGCTGCTCCACCAGCTCCGGCTCCGTCGGGATCCGGGAGCCCACCGGCCACTCGCCCGAGGAGATCTGGGCGCGCAGGGCGGAGATGACCTGCTCGGAGAGGGCCGAGCGCCGGGGAGAGGTCAACGGCATGGCGTTCCTTCGTGCGGACGGACTGCGAACAGTAGCGAACCGACGGCTCCACCGACGGAAGCGATTGGACAGTCAATCATCCCATGATTCTAAGATGGGTCTCATGGCTAGTGAGGACACCCCGACGATGGCGCCGCCGAGCACCGACTCCGCGATACCCCGCGACGCGCTCATGGACAAGGACGACGGTGCCGCCCCGCGCGCGTGGGCGGTACGGCTCGTCACCGTCGGCATCGTCCTCGCCGCCCTGAACCTGCGGCCGGCCATCACCAGCCTCGGCGCCCTCCTCGAAGAGGTCCGCGACGGGCTCGGCATGAGCGGCAGCGTCGCCGGACTGCTCACCTCCGTACCGCCGCTGTGCTTCGCCGTCTTCGGCGTGATGGCACCGCGCTTCGCCAAGCGGTTCGGGGCGGGCGCCGTCGTCTGCTTCGGCATGGCCGCGATCACCGCGGGCCTGATCATCCGCCCGTACACCGGCAACACCGTCGGGTTCCTCGTCGCCAGCGCCCTCGCCCTCATGGGCATCGCGGTCAGCAACGTCCTGATGCCGGTCATCGTCAAGCGCTGGTTCCCCGACCGCGTCGGCTCCATGACCGGCCTCTACTCGATGGCGCTCGCCGCCGGCACCTCGCTCGCCGCCGCCGCGACCGTGCCCATGACCGACGGCCTGGGCGGCAGCTGGCAGACCGGGCTCGCCGTCTGGGCCGCGCTCGGCGCCGTCGCCCTGCTGGCCTGGATCCCGCTGGTGCGCGACAGGGGCCCCGTCGAGCCGGCCCCGACGCGGGCCGGCCGCGCCGCGGAGGACGGACTGCGCATCACCCGCAGCCGCACCGCCTGGGCGCTCGCCGTGTTCTTCGGGCTCCAGGCCACGGCCGCGTACATCACGATGGGCTGGATGGCGCAGATCTTCCGCGACGCCGGCGTCTCCGCGTCGACGGCCGGCATCCTGCTCGCCGTCACGATGGTGATGGGCGTGCCGCTCGGCTTCGTCATCCCGCGCGTCGCCGCCCGGCTGCCCAGCCAGGGCCCGATGGTGATCGCCCTCGGCGTGTGCGGCCTGGCCGGCTACGCGGGGCTCTACCTCGCCCCCGCCTCCGGCGCGTGGGCCTGGGCGATCCTGCTCGGCATCTCCAACTGCGCCTTCCCGCTGGCCCTCACCATGGTCGGCATGCGCGCCCGCACCGGCGCCGGCGTCGCCAAGCTCTCCGCGTTCGCCCAGTCCACCGGTTACCTCATCTCGATCCCGGGACCGCTGCTCGTTGGCGTCCTGTACCAGCACAGCGGCGGCTGGGGCGTGCCGATCGCGCTGATGGCCGCGCTGATGGTGCCGCAGATCGTGATCGGCGTCTTCGCGGGCCGCAACCGGACGGTCGAGGACGAACTGGCCCCCGCGTCCTGACGTCCGGGGACGGGTGCGACACTTGCCGCATGTCGCCTGTGCTCGAACCCAATCCGCAGAACGGCCAGAAGAAGCTCCTCGCCGTCCTCGGCCTGATGCTGGCCGTCACCGTGATCGTCGCCGTCGTCGCGACCATCGCCTCCCCATGACCCGGTGACCTCATGACCGGGAAGGGGTGGGGTTAACTCCACCATCCCCTAGGGGGCCAGGGTCAGGGTCAACTGGGTGGATCACCGGATGGGCCCGGGGCCCCGGGATCCGTACCGTCGAAGTGTCGCCGGGAGACGGCGGCACGACAGACGCGGAAGACGTACGCGACCAGGCACGTCGCACGGCGTCACGGATCCCGGAGGCACCCATGTCGGCCCCCTCGCACACCCGGTCCCACCCGGCAGCCACGGGCGGCGTCGACATCCGGCTGCCCTGGTGGGCCGTCGTCCTGCCGGCCGTCGCCTTCGTGACGCTGCTCCTGCTGATCCTCAACCCGGCCGACGGCCAGGCCGCGGCGGGCGACCCGTCCGTCGCCCACCTGTTGGCCCGCGCCAAGGACCTGCTGCTTCCCTAGGGGTTGTCCGGACCCGTTCATCCCTACCGGGCGAGCCCGTCAACTCCCTGCGCCCCGTGCCCGATTTCGTGCGAAGCTGGGACCCATGAGCGTCGCAGAACCCCGCAGGATTGTCCTTTTCCGGC
Source organism: Streptomyces sp. NPDC001904 (assembly GCF_040297005.1). Lineage (NCBI taxonomy): Bacteria > Bacillati > Actinomycetota > Actinomycetes > Kitasatosporales > Streptomycetaceae > Streptomyces > Streptomyces sp. NPDC001904. The sequence goes on along the minus strand of NZ_JBEOYI010000031.1, from coordinate 18,722 downwards.
ATGCCAAGGCGGACTGGCCCCAGGTCTCCGACCACGAGCGGCCGCTGGCCGAGCGGGGCCGCAGGGACGCCCCCGTCGCCGGCCGCAAGCTGGCCGACTCGGGGGTCGCCTTCGACCTGGCCCTCTGCTCGACCGCCATCCGCACCCGCGAGACCTGGAAGCTCGCCGTCGCCGAGCTGCCCGACCGCCCGAAGACCGTGTACGAGGAGCGGATCTACGAGGCGTCGCCGGGCGAGCTGATCGCCGTGCTCAACGAGACGCCGGACGACGTGAACAACATCGTGCTGATCGGCCACAACCCCGGTGTGCAGGCCCTCACCGAGATCCTCACCTCGGACGCCGAGGGCGACGCGCGCAAGCGGCTCGACCAGCGCGGCTTCCCGACCGCCGCCTTCTCCGTGCTCAGCTTCTCCGGCCCCTGGAAGGGTCTGGAACCCGGCGCGGCCACGCTCGTCGACTACTGGGCGCCGAGCGAGTAGAACCCCGTACACACGGCAGAAGGGGCCCGGCGTCGCGCCGGGCCCCTTCTGCCGTGTGTACGAGGACTACGCGCCCTGCGCGTCCGCCGCCTCGACCTCTTCGCGCGAGATGCCGAGCAGATAGAGGACCGTGTCCAGGAACGGCACGTTCACCGCGGTGTGGGCCGCCTCGCGCACCACCGGCTTGGCGTTGAAGGCGACGCCGAGCCCCGCCGCGTTGAGCATGTCCAGGTCGTTGGCGCCGTCGCCGATCGCCACGGTCTGCGCGAGCGGCACCCCGGCCGCCTCGGCGAACCGGCGCAGCAGCCGGGCCTTGCCCGCCCGGTCCACGATCTCGCCGGTGACCCGGCCGGTCAGCTTCCCGTCGACGATCTCCAGCGTGTTGGCGTGCGCGAAGTCGAGCCCGAGCCGCTCCTGCAGATCATCCGTGACCTGCGTGAACCCGCCCGACACCACGCCCACTTGGTAGCCGAGACGCTTGAGCGTACGGATCAGGGTGCGGGCGCCGGGGGTGAGCCGCACCTCGCTCCTGACCTTGTCGACGACCGACGCGTCGAGCCCTTCGAGCAGCGCCACGCGCGCGTGCAGCGACTGTTCGAAGTCCAGCTCGCCGCGCATCGCCGCCGCCGTCACCTCGGCGACCTTGTCCTCGCAGCCCGCGTGCGCCGCGAACAGCTCGATGACCTCGTCCTGGATCAGCGTCGAGTCGACGTCCATCACGACGAGCCGCTGCGCGCGCCGGTGCAGCCCGGCCGCGACGACCGCCACGTCCACGCCCTGCTTCGCGGCCTCTATGGCCAGCGCGGTGCGCAGCTCCTCCGTCTCCGTGCCGGAGACCGCGAACTCCACCGCGGTGACGGGGTACTTGGCGAGCCGGAAGATACGGTCGATGTTGCCGCCGGTGTCGGTGATCGACGCGGCGATCGCGGCGGTCGACTCCGCGGTGAGCGGATGCCCGAGCACGGTGACCAGGGAGCGGCCGAGGCCGCGCGGCCGGTTGTCACCGATGCCGGAGATGATCTCGGCCTGCATCTTCATGGACTCCGCCCAGCTGTGGACGGTGGCCCGCAGATCTCCTGCGAGGCCGGCCGGCGGTTCGGTCACCAGGGCGCACAGCACGATGCGCCCCCGGGTGACGACCTGCTCGATGTCGACGACGTCCACGGAGTAGGCGGCGAGGGTGTCGAAGAGCCCGGCGGTGATGCCGGGCCGGTCCTTGCCGAAGATCTTGACGAGGAGAGTCGGGACGTCGGCCGGCACGGTCGGGGTGTCGGTCGGGGCATCAGCGAGGTGCTGGGGCTGCGAGGCGCTCATGATGCCCTTACGGTATCGGGCCTCTGTACGGAGACGCGGGGGTGGTCCGAGTGCCGGACACACCCCGCGCCCCGCCGCTCAGCCGCCGTACGGATCCTGGGGCGGTCGACGTCGGTCCCCGGTCGGGCCCGGAGGGGGCGGCGGTGGGGGAGGGGACGGCCAGTCGGACCCCTGGCCGCGCGGCCGTGGCTCGGGCGTGACCGGGCTCGCCACCGTCGGGGCGGCGTCCACGCCGTTCCCGCCGCGCCGGTCGTAGGGGTTCTTCAGGTACGGGTTCGTGTCCGGGTTGGAGGGGCGGTACGGCGCGCTCGGCCGGTACGGGCCCGCCGGCTCACCCGGTCGCTCCGGCGCCGCCATCGGCCGGGCGAGCGGCGCCACCCGGCTGCCCGCGGCCCCGGCCGCGCACGCGAGCAGCGCCCCGAGCGCCCCCGCCCCCGCGCCCCACGCCGCCCCGAGCACCAGCGCCATGCCGAGCCGGCCGTGCAGTTCGAGACCCGCGCCGAACGCGTCGAAGCCCAGGACGGACAGGGATGCGTTCGCCGAGACGCCCGTCAGCCACACCAGGAGCGGCAGCGTGAGCGCCGTGACGACTCCGAGCCGCAGCGCGCAGCGCCCGGCGAAGCCCCAGGGCGCCCGGACCGCCGGCGACCGCACCGCCGTCAGCACCCCGGCGAACAGCATCATCAGCGCCATGGCGACGACCAGCAGCCAGACCCTGCTGTCGAGTTCGGCGAGCCGGCCCGGCGTCACGGGCCGGTCCGACGAACTCGACAGCAGATCGTCCAGCGGGTGCGGCAGCACTTTGGTGAGGACGCCGGTCGCATGGCCGTCCCACGGCACGAACAGGCCGAGGGGGACGGCGATCCACACCCCGTTCGGCGCCCCCAGCAGGGCGGCGCCCGCGATCCGCCGGGGATGGTGGTCGCCGACCATCGCGTACACCGCCGCGGCCAGCCCCGCGAGAACCGCCACGAGGACCACGGTCACCAGCGCCGACGCGGCGGGCCGCACCACCCGGTGGACCGCGCCCAGCGCGGGCGGCAACGGGGTGCGGCGGGACGCGAGCAGCGCGATCAGGAGCACCCCGGTCACGAAGACGGCACCGCCGAGCAGCGTCGCCCCGGTCTGCACCGTGAAGCCGACCTTCGCCTCGGCCTTCACCAGATCGCCGAGCCGGTCCGGCAGCGCGTCCCCGAGGCCCCCGGGGAGCTTGTCCGCGATACCGCCCGGCAGACCGCCCGCGCCCGGAATGTCGTTCAGCCCCAGCTTCGAACCGTCAATCGTGATGATGTCGTGACCCGCCCAGGCGAGCCCGCCCAGCATCGCCACGAACAGCAGCACCACCACACCCACGCGCGCGAGCAGTTCGCCCGCCGAGATCCCGACTCCCGCTGTCCGCAGGGACCGCAGGAAGAACCAACTCAGCAACAGCGCCCCCACCAGACCCACACCCAGCGGTGCGATGTCGATCGAGGTGTGGGCCTGCGCGCTGTCCAGCCCGAACGCCGAGACGTCCCCGGACGGCGTCACCCGCCCGCCGACCCCGAGCGCCACGACCGCGGCCGTCATGGGCCCCAGCGAGCCCGCCGTGTCCGCGTCCAGCAGGTGCAGCCCGAGCGCCGCCACCCCCGCCATCCCGATGAACGCCCAGCTCACCGCGGCGACGGCGGACAGCAGCACATCGCCCCACCGCACGGCGGGCGCAGCGCCGTTCCGTGTCCCCTGCCGGCCGCTCTCCATCAGGACCCCCCGATCCTTACGGCATCGCCCTGTGGGCATCCACCACTCTCCGGGTGTCGGCCGCACCCCGTCAACGGGGCGGTCACCGGCGCTCCGCGGGAGGCGCGGCGGGGCGTTCACCACCCCACGCGGGAGGCCCAACTTTCGGCCGCGTGGGCGTTCCTGAAATAGTTCCTCACGATGTTCGACATCCCTAGACTTCCCATGTCGGGGGAAAACTCGGGGGACAACTCAGTGGGGCGTGGAGTGCCTGAACTCGTACTGGAACTGAATGGCAGGACCTGGACGCTCGATCCGTCCCGGTCGTACACCCTCGGGCGCGATCCGGGGGGTGACATCGTGCTGGACGACGCACGGGTGTCCTGGCGGCATGCCACGATCAGCTGGGGCGGCCGCAGTTGGGTCATCGAAGACCACGGCTCGACCAACGGCACCTTCGTGCAGGGGCAGCGGATCCATCAGATGGAGATCGGGCCCGGCTCGTCGGTGCACCTGGGCAACTCCACGGACGGGCCGCGGCTCGACGTGCAGGGCAGCGCCCGGGCCGCCGCCGTGTCGGCGCAGGCCGGACAGGCGGGTCAGGGGGCGCAGGCCGCACCGCACGAGGCGCAGCAGCAGGCCGCGGGCCTCGCCCAGCAGCCGTCGCCCCAGCAGTACCAGCAGCCCGGCTGGCAACAGCAGACACCGCAGCAGGCAGCTCCTCAGCAACAGCCGCATCAGCAGCCTCAGCAACAGCAGTGGCCGCAGCCGCCGGCGCAGCGGGTGCCGCAGCAGCAGGGACCCGGCGGAGTCGCGGGGGCCCCGCCGGTCTACGGCGACCGCAGCCCCACCACCTTCCACCAGCTGTCCCTCGGCCGCGTCATGCGCATCGGGCGCGCGCTGGAGAACGAGCTGGTCGTCTCCGACCTCCAGGTCTCGCGCCACCACGCCGAGTTCCACGCGATGCCCGACGGCCGCTTCGAGATCCACGACCTCGGCTCGCACAACGGCACGTACGTCAACGGCCAGCCGATCCCCAAGAGCGGCACCGCCCTGCTGGGGCCGAACGACATCGTCGGCGTCGGCCACTCCACGTTCCGCCTGGTCGGCGACCGCCTCGAGGAGTTCGTCGACACCGGTGACGTCTCCTTCTCGGCGCGCCACCTGACCGTCACCGTCGACGGCGGCAAGCAGATCCTCAAGGACGTCTCCTTCGGCGTGCCCGAGAAGTCCCTGATAGCCGTCATCGGTCCGTCGGGCTCCGGCAAGTCGACGCTCCTGAAGGCGCTCACCGGCTACCGCCCCGCCGACCGGGGCGACGTCCTCTACGACAACCGCAACCTCTACAAGCAGTTCGCCGAGCTGCGTCAGCGCATCGGTCTGGTCCCGCAGGACGACATCCTGCACAAGGAGCTGACCGTCAAGAAGGCGCTCAAGTACGCCGCCAAGCTGCGCTTCCCCGCGGACACCAGTGAGCAGGAGCGCCAGCAGCGCATCGACGAGGTGCTGCGCGAGCTGAAGCTGGACATCCACAAGGAGAAGAAGGTCACCTCCCTCTCCGGTGGCCAGCGCAAGCGCGTCTCGGTCGCCCTGGAGCTGCTCACCAAGCCGTCGCTGATCTTCCTGGACGAGCCCACGTCGGGCCTCGACCCAGGCATGGACCGCGACGTCATGCAGCTGCTGCGCGGGCTGTCCGACGACGGCCGTACGGTCCTGGTCGTCACCCACTCGGTGGCCGAACTGGCGCTGTGCGACAAGCTCCTCGTGATGGCGCCGGGCGGCGCGGTCGCGTACTTCGGCCCGCCGGAGGAAGCCCTCAACTTCTTCGGCTACGACACATGGGCCGATGTCTTCTCCGCCTTCGAGAACTACCGCGACTACGACTGGGCGGGCCGCTGGAAGGGCTCGCAGCACTACCAGATGTACGCCGCCGACATCGACGCCGTCGCCCCGCAGTCCGTGCAGATGCCGCCGCCCGCGGCCGTCCGGCCGCCCAAGCCGCAGCCCTGGGGCGCCCAGCTGATCACGCTGATCCGCCGCTATGTGTCGGTCATCGCGTCCGACAAGGGCTTCATGGGTCTCATGGTGATCCTGCCCGCGGTCCTCGGCATCGTCTCCGTGGTCATCCCGGCCGACTTCGGGCTCGGCCCGCCCAAGCCGCCGAAGAAGTTCAACAGCGACGCGGGCACCATCATGCTCATCGTCGCGGTCGGCATGTGCTTCTCGGCCGCGGCCAACTCGGTCCGTGAACTGATCAAGGAACGCGTCATCTACGAACGGGAACGGGCGACCGGCCTGTCCCGCTCCGCGTACCTGATGTCCAAGGTCATCGTCCTCGGCGTCATCACGGCCATCCAGGGCGTCATCATCTGCGCCATCGCCTTCACACCGCGCGAGCTGCCGAAGGAAGGGCTGCTGATGCCGCCCGCGATCGAGCTGACCGTCTCGATCATCGCCCTCGGCTTCACCTCGATGATGTTCGGCCTGGTCATCTCCTCGCTGGTGAAGACCTCCGAGAAGACGATGCCGCTGCTCGTCATGTTCGCCATCGTGCAGGTCGTCTTCACCGGTGTGCTGTTCCAGATCTACGACTCCATCGGCCTGGAGCAGTTCGCCTGGCTGATGCCGTCGCGCTGGGCGGTCGGTGCCGCCGGTGCCACGCTCGACCTGTCGCACGTCATGCCGCCCTGGGACGAGAAGAACCCGAACAACCTCGACCCGCTGTGGGAGCACTCGGTCGCCCAGTGGGGCATCGACCTCACCGTCCTGATCGTCCTCGGCGTCATCTGCGGCTTCGCGGTGGCACGCCTGCTGCGCCGCCACGAGCCCGAGGTCATGCGCAAGTGACCCCGGCGTGAACGACAGAGAAGGGCGGCACCCTCGTGGGGGTGCCGCCCTTCTCTGCCGTGGGGGTCAGCGTGTTCCGGACCCGGAGGTCCCGGCAACGGGTCTCAGTACGCGCTGTTCACGTTGTCGATCGAGCCGTACCGGTCGGCCGCGTAGTTCGCGGCGGCCGTGATGTTGGCGACCGGGTCGTAGATGTTCGACGACGTACCGGTCACGTGGTACGCGGAGAACGTCGGCTGGATGACCTGGAGCAGGCCGATCGACGGCGTGCCGTTCTGCGCGTTGACGTCGTAGCCGTTGACGGCGTTCGGGTTACCCGTCGACTCGCGCATGATGTTGCGGTACAGGCCGTCGTAGCTGCCCGGAATGCCCTTGGACTTCATGATGTCCAGCGACTGCCGGATCCAGCCGTCGAGGTTGTTGGCGTACGTCGGAGCGGACGCCTGCGCCACCGTGGCGGTGCGCTGCGTGGACCGGCTCGCGGCCGCCTTCGCCTCGCGCTCCTTCTTCGCCTTCGCCTCGGCGTCCGCCTTGGCCTTCGCGGCGGCGTCGGCCTTCGCCCTGTCCTCGGCGGCCTTCTTCGCGGCGGCCTTGGCCTGCGCGTCGGCGCTGGCCTGCTGGTGGGCGACACCGGCCTGCACGGCCTTGATCTGCTGGGCACCGGCGTTCGAGGAGAAGGCGACCGGGGCGGCGGCGACGGTCTCGTTCCGGGCCGAGGCCTGCGTGTCGTGACCCGGAACCAGCGTGGCCGCGAGAGCGGCGGCGCCGAGGGCGGCGACACCCGCCGCCGAGAGCTTGTGGGTGCGGGTCAGCGGACTATGGCCGAAGGTGCGGTGCCTGGACATGGAGACGGGGACCTCTCGAAGAACGGACGTCGCCCACCGGTCCGGGATGCGGATGCCGTGTTTGGGACACGAACGCCGCGGGTACAACCCCGCGGCGCTGAGCGACGGTGGCCATTCTTAGCGGCCGCAAAAAACCGTGGCAAAGGTGTGACGTACGAAGCCGGGTAGTGGACCGGGGCGCGGAAAACGGGGGCCGGGAGGCCGCTCCCGACCCCCAGCCCCCGTACGGCCACGGGACTTAAGTCCTCTGCCCTTCCACTAAAGACCTTCGTACGTGACCTGTGCCCTATGTGCGGGGTCACATCCGGAGCGTTGCCGTCTCACGGAAAGTTGCTGCTGCAACGCGCACGGTGAGGCTTGTCCTCCGGAAGGATGAGGTGCACGTCCCCGAACTCGTGCCACAGGTAGAGCCCCGCCAGCGCCTCCTCGTACGTACGGCTCACCGCTTCCCGCCCCGCGATCGCCTCCAGCATCAGCAGATGGGACGCCTCCGGCTCGTGCAGCCCGGTGAGCAGCCCGTCCACCACCCGCACCCCGCGCTCCGGCGTCACCACCAGCTCCGTCCAGCCGCGCGCCGCCCGCACCACCCCGTCGTCGCCGACGGCCGACTCGACGGCGCGCACCGCGGTGGTCCCCACCGCGACGACCCGGCCGCCCCCGGCCCGCGCGGCGTTGACGAGCCGGGCCGACGCCTCGGGCACCTCGAACCGCTCGCCATAGGGCGGCTCGTGCGACTCCGCCGACGCGACCCCCGTGTGCAGCGTGATCGGCGCGAACTGCACGCCCCGGCTCACCAGCCGCGCCACGACCCGGTCCGTGAACGGCCGCGCCGCACTCGGCATCTCGGCGCTGCCCGCCCCGTCATCCGTTCCACGGCCGTGCAGCGCGAACACCGTCTGGTACGCCGACAGCGGCTGGTCCCGCTCCGTGTAGGAGTACCGGATCGGCCGCCCGTGCTCCCGCAGCAGAGCCGGCACGTCCCCGCGCGCCCAGACCCACCACAGCCGCTCGCCGTCCGCGGAGACCGGCTCCTCGTACACCAAACGCACGCCGCCGGGGAGCGCCGCGACCGCACCCCGCGGCCCACCCGCGCGCGGGCGCGTGGTGCCCCGCCCGTCCGGCTCCCGCAGCTCGACCGCCCAGCGTCCGCCGTCGCCCCGCGTCGAGAAGTGGACGACCACGCGCGCGTGCCCGAGCGCTCCGTCCACGGCGGCCGCCAGCGTGGGGGAGGTGTTGACGACGAGCAGATCCCCGGCCCGCAGCACGTCCGGCAGCTCCGTGAAGCGGTGATGGGCCACCGCCGTCCCGCGCGAGACCAGCATCCGCACCGACGATCTGTCCCGGCCCGGCCCCCGCTGCTCGGCCGGGACCCGCGCCAGCAGCTCGTCCGGGACCCGCAGCGCGAGTGTCATCGCACCTCCAGCAGAGCGGGCGCCGCGTACCGGCCGCTGGCGGGCCGCTCGTCGAGCAGCCGCACGAAGCCGGGCACCACGTCCTCGGGCCGCGGCACCCCGCTGAGATCCTCGTCCGGCTCGGCCGCCGCCAGCATGTCCGTACGCATCCCGCCCGGATCGACCGCCCAGACCCGCAGCTCCGGCTCCTCCACGGCGAGGACCGCCGACACCTGGTCGAGCGCCGCCTTCGTCGCTCCGTAACCGCCCCAGGTGCGGTACGCCTCCGTGGCCGCGTCCGACGTCAGGTTCACGACGGCACCGGCCGGCGCGCGCCGCAGCAGCGGCAGCGCCTCCTGGACCAGCGCCAGCGGCGCCACCACATTGACATCGAGCGCCCGCCGGAACGCGTCGGCGGGCAGCTCCTCCAGCGTCACCAGCGGCTCCACCCCCAGTACGCCCGCGTTGTTCACCAGCAGGTCGAGCCCGCCCAGCTCCCGCGCGGCGGCGACCAGCGCCGCCCGGTGCCCTTCGTCCGTCACATCGCCCGGCACGGCCCGCACCTTTCCGCCGAGCCCGGCGAGCCGCGCCGTGGTCTCCTCCAGCGGGGCCGCGTTCCGCGCGTCCAGGACGAGATCCCAGCCCCGCTCGGCCAGCACGGCCGCCAGCGCCCGGCCGAACCCCCGCGACGCCCCCGTGATGATCGCTACTGCCATGACAACCGTCCCCTTGCTCCGGCGTTCCTGCGTCCTGCCTTCGACGCCTTCAACGTAGGAACGCCCGGGGACCAGGCACCTCCGGCGCGGGTCGCGACGCCGCAGGGCCCTTCGCCCTAGGACCGCGGAAGTCCTAGGCCCAGGGCCGTAGGCGGAAGCCGCCACCGGTCCGATACGGACTGTCACACCTCACCGGTACGGTGATCCCATGAGTCACGGTCCACGGACCGGCCTCGCGGCGGTCAGCGCCGCGCTGCTGGCCATGAGCAGGCACCTCGAGGTGCGCGACGTCCTCAAGACGATCGTCGCCTCGGCGCGCGAACTGCTCGACGCCGAGTACGCGGCGCTCGGCGTGCCCGACGACCACGGCGGCTTCGCCCAGTTCGTCGTCGACGGCGTCAGCGACGCGCAGTGGAAGGCCATCGGCCCCCTGCCGCGCCAGCACGGCATCCTCGCCGCGATGCTGCGCGAGGCCCGCACCGAGCGCCTCGCCGACGTCCGCGAAGACCCCCGCTTCGAGGGCTGGCCGGCCGCCCACCCCGACATGTCCGACTTCCTCGGCCTGCCCGTCAAGGACGGCGACGAGACGATCGGCGCCCTGTTCCTCGCGAACAAGAGGTGCCCGAAGCCCCAAGGCGGCTGCGGCTTCACCCAGGAGGACGAGGAGCTGCTCGGCATCCTCGCCCAGCACGCCGCGATCGCCCTCACCAACGCCCGCCTGTACGAGCGCAGCCGCGAGCTCACCATCGTCGAGGAGCGCTCCCGCCTCGCCCACGAACTGCACGACGCGGTCAGCCAGAAGCTCTTCTCGCTCCGCCTGACGGCACAGGCCGCGGCCAAGCTCGTGGACCGCGACCCGGACCGCGCCAAGGAAGAGCTGCGGCACGTCGTGGAGCTGGCGGCGGAGGCGACCGACGAGCTGCGCGCGGCCGTCGTGGAGCTGCGCCCCGCCGCCCTCGACGAGGACGGCCTGGTGGCCACGCTCCGCACCCAGGTCCAGGTCCTCGACCGGGCCCACGGCGCCCATGTCACCTTCGCGACCGGCGGGATCCGCGCCCTGCCCGCCGCCCAGGAGGAGGCGATGCTGCGCGTCGCCCAGGAAGCGCTGCACAACGCCCTGCGCCACTCGGGAGCGGAGCGGGTCGAGGTCACGCTCCACAAGCACGGCGCGGGCGCGGTGCTCCGCGTCACCGACGACGGCTCGGGCTTCGACCCGCGGACCGTCCGCAGCGCGGGACGCCATCTCGGCCTCGTCTCCATGCGGGACAGGGCGAGCGGAGCCGGCGGCAGGCTCACAGTGGAATCGGAGCCCGGCAAGGGCACCACGGTCGAGATGGAGGTCCCCGGTGGCTGACGCGATCAAGGTCCTGCTGGTCGACGACCACCAGGTCGTCCGGCGCGGCCTGCGCACGTTCCTGGAGATCCAGGACGACATCGAGGTCGTCGGCGAGGCGGCCGACGGCGCGGAGGGAGTCGCCCGCGCCGAGGAGCTGCGGCCCGACGTCGTGCTCATGGACGTCAAGATGCCGGGCATGGACGGCGTCGAGGCCCTCCGCAAGCTGCGCGAACTGGCCAACCCTGCCAAGGTCCTGATCGTCACCAGCTTCACCGAGCAGCGCACGGTCGTCCCCGCGCTGCGCGCCGGAGCCGCCGGCTACGTCTACAAGGACGTCGATCCCGACGCCCTGGCCGGCGCCATCCGCTCCGTCCACGCGGGCCACATCCTGCTCCAGCCGGAGGTGGCGGGCGCCCTGCTCTCCCAGGAGGAGACCGGCACCGGGCAGGGCAGAGGCAATTCCCTCACCGAGCGGGAGCGCGAGGTGCTCGGCCTGATCGCCGACGGCCGCTCCAACCGGGAGATCGCCCGCGCCCTGGTCCTCTCCGAGAAGACCGTCAAGACCCACGTGTCGAACATCCTGATGAAACTCGACCTCGCGGACCGCACCCAGGCCGCGCTCTGGGCCGTCCGGCACGGAGCGGCGGGCTGACGGCGCGCGCTCCGGCGTATGAGCGGCCCCCCGGGACCGGCGGCCCGGCGAATGGTTCCCTTCCGGTATGAGATTCATACCGTCGTGTGGATGTCATTCGAATGGCGCATCCTCGTGCGCCCCCGGCGCGTTCTCTGAGCGTGCTGCGGCGGCTGGCCGCGGTGATCGCAATGAGGAGCTAGAAGTGAAGAACCTGAAGAAGGCCGCGGCTGTCACCCTCGTCGCCGGCGGGCTCGTCGCCGCCGGTTCCGGCCTCGCCTCCGCCACGGACGGTGCGCACGCCTGGGGCAAGGCCGAGAAGTCCCCGGGCGTCGTCTCGGGCAACGTGATCCAGGCCCCGATCGACATCCCGGTCAACGTCGTGGGCAACACCGTGAACGTCATCGGCGTCCTGAACCCGGCCTTCGGCAACCACGGCGTCAACCACTGATACGGCGCTTTGACCAGATCGGGCGCATCACGGTCCCGTCCCGTGTCATCCGCGCGGCCCACGCGTTTCGCAGCGTGCGCCTCCGCGGTTCGGGGGCGAACCGTACATCTGGAGGAACTTTTCTCATGAGCATCGCCAAGAAGGCCGCCCTGGCCGTCGCCGTCGCCGGTATCGCTTCGGGCGCGTCCGCCGGAGCTGCTTTCGCCGACGCGAACGCCGAAGGCGCGGCCACCATGTCCCCGGGCGTCGCCTCCGGCAACCACGCCGAGGTCCCGGTCCACGTCCCGGTGAACGTCTCCGGCCTCTCGGCCAACGTCATCGGCGTCCTGAACCCCGCCTTCGGCAACGTCGCGTCGAACGTCTGACGCTCGCGCAGAGCAGGCACGGCGAGGCCCCCGCGGACCCGGTCCGCGGGGGCCTCGCCCGCGTGCGGGAGCCGAAACGAAGAGGCTCAGCCCCGCCCTCGCTCCCGCTCCTCCACGAACGCGTTGTACGCGGCCACCTGAGCCCGCCGGGCCGTCCGCTCGACCGGTTGCAGCGCCACCGCCCGCGCCCCCATCTCGGAGGCGCTCACGGCCCCGCCGTGCCCACTCCCGTGCGCCACGGAGATCAGCAGCCCGACCCGCTGCGCCAGCTCCAGCACGCGCACGGCCCGCGGCGGATATCCGGGAGCGAGCACCTCCCTTCCCCGCTCGGCCCGCGCCCGGTACGCGTCCACCGCGGCCTCGGCCACCGGACCCGACCCGGCCACGTCCAGCCGCGTGAGCACCTCGGTCGCCTCCCGCAGAGCCTCCGCCAGCTCCCGCTCGGCCTCGCCCAGGGACGGCACATCGGCCGGCGGGGCCTCCCGCACGGGCAGGCAGTGCCAGACCACCTCGACATGCACATCACCGTCGGGCCCGGCCTCGTACACCTCCGGTACGAGCCCCAGCCCGGCCCCCTGACAGACGACGGCCTCCTCGGCCTCCAGCGCCCGCGCGTTGAACTCGGGCGGCCCGCTCAGCCCCAGCGGATGCCCCGGAGCGGGCAACGCGACCCGCAGCCCGGTCGCCCCGAGCGCGCGCAGCCGCCCCAGGGCGAGCGTCAGCCCGATGGGACCGGCCTCCCCGGGAATCCCCTCCACCCGGTGCACGGCGTCCTCGCCCACAATGGCGAGCGCCGCGTCATCAGGTGCGACAAATCCGCCCAACAGGGCATTTCCCCAGGACGCCAAGCGCCCAGATCGTGGTTCCGACAACATGCGCACCACCTTAGAAGCCCCGGAAGGCCCTCCGTGACGCCAAAACCGCAGCCGCGGGAAAGGACCGGCGCACCAGTGGCGTAGGTTTATCTGGGGGCTGCGTCCAGTGGCGAATGAGCCGAACCGTCCGCGGACGCACGAGACAGCCGAGACTGCAATGGGAGACAACGCGCTCATGAGCGATGTACTGGAGCTGGAGGACGTATCCGTGGTCCGCGAGGGCCGGGCTCTGGTGGACCAGGTCTCCTGGTCGGTGAAGGAGGGGGAGCGCTGGGTCATCCTCGGGCCGAACGGCGCGGGCAAGACCACGCTCCTGAACGTCGCGTCGAGCTACCTCTACCCGAGCAAGGGCACCGCCACGATCCTCGGCGAGACCCTCGGCAAGCCCGGCACGGACGTCTTCGAGCTGCGCCCGCGCATCGGCGTCGCCGGCATGGGCCTCGCGGAGAAGCTCCCCAAGCGCCAGACGGTCCTGCAGACCGTCCTGACGGCCGCGTACGGCATGACCGCCGGCTGGCAGGAGGAGTACGAGGAGATCGACGAGCAGCGCGCCCGCGCCTTCCTCGACCGCCTCGGCATGAGCGACTACCTGGACCGCAAGTTCGGCACCCTCTCCGAGGGCGAGCGCAAGCGCACCCTGATCGCCCGCGCCCTGATGACCGACCCCGAGCTGCTGCTCCTGGACGAGCCCGCCGCGGGCCTCGACCTCGGCGGCCGCGAGGACCTGGTCCGCCGCCTCGGCCGTCTCGCGCGCGACCCGATCGCCCCCTCGATGATCATGGTCACGCACCATGTCGAGGAGATCGCCCCCGGTTTCACCCACGTCCTGATGATCCGCCAGGGCAAGGTCCTCGCCGCGGGCCCGCTGGAGCTCGAGCTCACCTCCCGCAATCTCTCCAAGTGCTTCGGCCTCCCGCTCGTCGTCGAGCAGAAGAACGAGCGCTGGACCGCCACCGGCCTTCCTCTCGGCTGACCGTCCCGTTCCACCGTGCGGGCCGGACGTCCCCTGTCCGCACGGCCATCAGCGGATCTACCATGACCATGTGGCAGACATCGACGCATGGGTGTGGTGGCTGATCGCAGCGGCCGCACTGGGTATCCCGCTCGTTCTCACCGCCATGCCCGAATTCGGCATGCTGTCCGTGGGCGCCGTGGCCGGCGCCGTGACGGCGGGCCTGGGCGGTGGTGTCGTCCTCCAGGTCGTGGTCTTCGCCGTCGTCTCGTGCGCGCTCATCGCCGTCGTACGTCCCGTCGCCGCACGTCACCGCGCCCAGCAGCCCGAACTCGCCAGCGGCGTGGACGCCTTGAAGGGCAAACAGGCCGTCGTCCTCGAGCGCGTCGACGGCGGCGGCGGAAGGATCAAGCTCGGCGGTGAGATCTGGTCGGCCCGCGCGCTCGACAGCGACGCCGAGTTCGAACCCGGCCGCCAGGTCGACGTCGTCGACATCGAAGGGGCCACGGCGATCGTCATGTGAACTTCTCAGCACACCGCGATGTGGCTGGAACCAGCCACGACACCAGGGCTGTTCTGACAGACTCGACGAGCAAGATCCCATGATCTTCCGGCGGGACGCCGCCGGACGAAGTCGGCACGAAGGGCACAGGAGACGCGATGTCAGCGATCATCATCGTCCTGATCATTCTGGTGGTGTTGGTCTTCATCGCCCTGATCAAGACCATCCAAGTCATTCCGCAGGCCAGCGCGGCCATCGTGGAGCGCTTCGGCCGCTACACCCGCACGCTGAACGCGGGCCTGAACATCGTCGTCCCCTTCATCGACTCCATCCGCAACCGCATCGACCTGCGCGAGCAGGTCGTGCCGTTCCCGCCGCAGCCGGTGATCACCCAGGACAACCTGGTGGTCAACATCGACACGGTCATCTACTACCAGGTGACGGACGCCCGAGCCGCGACCTACGAAGTGGCCAGCTACATCCAGGCCATCGAGCAGCTCACGGTCACCACGCTCCGCAACATCATCGGCGGCATGGACCTGGAGCGGACCCTCACCTCCCGCGAGGAGATCAACGCGGCCCTGCGCGGCGTCCTCGACGAGGCGACCGGCAAGTGGGGCATCCGCGTCAACCGCGTCGAGCTGAAGGCGATCGAGCCGCCGACCTCCATCCAGGACTCGATGGAGAAGCAGATGCGCGCCGACCGTGACAAGCGCGCCGCGATCCTCACCGCGGAAGGCATCCGCCAGTCCCAGATCCTCACGGCCGAGGGTGAGAAGCAGTCCGCCATCCTCCGCGCGGAAGGTGAGGCGAAGGCGGCGGCCCTGCGCGCCGAGGGTGAGGCGCAGGCCATCCGTACGGTCTTCGAGTCGATCCACGCCGGTGACCCGGACCAGAAGCTGCTCTCGTACCAGTACCTCCAGATGCTCCCGAAGATCGCCGAGGGCGATGCCAACAAGCTCTGGATCGTCCCCAGCGAGATCGGCGACGCCCTCAAGGGCCTCTCGGGCGCGATCGGCAACTTCGGCCCGATGGCGGGCGCTCCGAGCAAGGAGCGCCGCGAGCAGCCCCCGATCGACTAGAAGCGCCCCGTCAGGGGCGCGGGGAACGGCGCGAGCAACCACAGCGAACGGGAAGACGAAAGACGGGCCCATCGACCCCAAGGCCGATGGACCCGCCCCGCACGGAAGTGCCTACGCGGCAGTCGGCCGGCTCAGCCACTCCGGCAGCACCTCGCCGCCCGATCCGAGCGACAGCAGCATCGCGTCGGCGGGCGTCGGCTCGAAGGGCTCCCGCAACAGCGGCATTCCGGCCTGCTCCGGCGTCCGGTCGGCCTTGCGGTGATTGTCCTCGGCGCAGGAAGCGACCGTATTGAGCCACGAGTCCGCGCCACCCCGCGAGCGCGGCACGACGTGGTCCACGGTCGTCGCCCGCCTTCCGCAGTACGCGCACCGGTGCTGGTCCCGCACGAGCACGCCCCGCCTCGACCACGGCGCGCGTCTTCGGAACGGCACCCGTACGTACCTGCACAATCTGATCACCCGCGGTACGGGCATCTCGATCGCGGCACCGCGCATGCGCAGCTCGGGATGGGCCTGCTCGACGACGGCCTTGTCCGTCAGTACCAGCACCACCGCTCGGTTGAGCGTCACCGTCGAGAGCGGCTCGAAGCTCGCGTTCAGCACCAGTGTGTCCCGCATCCTGCCCACCTCCCGTGCGCACCGGATCACCCCTCGGCGTCCGTGCGTCAACTCTGGCCGTGCACGCCGAGATGGACAACGCAATAAAAAATGCCCGCCTCTGATCAATTCCAAGACCAGAGGCGGGCAAACGTTCCGTGAACGCTGACTCTTGCTAACTCCCGGCGGGAGCCGCGTACTCGGCGATCACCTGGGCACGCGCGAGCGTGTGGAAGCGCAGGTTGAACCCTACGAAGGCGGGAGAGCCGTCGGAGTCGGGCCCCAGCTTCTCCTGGTCCACGGCGTACACCGTGAACACGTACCGGTGGGCCGGGTCGCCGGCCGGCGGTGCGGCACCGCCGAAGTCCTTGCTCCCGTAGTCGTTGCGCACCTGCACGGCGCCCGCGGGAAGCCCCTCGAACTTTCCGGTGCCCGCACCCGTCGGCAGCTCGGTCACCGAGACCGGGATGTCGAAGACGGTCCAGTGCCAGAACCCGCTGCCGGTCGGCGCGTCCGGGTCGAAGCAGGACACGGCGAAGCTCTTGGTCCCGGCGGGAAAACCCTCCCACCGCAGGTGCGGCGAGGTGTTCCCGGCCGCGTAGACCTGAGCGTCGTCGAGCACTCCGCCCGCCTCGAAGTCCTCGCTCAGCACGCTGAACGACGGCACCTGCGGATGAAAGTCGTGAGGCAGCGGAGCACGCCCGGGCTGCTCGGTCACAACGACACCTCCTTGTTGGACAAGTCTGCAGAGACAGACAAACCCTAGAACCAGTTCCGCTTGCTGCCGACCTCGGACAGCCACTGGTGGAGGTACGCCGACCAGTCGGTGCCCTGGAAGTCGTGGTGCCCGACGACGAACGACCGGAAGGTGTCGCTGCCCTCGCTGAACAGCCCCGGCTTCTTGTCCATCTCCAGGACGACGTCCATCTCCCGGTCGTCGGCGACGAAGCTCAGCTCGACCTGGTTGAGGCCCCGGTACTGCTGCGGCGGGTAGAACTCGATCTCCTGGTAGAACGGCAGCTTCTGCCGGGTGCCGCGGATGTGCCCGCGCTCCATGTCGGCGCTCTTGAAGCGGAACCCGAGACTGATGAAGGCGTCGAGGATGGCCTGCTGCGACGGCAGCGGGTGCACGTTGATGGGGTCCAGGTCACCCGAGTCGACGGCCCGCGCGATCGCCAGCTCGGTGGTCACCCCGATGTTCATGCCGCGCAGCTGCTGTCCGTCGATGGTGGTGACGGGCGTCTCCCACGGGATCTCCAGTCCGAACGGCACCGCGTGCACCGCGTTGGGCTGAAGTCCGAAGGCGCCGCCGAGCCGCGTCTTGGTGAACTCGATGTTCTGCTTGGTCTCCTGGTCCGCGCCCTCGACCTCGACCCGCGCCTGCAGACCGACCGAGAGCCCCTCGATCTCCTGGTCGACGGACCCGCCCTGGATCCGCACCTCACCCTGAACGACACCGCCGGGTACGACATTGGGCTCGATGAGCTCGGTCTCCACAGACGCCCCGCCCGCACCAAGACTCGCCAACAGCCGCTTGAACCCCATGACCCGATTCCCTCCGTACGCGAACGAGCGCGCTAGACGACCACAACAACACTGCTTGTTACTGCTGACTACAAACGCGGTACAACCGTGCCCGGTTCCGCGCGCGACTACCCGCCCCCGACCGCTCCAGTACCCTCGGGCGGCATGATCGCGGCCCCTGACCGTACGCCCCTGCCCCGTGACTTCTTCGATCGCCCTGTCCTGGACGTCGCTCCCGACCTCCTCGGACGCACCCTGGTGCGCCGTACACCCGACGGTCCGATCGAACTGCGCATCACAGAGGTCGAGGCGTACGACGGTGCGAACGATCCGGGCTCCCACGCCTACCGAGGCCGCACCGCCCGCAACAGCGTGATGTTCGGTCAGCCCGGACACGTCTACGTCTACTTCACCTACGGCATGTGGCACTGCATGAACCTCGTCTGCGGGGAGGAAGGCAGAGCGAGCGCCGTTCTGCTCCGCGCCGGCGAGATCACCCGGGGCGCCGAGATCGCCCGCAAGCGCCGCCTCTCGGCCCGCAACGACAAGGAGCTGGCCAAGGGCCCGGCGCGGCTGGCCACGGCCCTGGGTGTGGACCGCTCTTTGGACGGCACCGACGCCTGCGCCGCCGACCCCGACTCACCCCTGACGGTGCTGTACGGCACCTCCACCCCCGCGGACCAGGTACGCACCGGCCCGCGCACCGGCGTCTCGGGCCCCGGCGGCATCCACCCGTGGCGCTTCTGGATCCCCAACGACCCGACGGTGAGCCCTTATCGGCCCCACACCCCGCGCCGACGAACTTGACGCGCCCTTGCGGGATCCGTAATGTGGCCCGAGCCGCTTGACCCGGGTAGGGCGTTCAGCCACCACCCGAGAGCGGCCAAACCACTACTACGACTTCCCTCGGCGGGGTCTTTTCGGCGTGCCTGCATGTCGAAATTCAAGCCCGCGGATCTCGATTATGAGTCACCGAGGAAATCCGCTAACGTAGTGAACACGCCGAAAGGCAAAGGCCCTCCAACGGCCACCGGAAACAAAATTCGGACCGGAAACGGAACGGAAAAAGGATCTGGTAAGGTTGGAAACACGAAAT